>NZ_CAMBTS010000021.1 GCF_945870625.1 Novosphingobium sp. Chol11 | reverse complement strand
GTTGCGAACCGCGATCGCTATGATGGATGAGCCCGCCCCGATGGGTCGGCTGCCGATCGTGAAGCGCTTGCTCCAGGGCGTCGAGCACGAAGCTGGCATGGGCCGTCCTGTTGGTTCGCCAACCGACGATCCGCCTGGCGTAGGTATCGATGACGAAGGCGACGTAGACGAACCCTGCCCAAGTGGCGACATGGGTGAAGTCCGACACCCAGAGCCGGTTCGGCGCTGGCGCGTAGAACTGGCGGTTGACGCGATCGAGCGGGCACGGGGCCGACTTGTCGCTGATGGTCGTACGCACCCGCTTGCCGCGGATCACCCCTGCCAAGCCCATCTCACGCATCAACCGCGCGACGGTACAGCGGGCTACTGACACGCCCTCCCGCATCATCTGCCGCCATACGTTGCGCACGCCGTAGACCGCGAAGTTCTCGGCGAACACGCGCGCGATCTCCGGCTTCAGGGCCACATCCTGCCGTGCCCGCGTTGACAGGCGGGTCGGATCCTGTTGCTGCGCGACGCGCTCGTGATAGGTGGATGGGGCGATCGGCAGGACGCGGCAGATCGGCTCGTCGGTTGGCGAACCAACAGGACGGCCCATGCCAGCTTCGTGCTCGACGCCCTGGAGCAAGCGCTTCACGATCGGCAGCCGACCCATCGGGGCGGGCTCATCCATCATAGCGATCGCGGTTCGCAACACGTGTCCAACAAGTACACCGAGCGCCTCGCCGAAGCTGGGATCGAACCCTCGGTTGGCAGTGTCGGCGACAGCTACGACAACGCTTTGGCCGAAACGATCAACGGCCTCTACAAGGCCGAAGTGATTGACAGGCGCGGGCCGTGGCGCAGCTTTGAAGCCGTCGAATACGCCACGCTCGAATGGGTAGACTGGTTCAACCATCGCCGGCTGCTGGAGCCGATCGGCAACATCCCGCCTGCCGAAGCCGAAGATCAATATTATGCTGCCGCGGACAACATCGATATGGCAGCGTGACTCACAACCAAACGCTTCCGGCAGACCCGGCGCGTTTCACTGGCGCAACTGTGGATGCTCTCGATGAATTGTGCCGCCCTTTCGCGCGTGTGGACCAAGCCCGCGCGAGCACTGGTAACGTCGGGTCGGGACTTGCGATCGTCGATAAGTTCGCGGGTCAGCATGGTGGACGCTTGGATTATCGCAATCGTTCCAAAGGTGGATTTGAAGCTCTGCTGCGGCTTCCGATCAATCATGGTCATCCGCTGGCCGGAGATAACTGACGCTACCGCTTCACTAGCGTGCCACTGCTCGCGTCCTTTCCGACCCGCTAGGAGTTGCCCGGAGGCGCACACCTGCCTTATACACTGTGCATGACCGCAAACTATCCCATGCTTCGCTTGCGTCGCACGCGCGCCCATTCCTGGAGCCGTTCTCTTCACCGTGAAGTGTTAGTGACCCCGGCCGACCTCATCTGGCCATTGTTTGTTACTGGCGGGAGTGGCATCGAAGATCCCATCGCCTCGCTTCCCGGCGTTTCCAGGTGGTCGGTCGATGGTATCGTGAAGCGTGCGAAAGATGCCGTCGCGGCAGGCATTCCGGCGCTGGCCCTGTTTCCAAATACCCAGCCAGAGCGCCGCAGTGAGGATGGCGCCGAAGCGCTAAATCCGGATAATCTCATGTGCCGCGCAATCAAGGCTATAAAAGATGCGTGCGGCGATGACATTGGCGTACTGACCGATGTCGCGCTTGACCCTTATACCAGCCATGGACAGGACGGCCTGATCGATGAGGCGGGTTACGTGCTCAATGATGCTACTGTCGATGTGCTGGTTGGGCAAAGCTTGAATCAGGCAGCCGCTGGCGCAGATATCATCGCGCCTTCTGACATGATGGACGGTCGGATCACCGCGATCCGTGAGGCGTTAGAAGGCCATGGCCACGTCAATGTCCAGATCATGTCTTATGCTGCCAAGTATGCCTCCGCGTTTTATGGTCCGTTTCGCGACGCGGTTGGTTCGAGCGGGCTGCTGAAAGGCAACAAGAAAACTTATCAAATGGACCCGGGCAACGCAGAAGAAGCGCTGCGTGAGGTGGAGCTTGATCTAGCCGAAGGTTCGGACAGCATCATGGTCAAGCCAGGGTTGCCTTATCTCGATATTGCGGTCCGCGTGAAGCAGACCTTTCAGGTGCCAGTGTTTGCCTACCAAGTCAGCGGCGAGTACGCGATGATTGAGGCGGCGGTGGCGGCAGGGGCGGGCGATCGCGATGGGTTGGTTCTCGAAACATTATTGGCGTTCAAGCGTGCTGGCTGCTCGGGGGTGCTGAGTTACCATGCGTTCCACGCAGCGCGTTTGCTTGGCGCATGATTGAAACCCCGCGCCTATGTCTTCAGGCTTGGCAAGATGCGGATGGCGAACCGTTCTGGACTTTGGAGCGCAAGGTCGAGCAGGATTTTATCGGCTTTTGCGGTATACTTCCGCCTCACTCGCCAACTTATGAGCATGAGGTTGGCTGGCGTCTGGCACGCCATGCTTGGGGTTTGGGATATGCGCGGGAGGCGGCGGAAGCTTCGCTGACTTGGTCGTGGACAAATCTTGAGGTTCCAAGCATCATGGCGATGACCAATGTAGCCAACATGCGCAGTTGGGGCCTGATGGAGCGACTGGGGATGAAGCGGCAGCCGCTAGAGGACTTTAACCGTCCCGAAGTGCCGGAAGGTGACCCGCTACGCCCGCACATTCTCTCCCGTATCCATCGGCCCGCATCTGATTTGTCGGCTTGAGGGAAGTATAATGCACCAAGACGTCACTATCGCGACAATCCATGGCAAATCTCCGCGTATCCATGAAAGCGCGTTCATTGCGCCGGGCTGCCGTATCATCGGTGACGTTGAAATTGGTCCTGAGGCTTCGATCTGGTACAATTGTGTGCTTCGCGGTGATGTGAACCGTATCGTGATCGGGGCGCGGACCAATATTCAGGATGGCACAGTGATACACTGCGACAGTCCCGATCCCCGCTATCCTAAAGGTTTCCCAACCCTAATCGGTGATGACGTGCTCGTCGGACACATGGCGATGATGCATGGTTGCATCGTTCACGATCGAGGATTCGTTGGCTTGTCCGCTACTGTCATGAACGGCTGCGTTATCGAGAGCGATGGCATGCTGGCGGCCGGTGCGCTACTTACGCCGGGCAAACGAATTGCCGAGCGCCAGCTTTGGGGTGGACGGCCTGCAGCATTCATGCGGGATCTTAATGACGCAGCGCTGGAAGGTATGCGGCATGGCGTGACGCACTATGTCTTGAATGCTCAGGCTCACAAGCAGGCTTTGCTTGGCCCGGCCGAAGGCTGATCTTCTCTCGGCCCCGCAGTTGTCGCCCTGATTGCCGCTGCGCTTGGTGTTGCGCCTTCGATGATGAAAGTATCACGCGGCGCGGCATCACGCGAGAAACTTCTCAGGCTTCCTCCGGGAGATTGAGCGCAACAACAATCATCGCCGCGCTCCAAGCTACAGCAATCCATAAGCAGCCCAAAGGCATGCGGCTCTGAAGGGTAGCTCCGGACACCGCCCCTGCCAGCAGACCGCCCCACAGTGAAGCCCAGGATCGCCAGCTTGGGTCAGGCTGGCCAGAAAGCCGATGCGCCAGACTCTGGCCGATCCGCACGAGCGCGCCTGTCATGTAAGTGATGCCAATGGCCACTTCGCCGCCGCGCTGGAAGGTATTGTTGATCGCACCCATCGCGATCACCAGCGCCGCCAGCATCATGATCGGTGCACTTTGCATTCGTGCGGCGGCAGCGCCGAGCAATAGCGAAGTGACCAGCGCGAGGACTGCAGGCTTGGAATGCCGTTCGGCACGATGCGCGATCAAGGCGCCGCTGGTCACCCCGCCGACAAACCCCGCAATGAGAAGGGAGGGCGGCCAAGCGCCTATCGCGTCTGTGCCAAGCATGACGCCAAGGCGGGACGTGTTGCCTGACATGAACGAGACGAAATAGCCACTCGCCGATAGGTATCCCACCGCATCGACATATCCTGCCAGTGCTGCGAGAGCGACCGCGAACTGGCGGCGGGGCCGGTCATAGCCGTGCATGGCATCGACCTTGGCCCGGGTGCATCGCAATCAGACTAGGCGCTTCGCCGGTTGCAATCCGACGAAGCGCCGTTCCCAGCGCGGTATCAGGCTTCGTCAGTGTTTGGCTCAGCAGCAGTATTGCCGCTGGCTTTGCCGCGTTTGGCCTTCTTCTTGATCAGTTTGGGAGCTGCAGGTGTCAGCTCAAAAGAGAGCGCTGTCTCCTTGCCTTCCTCAAGCTTGAGGCTGACATGCACTTCTCCGCCGGTAGCGAGCTTGCCGAAGAGCAATTCCTCCGCGAGCGGCTTCTTTACCTTTTCTTGGATCAAGCGGGCCATCGGCCTTGCACCATAAAGCCTGTCGTAGCCTTGCTTGCCAAGCCATGCTCTCGCATCGCTGTCGAACTGGATATGGACATTCTGCTCCGCCAACTGCAGCTCAAGCTGCAGAATGAATTTGTCGACTACGCGGCTGACAACTTCAGGAGGCAGGTACGCAAACGGGACAATCGCATCGATGCGGTTGCGGAACTCGGGGCTGAACATCTTCTTGACTGCCTCGTCGCCAGCATCGGCCTTGGACACGTCCCCAAAACCGATCCCGTTGCGCGCCATGTCCGAAGCGCCGGCGTTGGTCGTCATGACCAGTACCACATTGCGGAAATCAACTGTCTTGCCATGGTGGTCAGTGAGTCGGCCATTATCCATCACCTGCAACAAGATGTTGAAGAGATCTGGGTGCGCCTTCTCAATCTCGTCGAGAAGCAACACGCAATGCGGTTGCTGATCAATCGCATCTGTAAGCAATCCGCCTTGATCAAACCCGACATAACCCGGAGGCGCTCCGATCAGGCGGCTTATGGAATGCCGCTCCATGTATTCCGACATGTCGAAGCGCTGCAGCGGAATTCCCATGATCTGGGCCAAACTGCGAGCGACTTCGGTCTTGCCTACGCCGGTTGGTCCAGAAAACAGGAATGAACCAATCGGCTTGTCGGGATCGCGCAAGCCGGCGCGGCTCAGCTTCATCGCACTCGCCAAAACCTCGATCGCCTGATCCTGTCCAAAGACGAGCCGCTTCAAGTCGCGGTCAAGATGCTCAAGCACTTTTTTGTCATCGCTCGAAACCGATTTGGCGGGGATACGAGCCATTGTCGCAATGACTTGTTCGATTTCGCGTGCGGTAATGATCTTTTTTCGCTTTGAAGGCGGCACCAGCATTTGCATGGCACCTACTTCATCGATCACGTCGATCGCTTTGTCTGGCAGTTTTCTGTCGTTGATGTAGCGCGCCGAAAGCTCCACCGCGGTCTTGATCGCATCGGGTGTATACTTGACCTTATGGTGCTCTTCAAAAGCGGTACGAAGCCCTTTGAGGATCTTGATCGTATCCTCAATCGTAGGCTCGTTGACGTCGATCTTCTGAAAGCGGCGTAGCAGTGCGCGATCTTTTTCAAAGTGATTGCGAAACTCCTTGTAGGTGGTCGAACCGATGCAGCGGATCGTGCCGCCAGAGAGGGCAGGCTTGAGCAGGTTCGACGCATCCATTGCACCACCACTCGTCGCACCAGCACCGATAACCGTATGAATCTCGTCAATGAACAGGATCGCGTCTGGCATTTTCTCAAGCTCGTTAACGACTTGCTTGAGCCGCTCCTCGAAATCGCCACGGTAGCGGGTTCCAGCCAGCAACGCGCCCATGTCAAGCGAGTATATTACCGCTGGCGCGAGGACCTCGGGGACCTCACCTTCTACGATCTTGCGGGCGAGTCCCTCGGCAATCGCAGTCTTGCCGACGCCGGGATCGCCGACATAGAGCGGGTTGTTCTTCGAGCGGCGGCACAATATCTGGATCGTGCGATCAACTTCAGGGCCGCGCCCGATAAGAGGATCAACTTTTCCTGCTAGCGCCTTTTCATTCAGATTGACGCAGAACTGGTCAAGCGCAGAATCTTTCTTTGCGCCTTTGCTCTCCGCCTTTTCCTCCGTCTGAGGCTGTGTTTCTTCAGCACCCTTGGGATTGCGGCTTTCAACCTGACGGCCGCCTTTGCCGATGCCGTGGCTGATGAAACTCACCGCATCAAGACGGCTCATGTCCTGCTGCTGGAGGAAGTAAACTGCATAAGAATCGCGCTCTGAGAACAAAGCTACAAGGACATTGGCGCCCGTCACCGTGTCTTTACCGGACGACTGCACATGAAGTATGGCACGCTGAATGACCCGCTGAAATCCGGCGGTGGGTTGCGGATCCGCTTTGTCCTTCGTTTTCAGCGACTGATACTCTTGATCGAGATATTGACGCACGACGTCGCCAAGGTCTCCAAGATCAACGCCGCAGGCCTGCATCACTTGCGCAGCATCGGGATCATCAATCAAAGCCAGCAAAAGATGCTCAAGCGTGGCATACTCATGGCTGCGCTCTGATGCATTGCTGAGAGCGGTGTGGAGCGTCTTTTCAAGACTCTGAGCGAAACTTGGCATGATTCGTCTTTCTGGTTGGCCGCCGAGGCAACGGCCAAGGGAGGGTCCCTTACGGGAAGTAAACACGCTTATGCTTAACCTGAGCTAAATGAGCGTAAGAGGGAAGCGCCGATGTAGATATGGGATCGGTCGTCAGGAAACGGATATGGGGACGCTTGCTCGCTACGTGAAGCCCTGATCTGTGAAGGGCGATCTCACTCATCGGTCAGCGCCGCTGCGTGCATCGGGTTTGAACAATGCCTCTGCCGCGAGGCGATGGGCCAAAACACGGTTCTGGTGGGCCTTGATGCGAGTGATCTCGCCTTCCAGGATCGTAATCCGCTCGGCGAGCTCGGCTTGAGAATAACGATCGAGCGATTCGGCTGTCAGCTGGCTGACAAAGTCGCCTAAAGGGCGCGCTCGATCATCAAGTTCCATTTCAAGCTATATAGTGACCGGTTGAGCCTTGCTGTCAACCGGCCGCGTCGGTAGGGCGCTCTTTAGGGCTGAATTGGGGGCGGCATGCAAACAACAGTCTGGGCATTCAGATCAGGGGGCATGGCTATGCAGCCGGTACCAGCCGCGATGAGCGCGATAGGAATTGACGCCCCCGGCGGGCCCGAAGTTTTGCAACTCCAAACGATCCCTGTACCAGCGCCAATGGCCGGGCAGGTCCTCGTCCGCGTTGCTTTTGCCGGGGTCAATCGGCCTGATGTTATCCAGCGCCTCGGGTTCTATCCACCACCACCTGGCGCGTCTCCTATCCCTGGACTTGAAGTTTCAGGACAGATTGTTGCGACGGGTGCGGGGGTTACCGGCCTCGTGAAGGGGCAAATGGTCTGCGCTTTGGTAAACGGCGGCGGTTATGCCGAATATTGCCTTGCGGAGGCTGGTCATTGCCTGCCGGTTCCTGCCGGTTACGCAATGGACGAGGCCGCCGCGCTTCCGGAAACACTGTTTACCGTCTGGCACAATGTCTTTGAACGAGGCTGGGCATGCGAGGGTGAAACGATCCTTGTGCATGGCGGCACAAGCGGCATTGGCACGATGGCGATCCTTTTGGGGAAATTGTTTGGCCTGAACGTTATTGTTACCTGCGGGGGATCCGAAAAATGTGCCGCGGCCATGACGATCGGGGCCGATCATGCAATCGACTATAAGGCTAGCGATTTTGTCGAAGAGGTTGCCCGCATCACTCATGGGGCTGGCGTGAACCTCGTGCTCGACATGGTTGCCGGCGCTTATGTAGCCAGGAACCTCAAGTGCCTTGCCGACGATGGCCGCCATGTGACGATTGCAGTCCAAGGCGGGGTACGCGCCGAAATCAATATGGCGGAGATCATGCGCCGCCGCCTGACCATGACCGGATCGACTCTGCGACCGCGACCGAATGACTTTAAAGAGATGCTGGCTGATGAGATTCACCAGAACGTCTGGCCGCTTGTCACAGAACGAAAACTGCGGCCGGTGATGGATCAGGCATTTCCGTTGGCGCAGGCAGCAGCAGCGCATAGCCGCATGGAAGCAGGCACGCACATAGGCAAAATTGTCCTAGCGGTGGGTCGGTAAGCGAGCGAAGCCCTCTGCTTTTGCGACGATTTGGCGCGAAAGCGGCTTAATCGTGCGCGAATAGGCTTGTCGCCACGCAGCCTGTACCCTAAGCGTTAGGCTCGTGGCCGCTCCGCAAGGTGCGGCCCTTGTTGTTTCAGCTTACCCGGAGAGTGCTCGTGAGCAACCAGCCCACGTACCCATTGATGCCTCACGCAACAGCGTCTTGGCTTGTCGACAATACCGCGCTGACTTTTGAGCAGATTGCTGGCTTCTGTGGATTACACATTCTTGAGGTCCAAGCCATGGCCGATGATCTGGCGGGTGCCAAATACACTGGCCGTGATCCGGTACACTCTGGCGAACTAACGCAGGCAGAGATCGAGCGCGGGCAGGCCAGCCCAAGCTATGCCCTTAGAATGCAGCGGGCGCCGATATCGGTCAGCCGCACCAAGGGGCCGCGCTACACGCCAGTTTCAAAGCGGCAGGATAAGCCCGACGGGATAGCCTGGATCCTGCGCAATCACCCCGAGATTTCGGATGCGCAGATTGGCAAACTGATCGGAACCACACGCAACACAATCGCTGCGATTCGCGATCGCAGCCACTGGAACATCTCCAATATCAATCCCAAGGATCCCGTTACACTTGGCCTGTGCTCGCAGCGTGAACTCGATGGTTTAGTCGCCAAAGCGGCGAAACGCGCGGGCATTGAAGAAGACCAAGGCGCACGTGACTTGCGGCTCGGTACAGAACGCGATGCGCTCATAGAGGAACTACGGGCTGAGCGTGATGCCCAGATCAAGGCCAGCTCAGCAGCTGCGCAGGAAGCTGAGGCCCAAGCTTGGTTGGAAGCACGTCGTGCGGAAGGGCGCTCAGATAGTTGAGCTCGTTTAGCCGACCAAGGTAAGTGTTGTCTCACCATCAGACATTGTGAGACCATGGTTAAGGCGTCCCTCAACATGTGCGCCCTGTTCGATTGTTACGGACTCATAAGAGACGTCGCCGTGAATGCGGGCGCTTTTCAGGATGGACAGCTGCGCGACTTCAATGCCGCCATGCACCGTGCCTGAAAGGCATGCAGATTGTGCCTTGATGGAGCCGTCGATAACGCTTGACTCGCCTTGCACCAACGTGGCGCAAGTAATGTCGCCTTGAACATGCCCGTCAATATGCAGATCTGCGCTGGCCGTAATGTCGCCCTTAATCGCCAAGTCTGCGCCGAGAACGGAAAAGGTCGATGCCACGGCGTTATTCGTCGCTGCCTGACGCGCCGGGGCGGGTGCCCATGGCTCGGGTTTCTTGGAAAACATGTGATTTTGACTCCAGAACGGGCGCTTCGAGAAATGGGCGTGGATCGACCGCACGATCACCAATCCGTACTTCAAAATGCAAGTGCGGACCAGTGGATCGCCCTGTGTTGCCGATGGCACCGATTGCGCTGCCGGCAATAACTCTTTGACCGACGCCGACACCAATTCGTGATAAATGAGCGTAGCGAGTCAGCAAGCCATTGGCATGGCTTATCTCAAGACAACTGCCATAGCCTTGTTTCACGCCGGTGAAGCTCACTGTTCCTGCTGCTGCAGCATAAATTGGCGTGCCGATCGGGCCGCGAAAATCGAGCCCGGCATGAAACGCGCTTCCCCCAGTAAACGGATCGGTCCGGAAGCCGAAGCCACTGGAAATGAATTGGAGGCCGGCAGGAAGCGTGTTCGGAATGCTGGCTAGACCCTGCATCATGGCGTTCAAACGCGCAAGGCTGGCTCCCAGCCGGGCAAACCGCGGGTCAATTGTATCGCCCGGGCCGGTCAGCAGTCGGACCAACGGGCCGCCCATGGCCCTGCGGTCCTGCGCCACTATCAGCGCGGGATTAAGACCTACGCGCCGCATCGCTGCCTCAGCACGCAGAGCCCTTGCATCTGCATAACGAGTAAGTTGCTCAACAAAGACGAGTTGGCGGGCCTCTAACCTGGCGAGCCCTGCAGCTTCGGGCAAAACCAGCGAGATCTTGCGCACGGTCTTGCCGGCCTCCTCGCGGCTGTCGGATACCGTTCCACGGGGCAAATCTCTAGGAAGCGGACCAATCGCTCCTTGCACGCTTTTCTCAATGAAGTCCTGACGCTTCGCAAGATCGGCGGCTACCGCGCCCAGACCGCCGCGATACTTGGCCACGCGGCTCTCAGCCGAAGCAACTGCTGCCTCACGCTCCAGCAGAGCAGTTCTGTCATGAGCACCTATCAGCCCTGATATGAGCATCCATAGCACCATGGCCAGCCAGATCGCACATGCTGTTGCGATTGCCCCGGCTGCCCGTATCTGAAAAGTGCTGGAAATACGGATAAAGCGCATTTGCCCGCTAGCACGCATGAAGAACTCGCGCTCAGGGAACCAACTTTGCACGCGAGTCCAAAGCCCCTGCCGCATTTTTGCTCCGGGCTTTCTAGGCGTTGTTGCAGGTAGAATACCGATCCCCATCCATGACGGCTTTTCGCGCATCCGGAGGTGATCGCCTATCGGGGCTACGCTGCGCGGTCGAATCGCCTGGCTTCAACGCGAGGCGAAGCGTGCTACTTCTTCGGTGAATGGTGAAGAGGGTAAATAGGGATTAGCTTTCAGGACGATTCAGCAGGCCCTGCCAAGGATTAACCCGACGTTACGACTCGCCCTTCGCCGCCGCGGCTGACATCTCCAACATTAGATGATATGTAAATCTTCATGTCGATGATCGCTCAACCCGCCGCCGAATCTGCAACCGAAGTTGTCGAGCGCCTTGCCCGCGCTGGACGCATGGCGCAGCGGGCGCTGGCCTGCATGTCCGCGCCCGCCAAAGAAGCCGCGCTTAAGTCGGCCGCAAAAGCCTTACGGCAGGCTGCGCCAGAGATTTTGGCTGGCAATGCACTTGATGTTGCCAATGGTGAAAACAATGGCCTTTCCGGCGCCATGATTGATCGATTGCGCTTAGACCCGCAGCGTCTGGAGGCAATGGCGGATGCTTTGGAGCAGATTGCAGTTCTTGATGATCCTGTTGGACGTGTGATCGATTCCAGCGTTCGGCCGAATGGAATGGAGCTGCAGCGGGTTCGTGTGCCGATCGGCTTGATTGGGATCATTTATGAGAGCCGTCCCAACGTCACCGCCGATGCCGCAGCGCTCTGCGTGCGCTCGGGCAATGCGGTGTTGTTGCGCGGCGGGTCAGAGGCGGTTCATTCAAACCGCGCGATTCATGCCGCGCTGGCGGAAGGGCTTGCCCAAGGCGGCGTGCCCGCCGAGGCTGTGCAACTGGTGCCAACTCAGGATCGTGCTGCTGTGGGTGCTATGTTGGCGGCGGCTGAGTTGATTGACATGATCGTTCCGCGCGGCGGGAAAAGCCTCGTCGGGCGAGTACAAGCCGATGCGCGGGTGCCCGTCCTGGCGCACCTCGATGGGATAAACCACACCTTCGTTGAGCGCACCGCCGACCCTACGATGGCCAGCGCCATCGCACTCAACGCCAAGATGCGGCGAACCGGCATTTGTGGCGCTATGGAAACCCTATTGATCGATGCAACTTATCCTGATCCGCATGGCCTTGTCTTGCCGCTGCTCGATGCAGGTTGCGAACTGCGAGGTGATGCGCGCGCGCGCTCGATTGATACTAGGATCCAGCCCGTTGCCGATAATGATTGGGATACTGAATATCTTGATGCGGTCCTGGCTGTGGCAGTGGTGGATGGGCTTGATGCGGCCATGGCGCATATCGCTCGCCATGGCTCAGGCCATACCGATGCGATCGTTACGTCGGATCAAATGGCGGCGGAACGTTTCCTAGCAGAAGTGGATAGCGCCATTGTGATGCACAATGCATCGAGCCAGTTTGCTGATGGCGGCGAATTCGGCTTGGGTGCCGAAATCGGCATTGCGACAGGTCGGCTCCATGCGCGCGGACCTGTAGCGCTTGAAGGACTGACGACATACAAATGGTTCGTGCGCGGCACAGGCCAAGTACGGCCATAAGGTCTGCTTTCGAGGCTTGGGATTTTTAACATTAAAATCAATAATTTATCTCTTTCTGAGCAAGATCTGGCAGGTTGATCGCCAGACCTTCATTGATCGGCCTGCTCGGAGGCAGTTTCAATCCGGCGCACGGCGCGCATCGGCGGATCAGCCTCTTTGCGCTTGATGCGCTGGGACTTGATGAGGTCTGGTGGCTGGTTTCCCCTGGCAATGTGCTCAAGTCCGCAGAGGGTATGGCACCGATTGGTGCGCGGGTTTCCTCGGCACGCAAATTGGCTCGCTGCGCGCCAATCCGGGTCACAGCAATCGAGGAGCAAATGGGCACGCGATTTACCCTCGATACTTTGCGCAAACTCAAAGGCCGATATCCTAAAAAGCACTTCGTCTGGTTGATGGGCAGTGACAATCTGGCGCAATTCCATCGCTGGCGCGGCTGGCGATCTATCGCGCGCGAGATGCCGATTGCGGTAATCGCCCGCCCGGGTTATGATCGCGCCGCGATGGCGAGTCCCGCTATGGCTTGGCTGCGTCGCTGGCGCCGGTGGCACGGTTTGGAACTGAACGGTGCAAAGCGGAGCGCCCCGGCGCTGACCATCTTGCGATTCGACCCTGATGAGAGGTCAGCCACGGAAATCCGGGCTTCTGATCCTCATTGGCAGCACCGATTTTCGGGCCAGCATCAACGTGACATGCTGACAAATCGTGTAATCGGTCCGGATGGGCTTTGAACTTGTAACTTTTCTCTTGCAAAACTTCGTCGCCCCAGGGCGCAAAGAACGAAATATCCTCATGCAAAAACAATTTTTGGAGTTCACCTTTCGCATATGACAATCGTTCAAACGGTGCCGGTCGTTGCCGACATATCACCGCAGGCCGTCCCGGCCTCGCTCCACGAGCTTGTGCTGCAATCGCTAGACGATGATCAGGCAATGGATGTCATTTCCATTCCCCTTGATGGCAAAAGTTCGATTGCCGATTTCATGGTGATCGCTTCGGGTCGATCGACGCGGCAAGTCGCGACAATGGCCCAGAAGTTGGCAGAGCGGATCAAGCACGGCGGCTTTGGACATTCGCGCATCGAAGGTTTGCCAGCGGCAGACTGGGTTTTAGTCGATGCAGGCGATGTCGTCGTCCATGTGTTCCGCCCCGAAGTGCGAAGCTTTTACAATCTTGAGCGCATGTGGGCGTTTAGCGACAAGGGCGCCGGGTAAGCGGGCGCACGCGGCTCGGGCAAAGGGGGCCTCTGCGCGTAATGTTGCTTGCCGTATCCGCACCGGAGCATATCAATGCTGCATGCTACTTCATATCATTGCGCGCGGAAAAATTGGCCGGTCTCCTGAGGCAGATTTGGTCGAACGCTACGCAAAGCGCATATCCTGGGGATTAAAAGTGACCGAACTGCCCGATAGAGGCGGTACCGTCCCGGCACCCACCGCAAACCCGGTTCGATCCGTAGTGCTCGATGAGCGCGGGAAACAGCTTACGTCAATCCAGTTGGCCCACACGCTAGAGGGTTGGCGCAACGATGGCGTGCGCGAAACGCGCTTTTTTATCGGAGCTGCAGACGGGCATGACCCCGCATTGCGGGCAGCGGCCGATCTGTTGCTTGGCTTCGGCAATGCGACTTGGCCGCATATGTTGGCGCGGGCCATGCTGGCTGAGCAGCTATGGCGGGCGTCCAGCATCATTGCCGGGCATCCTTATCACCGCGAGGGATCGGTTTAGTCCCATGATGCTGCGCTCTTGCCTGCTGGGCCTGACGTTCGTTGCGGCAGGGCTTGTGTTCTGGCTGGCTCTTCCTCCTGTGCTAGCTCAAGATGCACCCTTTGAGAGCGCAGCCGAGGCTGCCGATGTCTTGCGTCAAACGCAACGTGCGCTGATTGAAGCGCGCGGTCGCGGTGACCGATTGGATGCAGAGGCCCGCCGCGCTTCTGCGGCGGCAGACCGGACCGCCAGCATGGCGGCGGCTGTTGCGGCGCGGATTCAGCAGTCGGAGGCCGAAATTCAACTGGCGGAGGCGCGCGTCGCTGAAATTGAACGCCAGCGGGGCGCGCTGCGCACTGCGATCGCCGCGCGGCAGGAGCCGGTGGTGCGCTTGACGGCAGCGCTCCAGATGATCTCGCGCCGCCCGCTAGTTTTCAGCTTGATGCGTGCGGATTCTTTGCGCGACACTGTGTATCTGCGCGCCGTGCTGGAAACGATGGTTCCCCAGGTTCGCCGCAGCATTTCAGGCTTGCGATCACAGATACTGCGCGGTCGGCAACTTCAGGACCGCGCTCGCGCTGCGCAGGCGCAATTGCGCGCAAGCGAAGTAGACCTTTTGGCAAGGCGCAATGAACTCGCAATGATCGAAAGTCGTCAGCGGATCGAATCGCGAAGCGCACGCGGGTCGGCGAGCCGCGAGGGAGACCGCGTTATAGGATTGGCTGAAGAAACCCGCGATCTCTCCGCGCTCATGGCTCGCTTACGGGAAGATGCCAGTCTGCGCGCGCAGTTGGCCGCGTTGCCTGGTCCAGTGGCGCGGCCCTCGCGTCCAGGCGCGATGCTGGCATTGGAGCGCGCCATCGAAGCGTCCGGAGCGCCGGCGGCCTTCACCTGGATATTGCCGGTCAGCGGGCGCGTTGTGACAGGGTTCGGCGCTGCAACGGGTGGCGGCACTGCAAAAGGAATCACGTTTGCTCCCTCATCCACCGCCCAAGTTATTGCACCAGCGGCAGGCCGTATTGCTTTCGCAAGCGCTTATCGCGGCTACGGCCGGATTGTCATTATAGAGCATGACGAAGGCTGGTCATCGCTCATCACCAACATGGGCCGGCTCGACGTTGAAGTTGGTGCCCGCGTGGTGCAGGGTTCGCCCCTTGGCCTTGCCGGACCTGGTCGGCCGATCATGTCGGTCGAACTGCGCAAAGATGGCGCTGCGGTCAATCCGTTATCGCTGTTGCCCGGATGATTGCCCCGGCAGCATCTGGCGTTAATGATGCAGTCAATATAGACAGTCTGAGTTCCATTATTCGATTTGAAAGATAATCATGGCGAAACAGGTCGCATCCGTCTTTCGCGCAGCGGCGCTGGTCAGCGCCGTCGCGCTGATCCCGGCGGCAACGGCAGGGCTGGCGGCGGTGGACGCCAGATCCGGTCCAAAATTTGGAAAGCTGGTTGGAATTTATGAAAGGATCAAGACTGCTTATGTCGAGCCGGTCGATGACGACAAACTGATCAAGGGCGCGATTGATGGCATGCTCGCTTCGCTTGATCCTCACAGTTCCTACCTTGATACGCGTGATTTCGAGAACCTGCGCGCACAGACCGATGGCAATTACGGCGGTCTTGGCTTGTCGGTCACGCTCGACGATGGTGCTGTAAAAGTTATTGCGCCAACCAAAGGTAGCCCAGCCGATCTCGCTGGGATGAAGGCGGGCGATTTCATCACGCACCTTGATGGCAAGCTGATTTATGGCGCATCGCTTGACGATTCGGTTCAGCGCATGCGCGGCGCACCGGGCACGCAAATCCGCCTCACAGTTTTTCGTACAGGGCGCGATGATCCATTTGACGTAACGATCATGCGTCAGATCATAGACCTTAAACCGGTCGAATCGAAGATTGAGGGCAACCTCGGCGTAATTTCCGTTTCCAGCTTCAGCGCAAATGTCGGAAGCGACGTGTCAGCCGCTTGGAAGGCCATAAAGGCAAAAACCGGAAACCGCCCTGGTGGTTTGGTGCTGGATCTGCGCAGCAATCCAGGCGGCTTGCTGGACGAGGCTGTTGCGCTATCCGATCTGTTTCTCGACAAGGGCGTCATTGTCTCGCAACGCGGTCGCTATCCGCGTGACAATGACACCTACAGTGCCGAGCAAGTTACAATTGGCGACATCGCCAAAGGCGTTCCGATGATTGTGCTGATTGATGAGGGTTCGGCCTCAGCGTCCGAGATTGTGGCTGGCGCGCTGCAGGATCAGCACCGCGCCGTGATCATGGGCCAGCGCAGCTTTGGCAAGGGCAGCGTGCAAACCCTGATCCCGTTGACGCGAGATACTGCGCTCAAATTGACCACTGCGCGGTATTACACGCCTTCGGGTCGGTCCGTCCAAGAAGGCGGCATCGATCCTGACATCGCGGTGCCCCAGATTTCTGACACAGACTTGCGCAAACGTGCGCTGCGCTCCTATCGCGAGAGTGATTTACGGGGTCATCTGATCAATGAGATCAAAGATGATAAGGATTTGGAGAAGGACAAAATCGAGGATCCGCGGTTCAAAATGACCACCGAGGAGCTCAAAGCTCTGAAGATCAAAGACTTTCAGCTCTACTATGCATTGCAGACCCTGCGCCGGACGGCACCTTCGGCGTTGGCGCTGCGAAAGCGATAACGCAATGACCTCTTCAAGGAATATGGCTCTTCTGATCGCACTACTGATACCCATCGGGTTGATGACAGGCGCGCTGATCGCGCAATTCTGGTTTGGCCTGCCGCCGTGTGAACTTTGCTGGTGGCAGCGATACCCGCATATTGTTGCGATCGCGGCGGCGCTGCTGGCACTGGCGCTAAGGAAAGCGCCCTCCGGCACTCTGCTGATCGTGATGGCCGCGCTCGCCATCGGCACGAGCGGCTTGATCGGCGCGTTTCATGCCGGGGTCGAATATGGCTGGTGGGAAGGGCTTACGGCCTGCTCATCGAGCGAACTGGGCAGCGACCCGCTCGCCGCGATCATGAATGCGCCGTTGGTACGCTGCGATACCGCGCCGTGGGCCCTCTTGGGCATTAGCATGGCGGGCTTCAATTTTGTAATCTCAATAGCCAGCGTTGTAGTGGTGCTGGTGTTGGTTGGCCGAGGCAAGAACAGGACGCTACCATGAGCAATCGAGAAGCATCCATGCTCCGCGTCAATCAGGCTGGCGAATTTGGCGCGACGCGCATTTATGCCGGTCAATTGACAGTGATGGGCGATCGGGCACCGGGCGCAAACGAAATCTTGGCCATGGCCGAATCCGAAAAGCTGCATTGCGAACGCTTTAACGCCTTGTTGGCGCAGCGCCGCGTTCGCCCAACTGCGCTTCAACCGCTTTGGTCGGCGGCCGGATTTGCGCTGGGCGCTGCCACCGCGCTGATCGGTCCCGAAGCTGTCATGGCCTGCACGGCTGCGGTCGAAACCGAGATCGACCGCCATTATACTGAGCAGCTTGAAGAACTGGGCGAGGATGATCCTGAACTGAGCGCTATGATCCGCGAGTTCCGCGATGATGAACGCGCCCACCGGGACACTGCATTCGCATCTGGGGCAGAGCGCGCGCCGGGTTATCCGTTTCTGTTTGGCGCGATCCAGCTCGGCTGTCGCGCCGCGATCGCGCTATCCAAGCGGATTTGACCAGGCTGAACTGTGCCGAAGCGGCCGCGGATGGGGCGGTGACTCTTCAGCTACCATTCAAGCATGATGGCGCTTATAGGCTTGGAAAAGCCCGAACTGGAGAACTCCGATGAAGCGCCCCATGATTGTCGCCGCACTGACGGGCGTTTTGGTATTGTTGGTCCCGCAACTTGGCGCGGCGCAGGACGGATCAGAGCAACCGTCCGGCGAGAGAATCAATCAGCTCATCATCTATGGCGAGGATCCCTGTCCCGCATCGTCCGATGGCTCAATCACCGTGTGCGCGCGCAAGGACGAAGCGGAACGCTTTCGCATTCCAGCACTTTTGCGCGAGGACCCGAATTCGGCGGCCAATCAAAGCTGGAACGAGCGGGTCAAAGCTTACGAAACGGTCGGTGCGGCAGGGGTCAATTCCTGTTCGCCGGTGGGCGCAAGCGGGGCATCCGGCTGCGTCATGAAACTGGTCAACCGCGCATACGCCGAGAAGAAGCAATCCAGCGACGTTCAGTTTGGTAAGCTGATCGAGGAAGAGCGGGCCAAGCGCATGCAATCTATCGACGCTGATACAGCAGCCGAGCAAGCCCGCGTCGAAGTGCTGGAAAAAGCCTATGAGGCAAAGTTGGCCAAGGAGCGCGCGGCTGAGACCGCTGCGGCGCAGCCGTCCGTCTCCCCTTCGCAGGGCTCCATCGCGGCCCCGCCGCAGGATTGAGCGAGGCCAGACCGATCGGCGGCGCGGGGACCATGCCGGGTTGGGATGGGCCCGGGTCTCGGTGCGGGGTCTTGGTGGTGATTTTGGCCGACAAGGTGCGATGAAAGGCGGGCCTTGTGACCCGGACGCGCTTGGCGGCTCCCAAACGCCTCAACTCAATGCAATGTCCGGCGCATCTTCCTGTTTCATGCCCACCGTGTGATATCCCGCATCAACGTGGTGGACTTCGCCGGTTACCCCCGATGAAAGGTCGGACAGCAAATAGAGCCCGGCCCCGCCGACGTCGTCGATGGTAACATTGCGGCGCAGCGGCGCGTTAGACTCGTTCCACTTGAGGATGTAACGGAAATCGCCGATTCCGCTTGCGGCCAAGGTTTTGATGGGCCCGGCGGAAATCGCGTTCACGCGAATACCCATGGGGCCGCAATCGTTGGCGAGATAGCGCACGCTGGCCTCCAGTGCCGCTTTGGCAACCCCCATCACGTTGTAATGCGGAATTACCTTCTCCGCGCCGTAATATGTCAGCGTCACGATTGTGCCGCCGCCGCTGCCGTCTTCGTTCATCGGCATCATCGCCGCCGCGCGCTGGGTGACCGCGACGAGGCTGTAGGCCGAAATGTTCATAGTCATGAGGAAGTTGGACAGGCTGGTGTCCATGTATTTGCCGCGCAGCTCGTTCTTGTCGGAAAAACCAACTGCGTGGACGATAAAGTCGATCGTCGGCCAACGCGCAGCCAGCGCAGCGAAGGCTGCGTCGAGCGCGGCACCGTCGGAAACATCGCATTCAATCAGAAAGTCGCTGCCCAGACTGGCGGCAAGCGGGCGAACGCGTTTCTCAAGCGCTTCTCCCTGATAGGAAAATGCGAGCGCTGCGCCGTGCTCATGCAGCTTGCGCGCGATCCCCCAAGCGAGCGATTTATCATTGGCGAGGCCCATGATCAGGCCGCGCTTTCCTTCCATCAATCCAGTCATGAAACCTCGTAAACCTGCTCTATGGTAAAGCCTTATGGGTGTCAGGATGCCTCTGACATGATGGCCTGCTCTTCGGGACATTCGGCAAGTGCGGCATTGAATTCAGCGCCGACAACAACTCCTAAACCCACCAGCCAGAAAAAGAAAAGTGCGATCATCACCCCGGCCAAACTGCCGTAGGTCAGGTCATAGGCAAAAAGATTGCTAAGCAGCTTGGGCAGCATGGTTGTCACCAGCAGCCACCAACCAGTGACCAGCAACGCTCCGGGCCACTTGGGATAGCGCTTGGCGCGATATGCGCCCGGCGTCAATGAAATGAACAGCAGCCAAAGCGAGCCGAAGAATGCCGCCGCCGGAACGAACCGGCTCAGCGAAAGACCGATCAACCAGGTCTCGAACTGCGGTAACCAAGCGACAATCACCGCCTGCGCCGCACCGATTGCGAAATCAGCCGTGATCGCGATCAGGATCAAAACAACCGCGGCAATGGTCAGACCGGTCGAGATCAGCCGGTGCCGCCAGAAGCCTTGTGTCCACGGTGTTCCATATGCCCGGCGGAGGATCTCGCGGATGGTTTCGATCAAACTGCCGACGGTCCAAAGGCCGACGATCCCCCCAATCCACAAGAGCGAGCCTGTGCGCGCGGCCACCACCCCGTGCGCGATTGGCCCAAACCCATCGGCCACAACTGGCGGCAGCGCCAGCAGGACTGCGTTCACCGCTGCCACACTCTGGCTCGGCTCGCCGAGTAACGAGAACAACGCGGCGCCGGTGATGAAGAACGGGAAAAGGGCGACCAGCACCATATAGGCAAAATTGCCGGCATGGATCGTCCCGTCATTGATAACCCCGAACCAAACCCGCCGCGCGATCTTCATCGGGTATGCCGTCGTGCTCGTTTGAAATCGCGGGCCAGCCGTGCCTGCAACTTCGACACTTAGTGCTTCGTGCAGTGCCGCTTTGCGCCGCGCTTCCGGGGAAAAATCTGGCACTTCAAAAATTGGTAGCGCATCGGCTGCTTGCTCATGGGCAGTGCGCTGGCCTATCTCCACCGTGTCAGCTTTCCAGATTGGCACGCAGGCGGCGCGGATCGCGCCATCCTTCCAGCCGCGCGCGCAGATCGGCATCGTCGGCTGGAATTGAAACTTGCAGAGTAACCAATTGATCGCCTTGTTCGCCATTCTTGCGAACGAATCCGCGGCCTTTAAGGCGCAGTGTCTTTCCGCTGGTGCTGCCCGGCGCAACACTGAGCATCACCGGTCCGCCGACAGTGGGCACCTTGATCTGAGCACCGCCGATTGCTTCATCAAGGCTGATGGGCAGATCGAGCCGGATGTTGTCGCCTTCCCGCACGAAGTAAGGATGCGGGGCGATCTCGATGATCACGATGGCATCGCCAAAGCCGCCAGGGCCTGGCTCACCTTTGCCGCCAAGGCGCACTTGCTGGCCATCAAGCACGCCGGGTGGAAGCTTAAGGTCGATCGTTTTTCCATCAGCCAGCGTGATCCGCTGGTTTTCGCGCAGAGCTGCATCGGTAAACGAGACCTGCAGCCGATAGGTGATGTTGGCACCTTTGGGCGGCGGGCCCCGCCGCGCGCCGTTGCCCATCCCGCCAGCTCGCCCACCAAACAGGCCCTCGAACATATCCCCGAGATCGATGCCCTCGCTGCCGCTGCGCCCCGTGCCGTCGAAGCCTTCGCGCCGATAGCTGCCGGCGCCGCCGCCAAACCCAAATGCGGCGGCTGGATTGCCGTCACCGTCGATCTCGCCTCGATCAAATTGCGCGCGCTTTTCCTTGTCAGAAAGCAGATCGTAGGCCTGCGTTATCTCCGAAAATCGTTCGGCGGCTTTCGGGTTGGATGTGTTGCGATCTGGATGGAGCTCTTTGGCCAACGTGCGATAGGCAGCCTTGATCTCTTTCTCGCTCGCGCCGCGCGCCACGCCCAGTCTTGCATAAGGATCAGCCATAGTCGCATAGCTAGGAGCGCATGGCGCTGCCCGCAAGGCTCGCTTTCCGGTGGCTCCGCAATCGGCTATCGCAAACTAAGGAAAACTAATTTGCAATGGGGGTTGGCTAGCGACTGCCCCTCCTGAATACCGACGGAAACCGGCGCAAGGAATGGCCAATGAACTCTCTGCGCGATGCGATCCCTGACACTGATCCCTTAGCCATTTTCGAAGCGTGGTTCGCTGAGGCACGGGCAAATGAGCCCAATGATCCCAACGCGATGGCTTTAGCGACTGCCACGCCGCAGGGTTTGCCTTCGGTTCGAATGGTGTTGCTGAAGGGCCATGGCTCCGACGGCTTCGTATTTTACACCAATTTCCAAAGTCGCAAAGGCGGTGAACTGGCTGCAAATCCGCATGTCGCGCTTTTGTTTCATTGGAAAAGCCTGCGCCGGCAGGTGCGCATCGAGGGTCCGATTACCGAGGTTACGCCCGCCGAGGCCGATGCTTATTTTGCCAGTCGTCATCCTGAATCGCGTTTGGGGTCCGCTGCCTCGGATCAATCGCGTCCGCTCCCTTCGCGCCAAGTCTATCTTGACCGGGTTGCTTCGATGCGGGCGGCTTATCCCGATGGCGATGTGCAGCGCCCGTCACATTGGTCCGGTTACCGGGTTCGGCTGGCGGCAATCGAATTCTGGCAGGATCAGGAGTTTCGCCTGCACGAGCGTCGGCGCTTTGTGGCCGATGGCGTGAATGGCTGGACGAGCGGCTTGCTTTACCCGTAAAGCGCGCGACGTGGACATGATAAGCGCAGAATTAGGCGCGAAGCTCAATCGCCAGGCCGCGCTTGCCAGTATTGCGGTTGCAAGCCTGCTTTTGGTGTTGAAAGTCTGGGCGGTGCTCTCGACCGGCTCTGCTGCGATGCTGGGCAGCCTTGCCGATACCGGGCTCGATCTGATTGCCAGCCTTGTGACACTCTTTGGCGTGTGGTTCGCCGCACAGCCAGATGATCACAACCATCGTTTCGGCCATGGCAAGGCTGAGGCGCTAACGGCAATGTTTCAGGTCGTGCTCATTTTGCTATCTGCGTTCGGACTTGCCCTTCAGGCTATTAGCCAGCTTTTGGGCGGGGAGCGACCGCAAGGAGCCGGAGACGGCGTAGCCGTTTCGGTGATTGCCATTGCCGCGACGCTCGTTTTGTTGATCTATCAGCGCTCGGTGATCCGGCGCACCGGCAGCCTGGCGATTACCACGGACAATGTTCACTATAAATCGGACGTCATGCTCAATCTTGCGGTTATCGCGGCGCTGGCGATGGATCACTGGGCTGGGATTGCAGGGGCCGATGCGGCGCTGGCGTTTGCAATAGCGATCTGGCTTGGGTGGGGCGCTTGGGCTGCGTCGCAGGCTGCGATCGAACAATTGATGGATCAGGAATGGGCGATCGAGAAGCGCGAGCGATTTCTCGAAGTGGTTGCGCAACATCCGGAGCTTAGAGGGCTGCACGATTTGCGCACGCGAACAAGCGGGAACCGCGATTTCGTCCAGTTCCATGTCTGGGTCGATGGGCGGATGACGGTCAATGAGGCGCACCGGGTGATGGATGAGATCGAAGACAAGCTTCTCGTTGCATTCCCAGGCATCGAAATCCTCATCCACCCGGATCCAGAGGGCCTGGTCGATGAGGCGTCGATGGGGGCGGAAGATTTGCTCGCGCGCGGGCCGAACGGAGAAAGCCCTGCTTTGATGGCCCAGGGCAGCCCCAGCTAGCGAAAGAGAGCGACGAGATCGGCCAAGCGCTTGGTAACGCCTTGAAGCTCATCCTCGGGAGTTTTCCCGAGTCGAACCACCACCAGCCGCTGGTTTGGCGCAACGATCACGAATTGTCCAAGGTGGCCAAGGCACGCAAAAAGGTCACGTGGCCCGCGATCTGGAAACAGCGCTGGCTCCCCAGCAGTTGGCGCGCGGTTGAGCCAAAGGTGCGCTCCATACTGCGCTTCGCGCGGAGAAGGAGATGTCATGAAATCGATCCATTGGCGGGGCACCAGTTGCGCGCCCGCCACGGCGCCTTTGTTGCGCAATAGCTCGCCGAATCTGGCCCAATCTCGCGCGGTCCCGTGCATCAGGCTGCCGCCAATCTGGGTGCCGGCGGCGTCGAATTCGGGGATCATCGACCGCATGCCGGCTGGCTCAAACAAACGCGTCCGCAAATAGTCGGCCACAGCATGCCTGCGGCTTTCGGGATCAGGTGAGGCCGCCAGAGTTCGCGCGGCGAGATCGGAGAGGATCACGCTGGTCGAGCTCGAATAGACCCATTTGGAGCCCGGTTCGAACTGCAGCGGTTGATCCTCTGCATAGCGCGCCATATCGGCGCGCCCATCCAGAAACAGCATGCGCACTTCATCGGATTCGTAGGGCGGGCTGAACGCTTCCCGGTGGCGCAGCCCCGAGCGCATTTGCAGCAATTGCTTGAGCGTGATTTCGCCGCGCGGATCGCCGGGGCGCTGCCACGCCGGAATCGGCGCCGCTTCGGCCAGCCGCAAACGGCCATCGGAGACCAGCATGCCGATCATTACACCGGTCACCGATTTGGCCATCGACCAGCTGATGAAGCGGGTGTTCTCGTGGTAGCCAGGGGCGTAGCGTTCGGCGATCACCCGCCCGCCTTGCATTACGATCACCGCACGTGTTTCGTTTGCGGCGGCATCGGTGAAGAGCGCATCAATCGCGCTGGCCAGCGCCTCGCGCGGAACGCTAGGGTCTTGGGCCACCGCGGCAAGCGCGCTGTCTGCTGATCGCTGAGCCGCCGATGGAGCGCTCGCCGTGCTGCAACCGAACAGGGCTGGCACGAGCGCTAACGGGGCGATAAGAGAGAGAAGGAGGCGGGCCATCAGAGTGCACCCTTTCATCATTAGGGGTCGATAGAGCAATGGCAAACTCGCCTACTTCGCTTAGATCCTCAGCACGCGGCGCGCGTCCGCGGCGCGCGCGCTGGCCCTGGTTATTGCTCGTGGTGGCTTTGCTCGCAGCACTAGCCACCTATTTCGCCACGCCGTTGCAAGGTTATGCCATCACTGGCGCATCTTATGGAGCGCGCGTCGCATGCTCATGCCGGTTCGCGGGTGGCCGTTCACTGAGCGATTGCCGCAAAGACTTCGAAGCCGGCATGGATCTGATCACTTTGTCAGAAGATCGAGCAACCAAGAGCGTTACTGCGCGGTTTCCTCTGCTTGCGGCGCAAACCGCCACCTATCGCGAGGGCTGGGGATGCGTGTTGGAGCCATGGTCGGATCGATGACCGTGCCTTGATCGGCGCTGGATCATGCAGACCAGCCTTCGGTGCGTGCAATCCAGCCGCCGCCAATCACACGTTCGCCCGCATACAGCACCGCCGCCTGGCCGGGAGAGACGCCGTATTCGGGCGCCAGAAAACGGATCGCTGAGGCCCCGCCCTCGCCCAGCAATCCCTCCAGCACGACCGGCACCGGCTTTGCCAGGGATCGCACTTTTGCAGTGATCGGAGCGTCCGGCGGCGTCGGTCCGATCCGATTGGTTTCGGCCAGGATCGCCCGGCCCACTGCCAGCATGGCGCGCGGGCCAACCAGCACGCGCCGGTTTGGCGCATCGAGCGCGGTAACATAGAGCGGCTCCGGCAAACCACCGATCTCAAGCCCGCGCCTTTGGCCCACGGTGAAATGCATCACGCCCTGATGATGGCCAAGCACCGCACCGGTCGTGGCATGGACAATCTCGCCCGGTGCCGCACCTTCAGGCCGGACCTTCTCGATCACCCGCGCATAGTCCCCATCGGGCACGAAGCAGATGTCCTGACTATCTGGCTTTGTGGCGACGGCAAGCCCCAGTTCGGCGGCCAGCCGCCGTACGTCCGGCTTTGGCATCCCGCCCAGCGGAAAGCGCAGAAATGCCAGCTGAGCTTCGGTCGTTCCGAATAGGAAATAGGACTGGTCGCGCGCCGGATCACAGGCGCGATGAAGTTCTGGCCCTGCTTCGCCCTCGATCCGGCGCACATAATGCCCCGTCGCAAGGCAGTCCGCCCCAAGTTCGCGCGCCATGGCCAGCAGATCGGTGAATTTTGGGCCCATGTTGCACCGGATGCAGGGGATGGGGGTTCGGCCGGCAAGATAATCATCGGCAAAACGGTCAACCACATCCTCGCGAAACCGCGTTTCATGGTCGAGCACATAATGTGCAATACCCAGCCGATCGGCGACCATGCGCGCATCGCGGATATCATCGCCGGCGCAGCAGGCGCCCTTGCGGCCGGTTGCGGCTCCATAATCGTAAAGCTGCAAGGTAATGCCGATCACTTCGGCTCCGCTCGCCGCTGCGAGCCCTGCAACCACCGAACTATCCACCCCGCCCGACATGGCCACGACGATTCGCTTCGGCCCGGGCTCCTTGCCAAGGCCGAACAAATCTTGCGCGTCCGCGAACGTCGCGTAGCCTTGGTGCGTGGTGGATGTCATAGCGTGGTTATAGGCATAATCGTCAGCAAACTGCAGCGCCAATCTGGGCCAGCCCCAGCTTGCTAAATAGATGCAATGCCTAACTCTTGGTGAAGGCGAGGTTTACGGACCTTTATATCCCTGCGGGGTAGAGACCGTGTCATGGATATGGGCTTCATTGATTCACACCCGTTCGGCGCGCGCGATTCGGACAATGCACTCCGGCCGCTTGGCTGGAGCGACCTGTGTGCCCGGCTTTTGGCGGCGCAAGCGGCACGCCGGGTGCTCGGCAAAGACTATGGCGCGGACGTTGCCCGCCCAGACGGTTTGTCTGGCGGCAGTTTCCATTATCCGTCTGCTATCATGATGTTACAACCACTCAGCGATGATGAAAGCGCCGTTAACCCAATCTCTTCAGTCAATGGCAAAGGCGATTGTTGCATGGATAGTGGGCAAGCAAAGGCCCCCGGCGATGTTGCCGATCGCGTGCTGACCCGACGAGAACTGCCATGATCGAGAACCAGAAAATCAAGCCAGCGCAAGTAATCGGACCGCTCGGTGAACCGTTGACGGTCGATAATTTGCCGCCACCAGGAACCACGCGCTGGGTCGTCCGGCGCAAAGCCGAAGTTGTTGCGGCGGTGAATGGCGGCCTGTTGACCATCGACGAAGTGTGCGAGCGTTATTGCCTCACGCTTGAAGAGTTCGCATCGTGGCAGCGCGCGGTTGATCGCTCTGGCATGCAAGGATTGCGGGTGACCCGTATTCAGCATTACCGCGATCTCTACGAGCGCCAACTCAAGTATTGAAGGCGGGCCAGCGGTTGCGCCGCTACCCGCATTAGCAGATCAAGCGGCCGTCTTGCGTGCAAGCCGGCCGTTGCTGCGTTGCGCTTGCCGCAAACCTCAGGGAGACTCAGCCGGAGGCTGACAAGATGGCATGCGCATGGCTGATCCAATCTGGCCACCTCACCGCGGACGCCCCGGAGAGTCCCATAAGTTCCTGCCCGCGCCGCAATTGCAACTCGCCACGTCGGCGTCTATTAGCCTAACAAAATCTTCCCAAGCGGCCTACCCTCATGCTTGCGGTGGGTGATGTAGTCGGGTAATACACCCCTTGTGAGCAGTCGGATTATCCGGTTTGCGTTGGCTATGCGACCCGCTCGCGATCAAGGCTGGTGAACGACATGAACTATGAGACGAGCATTCAACCGAGCGAGGCAGCGCCCTTTGAAGTTTCCTTGACGCAGGATGCGCATTCGCCCGGGCCGGATGGTCGCCGGCGGGCTGTAGCGGCGATCCTTGCACTTATCGTCATGGTGCTTGGCGCTGTTTGGTATTTCACGCAGGGCAGCCCGACAGGCGCCAAGGCGGACGCGGCAAAGGGCGCGCAGGCCCAAACCGTCAGCGTGATCCAGCCAGGGCGGGTCACCGTTCAAGGCACCATCGAGACGAGCGGCACGCTGGCTGCGCGGCGTGAAATGCCGGTGGGTGCTGCCGGCGATGGCGGCCGGGTTGTGCGCGTGCTGGTCGATGCCGGAGATTGGGTGCGTGCCGGTCAAGTGCTCGCTGTCGTTGACCGTGCTGTGCAGGCGCAGCAGATCGCCGGGCAGGCTGCAAACATTGAAGTGCAGCGCGCCAATGCCCGGCTTGCCCAGTCCAATCTTGATCGCGCGGTGAAGCTGGTTGAGAAAGGCTTCATCTCCAAAGCAGACATCGACCGCCTCACCGCCACACGCGATGCCGAAGTGGCCCAAGTGCGGGTGGCCACCGCGACGCTCGAACAGATTCGGGCAAGCACTGCAAGGCTCGACATCGTCGCTCCAGCCGCCGGATTGGTGCTCTCGCGCGGTGTTGAACCAGGGCAGATCGTCGGTCCTGGTTCAGGGGTACTGTTCCGGATCGCGCGTGACGGCGAACTTGAGATGCAGGCACGCCTCGGCGAAAGCGATCTGGCGCGGCTCTCGGTGGGGGTACCGGCTGAAGTTTTGCCGGTAGGGACCGCGCAATCCTATACCGGGCAAATCTGGCAACTTGCCCCCACCATCGATGCTCAGACGCGTGAAGGGATGGCGCGCATTGCGCTTGCTTACAGTCCTGCATTGCGCCCCGGCGGCTTTGCCAGCGCGAAAATCAGCAGTGGCTCTGTTCTGGCCCCCGTCCTTCCCGAATCGGCAATCCTGTCAGATCGGAATGGATCGTTTGTTTTTGTGGTTGTTGCCAAAAACAAGGTTGAACGGCGTGCGGTCAAGCTCGGGGAGGTTACTGCGCAAGGGATCGTCGTCTCTCAAGGGCTCAGCGGCGACGAACGGGTCGTGATGCGAGCCGGCGGATTCCTCAATGCTGGCGATTCGGTCCGTCCCGTCTTGGTAAAACAAGCGAGCGCAGCATCGCCTCAGGGCTCATGAGCGGGAAGAGATTTTATGGGTTTTCGTAACCTTTCTGCTTGGTCGATCCGCAATCCGGTCGTTCCCATTGTCATTTTCCTCGGCCTTACCGTAGCCGGGATTGTCGCATTCCTTGCGATGAAGGTTCAGGATCAGCCCGATATCGAATTTCCGCTGGTGATCGTTACGATCAGCCAACCTGGCGCCGCGCCAACCGAGATCGAAAACCAGATTACCCAGCGCGTTGAATCGGCGGTTCGGTCGATCGCCGGGGTCGATACTGTCAGTTCGACCGCGTCGGAGGGTTCCAGCGAAACGCTGGTCACGTTCAAAATTGGCAGCGACATCAGCGAGGCAGTGAACGAGGTCAAGAATCAGATCGATCAGATCCGCAGCGACCTCCCGGACGGTATTCTGGAGCCGCAAGTCTTCAAGGCCGAAACTTCATCCGATCCGATCGGATATTTTGCGGTCTCCGCCGATGATATGACGATCGAGCAGCTCTCGTGGTTTATCGACGATACGGTGCGCAAGCGTTTGCTGGCTGTTCCGGGCATGGCCGATGTGGAGCGCAGCGGCGGGGTGAATCGGGAAATCGCCGTTACCCTCGATCCGCTGCGGATGAGGGCTCAAGGTGTGACTGCTGCCCAAGTTAATGCGGCGCTGCGGCAAACCAATCTCAATACCGCTGGCGGGCGTGCAGAAGTTGCCGGATCCCGGCAGGCTGTGCGCGTGCTTGGCAATGCCGCTTCCGCTTTTGCTTTGTCGCAAGCGGAAATCGGGCTGCCCTCGGGCCGCCGCATCAAGCTGTCCGATGTTGCGGATGTACGCGACGGTTTCAGCGAAATCACCTCCATCGCCAAGTTCAATGGCAAACAAGTGGTGACCTTCAGCATTTCGCGCGCGCGCGGCGAATCTGATGTGAGCGTTTATGACAGCACGCTCGAGGAGTTGAAGGCGCTGGAGAAAGAGCAAGGCGGCAAAGTACGCTTCACCCGGCTCTTTTCTGCTGTCGGCGAAATCAAGGATCAATATAATACCTCGATGGCTGCGATGGTCGAAGGGGCCGTGCTCGCGGTGATCGTGGTGTTTTTCTTCCTGCGCGATTGGCGAGCCACGATCGTCTCGGCGATCGCCATTCCCTTGTCGGCCATCCCCACATTCTGGGCGATGTCGCTGCTCGGGTTTACGCTCAATCAGATGTCCCTCCTCGCGCTTGGCCTTGTCGCTGGAGTTCTTGTCGATGATGCGATTGTCGAGATCGAGAATATCGTGCGCCACATGCGCATGGGTAAATCGGCCTATCAGGCCTCGATTGATGCCGCTGACGAGATTGGTCTCGCTGTTGTGGCAACGACCTTCTCTATCGTCGCCGTGTTCCTCCCAGTGGCGCTGATGCCCGGCGTTTCAGGACAATTCTTTAAGAACTTTGGCCTCACTGTGGTCGTGGCGGTCATGTTCTCGCTGCTCGTTGCGCGCATGATTACGCCGATGGTTGCCGCTTACTTCTTGAAGCCGCATGGGCAAGCCGCGCATGGCGCCGGTCCTATGATGGACCGCTACATGAAGGTTCTGCAATGGTCGCTCAGTGTGAGCAAGGCCGCTGCCTACCGGGCCAAGTATCCCCGCCGCTGGCTTCGCGCGCGCTTGCTCGATCATCGGTTGTGGATGATGGGCGTTGGCATTGGCGCGCTGGCTCTGACCGTTGCCCTCGTCATGATCACTCCGGTGCAATTCTTTCCGGACACCGACAACGAGTTCAGCCGCATTTCAGTGGAAATGGTTCCGGGCACAACGCTCGCGCAGACCGAGCGCAAGATCGACGAAGTTATTGCGCTCATTAAGGATGAGCCGGAAGTTGATGTAGCGCTGGAGCGGATCAACGAGGGCAACGGGCGGGTGTTTATCTCGCTCAAGAAAGACCGCCCACGTTCGAGCATCGAGTTCGAGCGCGCCATGACGCCGCGTCTCCAGACAGTGGCGGACGCCCGGGTCAGCTTCCTTGATGGCAACGGCGGCGGACCTGGCGGCGGATCGGGCCGGCCGATCAGCGTCATGCTCTCGGGTTCTGATCCTGAGCTGTTGCAAAGGACCGCACAGACGCTCATCGAACAGATGAGTGCCCGCCCCGAACTCGTGGCGCCCCGCATCAGCGCCGATCTGCGCCGCCCCGAGATCGTGATCACCCCGCATTTCGAGCTTGCCGCGTCGCTGGGTGTGACCACGCAGGAACTCAGCCAAGCCATCCGCATCGCAACGCAAGGCGAAATCGATCAGAATAGCGCCAAGTTTTCGCTTTCGGACAGGCAAGTGCCGATCCGTGTGAAGCTGCCGGTGGATTCGCGGCGCGACCTTTCGACCATCGAGAACCTGCCCGTGCCAACTGCCACCGGCGGATCGGTGCCATTGTCGCGGGTCGCCACGATCGGGTTCGGATCGGGTCCAACTTCGATCCAGCGTTATAATCAAAGCCGCCGCGTCTTTGTGGGGGCCGATCTAGCGCCAGACGTGGCTAAAGGCACGGCGATGAAGGTGGTGCAAGACCTTCCGATCCTCAAGAACTTGCCGCAGGGGGTCTCGAACGCTGCTGCTGGCGAGGAGCGTTGGCAAGCCGAGATGATCAACAATTTCATCATAGCGCTAGCGGCTGGCGTGCTGCTCGTGTTCTCGGTGCTGGTGCTCCTTTATCACCGCTTTGTCTCGCCGTTGGTCAACATGGGCTCGCTTTTCCTCGCGCCGCTTGGTGGATTTCTGCTGATTCTGGCTACCGGATATTCGCTCTCGATGCCGGTGTTCATCGGCGTCCTGATGCTGTTCGGGATTGTCGCAAAGAACTCGATCCTTCTGATCGATTTCGCGATCGAGGAAATGGCGACGGGCACGGACAAGCTCTCGGCGATCATCGAGGCCGGGCATAAACGCGCTCAGCCGATTGTCATGACCTCTGTTGCCATGATCGCGGGGATGATCCCCACCGCGCTGTCCATCGGCAGCAATGGTGGCTGGCGGACGCCTACCAGCATCGTGGTGATCGGCGGGCTGACTTTGTCGACTTTGCTCACCTTGCTGATCGTGCCTGCTGGCTTCAGCTTGGCAGACGGGCTCGAGAAGCGGATCGGGCCATGGCTGGCGCGGCGCTTGTTGTCGTATGATCCCGCAGAATCGCGTGCTGATCAAGCGGGCGCGGCTTTCCCGGCGGAGTGAGCAGAGCCATCCACCGCTCGCGCCGGGCCGCCCCGCCCGAAGACCGCGCGCGCCGGATGCGGATGGCGGCAACGGGTCTCTTGCTGTTCATGGCGGTGCTTTTTATCGTCGCGCGCCAGTCCGAAAGCGCGCACCCGGCCTGGGGCTTTGTGCGTGCCTTTGCGGAAGCTGCGATGGTCGGCGGGCTGGCGGATTGGTTCGCGGTAACTGCGCTGTTTCGCCATCCGCTCGGGCTACCGATCCCGCACACCGCGATCGTTCCTGAGAACAAGGACCGCATCGCCGATAGCATGGCGGCGTTCCTCCAGGCCAATTTCCTGACCGCTCCGGTGGTTGCGCGGCGGCTGCAATCGCTCAATGCCGCGAGCGCGATCGGCAAGTTCCTTGGTGATCCCCGCGGCAAGGACAGCCGGATGCGCGATGGCGCGACCAGCCTGCTTGCCGATGTCCTGGCCTCGCTCGATCAGGAGAAGCTGGGCGGACTCGCCAAGTCGGCCCTGCGCCAGCAGATCGAGAAGCTCGAGCTTGCGCCGCTGCTGGGCCAGTTGCTCGGGGCGATGATCCGCGATGGGCGGCACATGCCGCTCATTGAGAGCCTTCTGCGCCGCGCCGCGCAGACGCTTGAGGCCAACGAGGATCTGGTGCGCGCCATGATCCATGAGCGCGCCAATACTTTGCTGCGCTGGACCGGGCTCGACGAACGCCTGGCCAGCGGGGTTCTCGATGGGCTCTACAAGCTGCTCGCCGAAACCGTGATCATCCCCGATCACCCGCTGCGCCGCAAGATCGAGGAAGGCCTTGAGCAACTGGCGCACGATCTCGTCCACGATCCTGCGATGCACGCCCGGGTGGAGCGGATGAAGCAGGAGGTGCTCGCCAATCCCGCATTCGGCAATTGGCTCGATGCGCTGTGGGAGCGCGGCCGCGCGCGGCTGCTGGGAGCGGTACGCGCGCCCGGCGGGGCGCTTTCCGGCCAGATCGGTGCCTCGCTGGCCGAGCTTGGCCGTGCGTTGCAGCATGATGCCCGCCTTCAGGTCCTGGTTAACCGCTTCGCCCGCCGCACGCTGGTGGGCGTTGCCACGCGCTATGGCGGGCAGATCGTGCGGCTGGTCTCCGAAACCGTGCGCCGCTGGGATGCGCGCACCGTGACCGACCGGATCGAAGGCGCGGTCGGGCGCGACCTGCAGTTCATCCGCATGAACGGCACGATCGTTGGCGGCCTGGTGGGCGTCGCCATTCATGCGTTGGATCTATGGCTCTGATCGCGCCGCTGATCCAGACCGAGCGGCTCGACATGGCCCCACCAGTCGCTGCCGATCATGCTGCGCTCATGGAGCTGATGGCCTCCACCGCGGTGCGCCGTTACCTTGGTGGCCACCCGACCAACGCGACCGAAGAATTCAACCGCCTGTGCCGCAATGCCGGATCGTGGTTCCTCTATGGCTACGGCACCTTCATCGTCCGCGCTCGCAAAAGCGATGACATGCTTGGCCTATGCGGCGTGTTCCACTCCTGGCGCAGCTTCGGCAAAGGCATGGCGGATACGCCCGAGATCGGCTGGATCTTCGCCGAAAAGGCCTGGGGCAAAGGCATCGCTACCGAAGCCGCAAGGGCCGCGCTCGCCTGGTTCGATCGCGAACACGGCCCCCGCCGGATTACCTGCATGATCGACCAGCCCAACCTCCCCTCGTTCAAGGTCGCGGCCAAGCTTGGCTTCGTGCGCTATGGCGCGCACGACGAAGGGACCGGGCCTGTGATCCTGCTGGAGCGGACCTCAGCAGCCTAGCAAATTGCGCGGTCCCCTTCGGCAAGCCGAGGATGCACGCGCGCTGGCGCTCACCGAACTCCCCAAACCGGAAATCAGTTCGTGATCGCCTGCGTGTAGAACCGGTTGTCGGCGGAATAAAAGTTGCAGTGGAAACCGCTGGGCACGCGGAACGGGAGCAGCACCCGCGCGATGGGGCCAGCCGCGATGTCCTTCGCGGCAAAGATCGCCAGTTCGCTATGCGCACTGTTCGCCGGGTGGACCAGCGTCATGGCATAGCCATCCGCCTCCTCGGTGCCGCCAAGGCGCGGCGCAAAAACCAGCTCGCCGGCAGCCGCGCCTGCGCCGAAGTGCCAGATGTCCTCCTCGCCCGTCTGGGTGTCGAAACGCAGCACCGCGTCCATCCCGCCGACGCGCCCATCGCGCGATTGGAGGTTGATGTTGGCGAAGCTTTGGCGGCTCTTGCGCGTCATCAGCCGGTCATCGGGCCGGGGAAACTGAATGTCGCGGCCGTTGAGCGTTTCTTCCTTGATCGAGCTGGTGTTTCCAGCCGGATCGATCGTCCAGCGGCGCAAGCTCTGCTGCGTATCGCCGTGCGTGCGCCGCGCGCCAGTCTCATCGGGGAACAGCGCAGTGCCATTAGCGGCGGCGACATCGGCGATGATTTTGCCGTCCTCCTCCCACACATTGAGCTCGTGAAACATGTGGCGCGGTTCATACTCGAACCACTGCACATCCGCCGCCGTTCCCTCGCGCGGCATGATCGCCAGCTTGGTCGGGCGGTTGTTCACCCACGCCGTCATCGGCCCGCCCGCCGCAAAGCGCTTCAAGTCGGTGTCGATCGGTATGAACGGAAAGATCGCCCAGTTTTCGGTGAGCAGGAAAGTGTGCATCAGGCTGAAGTGCGGCATCGGGATGATCTCGGTCTTGCGGATCGTCCCGTCCGCCCGCACGATGTCATAGCGCATCTCCGCCGCGCCCATCATCCCATGGATCGCCGCGCCGGTGTTGAACATCTCGCCCGTCAGGTAATCGATCTTGGGATGCGCCGAGAACGAGGAGGTGACGAGCCCGCCATACTGCTGCTCCCCCAAAGTCTCGAGCCCGCGCGGGTCCAGCGCCACCGGCGGCGCGCCTTCCATCAGCGCCAGCAATTGCCCGCCATGCAGAATGATATTGGTGTTGCCGGTGTTGTAACGCTTGCCCTGCACGCTGGGGTCGCTGGTCATCGGATTGCCGAAAATGCCGAACAGGCGCTTGCCCGCCGCCTTTTCGAGCAGGAACTTGTCGGTCTTCACCCAGCGATTGCGCATCGCCACTCGGCCATTGGCAATCTCGAACGCGAAAACCATGCCGTCGCCATCGAACCAGTGATAATCCCCCTCGCGCGGCGGATAGAGCGGATCCGGCCCGTTGCGATAAAAGATGCCCGCCAGATCGTCCGGGATCTTGCCCTCGATAATCAGATCGGGCGCATCCGCCTCAAACCGGATCGGGGCATGATGCCCGGTGAGGTAGGGATGCTCAAAAAAAGGTTCAGCCATGCTCTGGAGTCCTGCCGGGCGCTCCTCGCGCACCAAAGGGATGTGCGGGAGATGGCGCGCGCACTCACCTGCCAAAAATGGGGAGGGGGTTGTGTGCCGTGCGTTCACGGCCTCGGCTGTTCTCGTGCCTTTCCTGCAAACGCCGCTCAAGAAAGTTGACAGAGTTGACACTGTGTCAACTTTCTATCCTCCCATTTAAATATTTTAGACCAACGAGTTATCTGCAAAGACGGACAAAGTGACACTTGCCCTGCTTCGCATTTCGCTACCCATGTCAAAGAGCTTCGTGGCGACCATGACAGGGTGCGGGCGTGTAGGACAACACGATTTGGCGGGGGCGATTGGTTCGGTCATTCTTGCTTTTGGCCCGATTGTTGACTCATTGCGGCGTTCTGATTAGATATCTCAAATGAGATACAGGAGCGCGCTATGAATGCCCCCAGTTCCATGCTCCACGTCCGGCTGGACAACGAGCTGAAGGCCAAAGCGACCGAAGCGCTGGCGGCAATGGGCCTCACCGCGTCCGACGCCGTGCGCCTGCTGTTTCACCGCATCGCCA
>NZ_CAMBTS010000020.1 GCF_945870625.1 Novosphingobium sp. Chol11 | reverse complement strand
GGTCAGCGGTTCATGCAAGGTGTGAACCGCGATCAACGCAATACACCACGCCGCAAGCGACAGCACTTCCTCGACAAAGCCCCGAAAAAAGCCGCCAATCGCGCAAACCGCGATCACCAGAAGCACTACATAATCAAAACCGGTCATCGCGCGCGAAGTTAGGCCCCCGCCATGACCCGGTCAACGAGATTTGGCAGCAGGCGGATCGGCGCATAGCTAAGGCCCGGGGCGTCCTCGCCGTTTGCGGCCTGCGGCCCATGCGCCTTCGAAAAGCCCAGCTTGGCCGCTTCCTTGATGCGAATCCCCGCATGCGCGACGGGACGGACCTCGCCCGCCAGCGAAATCTCGCCAAACCAAACCGCGCCGTGCGCCAAGGGCCGGTCGGCCAGCGCCGAGACCAGCGCTGCTGCGACCGCCAGATCGGCAGCGGGATCGGTCAGACGATAACCGCCTGCGACATTGAGATAGACCTCGGCGCTCGAAAAGCTGAGCCCGCAGCGCGCCTCCAGCACGGCCAGCAACATCGCGAGGCGTCCGCTGTCCCAGCCTACCACCGCGCGGCGCGGCGTGGCCCCGCTTGCCAGCCGCACCGTAAGCGCCTGAATTTCCACCAGCACCGGCCGTGTGCCCTCCAGCGCTGGAAACACCGCGCTGCCCGCCACCGCTTCTGAGCGGCCGGAGAGGAACAGCAGCGATGGGTTGCCCACTTCCTCCAGCCCCGCCCCAGCCATCGCGAACACGCCGATCTCGTCCACCGCGCCAAACCGGTTCTTGAGCGCGCGCAGGATGCGGTATTGATGGCTGCGTTCGCCCTCGAAGCTCATCACCACATCGACCATGTGCTCCAGCACGCGCGGACCGGCAATAGAACCATCCTTGGTTACATGACCTACCAGTACCAGCGCCGCGCCGGTCTCCTTGGCATAGCGGATCAGTTCGAACGCGCAGCCGCGCACCTGGCTAACGGTGCCCGGCGCGCCTTCGATCTGATCGGAATGCATCGTCTGGATCGAATCGATGACCAGCAGCGCAGGCGCGCTCATTCCGCCTAGCGTGGTCAGGATATCGCGCACCGATGTGGCTGCGGCGAGGCGCAGCGGCGCCTTGCCCAGGCCGAGGCGGTCCGCGCGCAGGCGCACCTGATCGGCCGCTTCTTCGCCGCTGATGTAGATGGCATCGCCGCCCGCCATGGCGATCTTCGCGGCGGCCTGCAGCAGCAGAGTGGATTTGCCGATGCCGGGATCGCCGCCCATCAGGATCGCCGAACCGGGCACCAGCCCGCCGCCCAGCGCGCGGTCAAATTCGGCAAGCCCGGTTGGCCGCCGCACAGGCAAAGTTACCGGCGCATCGAGCGAGGCAAATGTGAAAGCGCGCCCACCGCCGGAAAGATCGTGCTTTGCCGAAAACACCGTTTCCGGCGCATCCTCGGCCAATGTGCTCCACTCGGCGCAATCTGGGCACTGGCCCTGCCAGCGCAGCGAGACACCGCCGCAGGCCTGGCAGACAAATCGGCGTTTGGGTTTAACCATAAAACGCCACCTATCGTGAACATAATAAGAACACAAGCGCCCTTATCGCGGCTTCAATCCGCCTTTGTCATGGGCAATTCGCAATAGAACGCTGCGCCGTGCCGCCATGCCGCATCAATCCCGACGCTTCCCCCCATCAATTCGGCCATGCGCCGTGACGATGGCAGGCCAAGGCCCACTCCCTTATGGCCGATCGGATCGGCGCCGATAGGCTTGATGTCATCAAACAACGTGGCAGCTTGCGCCGCCAACACCCCCCGGCCATTATCAACGACATAAATCCGGATGCTCGCTCCGCGCCGCCGCGCACCCACCAGAATTCGGGTTCCGCGCGAATGGCGCATGGCATTGTGCAAAAGATTGCGCAGGATGCGCACAAGCAGCGTCGGGTCTGCCGCGACCGCCGCTCCGCACGATGCGCGGCTGATGGCAAAGCCGCTGACAGCCGCGATCTCAGCCACTTCGGCGCAAACGCGCGGGAGGATATCCGCCAGCGAGGTTTTACCGACGTTCGGCTTGATCATCCCGCCGTCGAGCCGCAAATGCTCAAGCAGTTGATCGAGAAGCCCAGCAGCCTCGGCAAAGGCAAGCCGCGCATTCACGACCGTCGCGTCGCCGCCAGCAGGCTGACGCGCAGCTATCCGATTGAAAAATAGCGCGGCTGCTTGCAACGGCTGACGCAAATCATGGGTGGCGGCGGCAATGAAGCGGGTCTTGGCACGGCGCGCCTCGGTTGCGGCATCGAGAGCGGCCGCCAGATCGAGCGAAATCGCCTCTGCTGCAAGCCGCGCTGCGATCGCCGAGCGAATGGCCACCTTCAAGGTCGCCGCTACGCCGATCATCAAGGCGCCGAAAGCCACGAGAAACAGCGCCAGGCCCGTTGAATAAGGGCCCGGTGTCATTACAAAGAACAACGCAGCCGAACCGAAAATCGAAACGACGGCAAAGACGATGGTTCCCAGCGATTCGGCGGTGGAGATCACCTGGCCCGAAACGCAAGCAGCGTAGAACACCACCATCAGCAGGCGCAGCGGCTCCGAGGCATAGGGCAGCAGCAGCCAGACACTGGCCCCAACAGCGGTATCGAACAGGATGGCGGCGAATTTGCCGAGCGGTGACCACACCGCCATGATCTCGGCATCAGAGGGCTTGCGCAGCACAACCGCAAGCGGAATCGCAACCAACACCGCGATCGCGATCAGCACCAGTCCGGTCCAGGTCCATAGCCGGGCGAGCGGAACAATATCAACGAAGAGATTGTGGACGTAAGCGAGCGTGCCCGCGACCAGAATCGTGAACGCGCCGGAAACGGCGAACTCGATCCGCGATTCTGCGGCGCGGATGCGGGCGCGTTCGGCGGGGTCATTAGCAGTGGTCACATCTGCATCATTGACTGTCGCACCGCGCTTGCCAACCCCCGAACCGGCTCGCCCATTCGGCTCAGCCAATCGGGCGAAGTCAGCTTGTTCCGAAGGGTGCACAACGCCGGGCAACAGCAGCATTCCTGCGAAAGGCTTCCTTATGAGCTACACTCTCATTGCCGCATTGCTGCTCCCACCGCCGGTCTGCACCGAGCCTAGCCACGACCGGCTGATCGTTCAGGCCGGGCGCGATGTGTGCGGAGCAGCATTGAATGCCAGCGGCAAGCCGCGTTCGGCGGGATTTCTGCCCACGGTCTGCGCCGATCCGCGCGCGGTTTACCGGGTGGATGCGGCCCGCAAAGTTGATCTGTGCGTCCCGCCCGAAGCATCACGCGCATGACCGAGCGGGCCATCATCCTCTTGGTCGGCGCAACCATGCTCGGCGGCTGCGGCGGCGGGCTTTCTGCTCCTGTCAAAAGCGTTGCGACGCTCGCTGCGCCGCTTGATGAGGCGACCTTGCGCGAACGCGGGATCGCGGCGCTTACAGCAGGGGAAGCAAGGCCTGCCATCGCCGCCTTTTCAGAGCTGACCGCCCGTCGCCCGCGTGATCCGGTGAGCCAGACCCTGCTCGCGCTATCGTATCAAAAGGCCGGCGCGACCGATCCTGAAGCGACCGAGCTGGCGCTGGCGGGATACGATCTGGCGCTCAAGGCCGAACCGGGCAATTTCTGGGCCGCCGCCATGGCTGGCCGCGCCGCATTCGATCGCGGCCGCTTCGAGGAAGCAACCAAACGCTTCGCGCAGGCAGTGGTGGCAAAGCCCGATGACGCCGAAGCCATGCTCGCGCTGGCGTCGGCGGCTTACCGCAGCGGCGATCCGGTGCTCGCCGCCACCGCCGCCGCGCGCGCCGCCGATCTTTCCGGCACCAGCCAAGGCAAGTCGGCCTCGCTGCGGCTGGCGGCGCTGGCCGAAGCCGCCGCAGGCGACGCTGTCCGCGCCGCCCAGCACCTCGCCGAACTCTCCAAGATCGATCCGGCCGCCGCCTCGGCGATCAACAGCCGCCTGCGCCAGCTCACGCAAACCGCCCCGGTCGACCAGCTTTCGGCGGGACAAATGCCGCCCCCAAGCGAGGCCCCGTCCCAGATCTCGGTCGATGTCGCCATCGTGCTGGCGCAAAACACCGCGCGCGAGCGCATCGGCATGAACCTGCTCGATGGTCTGCGCCTGCAATACGGCACCGCGCGCGCCGACACGCGGCGGATTAACGGCGGGGACTTTCCGTCCGATACCCGCGAACGCGTCATCACCGAGACGATCAGCATCCCGCAGCTCACCTACAACATCAACATGTTCAACCGCGGCGGCCAGTTTTATCAGGTGGTCGCGCGCCCCAACCTTACGGCCTATCGCGGCGAGATGAGCGAGTTTTTCGTCGGCCGCACGCTCAAAGTTGCCGTGAGCGGGATCAATACCAGCCAGCTCGAACAGATCGACATAGGCATCGAGCTCAAAGTTACACCGATCGAAATCACTGCCGATGGCACGCGCGTGCGCATCGAGACAGGCCGCTCGTTCCTAACCGCCGATGCCGCAGGCAACTTCAACGAGGCGCTAACGACCTTCCGCCAGAAAGTTGCGGCCACCGCTGAAATCCGTTTCGGCGAAACGCTGGTGCTCTCGGGGCTTTCCGAAAGCGTCGACGATGCGACTTTCTCCAAAACCCCGGTACTTGGCGATATCCCGCTGGCAGGATCGTTCTTCAACGAGCGCGGCAAAAACTCGCGCCGCGATTCGGTGTTGATCCTTGTAACCCCGGCGCGCCCGGCGGCGCTGCCCGGGCGGCCCTGGGCGCGCGCCGAGGCGACCCAGCGGTTGATCGACCTGTGGACACAAGTCATCGATCCTTCCTCGAACGGAGTCGACTCTGCCGCGCGCCTTGGCCGGATGCGCCTCTTCACGCGCATGGCTCCCGGCGATTCCCCGCTCGCCTGGCCCGATCCCGATGCGATCAGCACACGGATGCTCGGCGACCTGCTCGGCCCCGGCGGACACTGAGATGCCTGCTCGCTCAAGCAACTATCACCCGACAAATGCCGCCTGCTAAAGGAGTTTGACTATGCTGAAGTCGATCAGAACCGCCTTGTTCCTGACCGCAGCGTTTGGCACCGCCGCACTGGCCGCCCCTGCGCAAGCAAAATGGGAAACAGCGCATGGGTTCCCCAACCCACTGACGTTGGATTGCTCGGCCGTGCATACCAAGAATCCCCAATTGCGGGAGACCGACGGACGTCCGTTTGATGTTCCTGCCGGTTTCGTCGGCGAGATCGAGATTTATGGACAGCTGATCGATTTGAGCAAGGTCGTCGCCGTATCAGGCCTCACAGGGGTCACAGCAACCATATCGCGGACGGTTGCCGGCCCTGTAAACTTTGCCCGCAGCTGCGGGGCCATCGGTTCAATCGTGATCAAGCTTGATGTCAAACGAAACATTCCCAAGGCAACGGGAAGTCTGCAGATCGGCGGTGACAGCTTCCCGCTGCGCGTAGTGAACGCGGCTATCAATCGCACGGCATGGAGCGAGGCGACAATCAAGGCCGGGCGTGGGGCAAATGTCGGCACGCCGGGCACCCCCAATCCAGCCGCGATCCTGACTGGCGGCCCAACCACGTTGCCAGAACCCGATTACCCCGCTGGCATCGGCGAATGCATCGACGATTTTGGCGGCAAGGCCGAATTCAATGCCAATTTTGCGTCCTCGCCCACCATTCTCACGATTACCCTGCCGCAATCGCGCACCTCTGACCAGATCGCCTGCTTGATCCGCCCGGCTCTGTTCCAGGTTAGCGGGACGAACGTCCAGGGCGATGTTGGCGGCCCACTTGCGCCAAACAGCTTTCCTTATCCCGGCTTCAGTCAAACACTCCTGCCGCCGCGCTATCAGGGTTCCACGAGCGGCCTCACAGGCCCCGCACCGCTGCCAGCGCCAGCCATCTCCATGCAGATCATCGCGCTGACCCGGGACACCGCGGCATCGTTTGTCGGCGAACGTCAGATTGCGCTCACCAGTGCGACCACCAATGCCAACCCGCTGACGCTGGTGCTGCGCTCTGTCCCCTACAACGGCATCCGCTCGATCCAGGGCGTACCTTTTAACGGGGCCCGCATTGCCTCCGCCTTCGACGTTCGCTTCGACTTTCTCGCCGCTTTTCGCGGTCCGGAATCAGTTGCATGGCGGATCGCAGCGGTGACTGGGGCGAGCCCGCTAACCTGTTTTACTGCAGCAAGCGGAACGCTGACCGCAACCGCAGCGATCGGCAGGCTGCCTCTTACCGCAACCGAAGCCGCTGGCTGCACCGGTTCACGCTTTACGCTGCAGATCGCACCTGCGATCAATGGCGCGGGCTTGTTTGCCGCGCCCTTTGTTCAGAGCGTGACCTTCACCCTGCCCGCGCGGTCCTTGCCAGTGCAAACCTTACTGCCGCCTCAGCGCATCACCGTACCGCCGCGCTGAGATCGCGGTCACACGAGGCCTTGCTCGCGGGCGAGAATGGCGGCTTCGGTGCGGTTGCTCGCGCCCACCACCGCGATGATGTGCGCAATGTGCGTCTTGACGGTCGCGGGCGAGAGGCCGAGCAACCGCGCAATCTCCTTGTTGGATCGGCCGCGCACCATCTGGTCGAGCACATCGCGCTGGCGGCTGCTGAGGCGGCCAAGCGTGGTCTCGGCAGGTGGCAACGCGGCGTGGTCTGGAGCGCTTGGGGCGATAGGCGCAGCGCAAGTCGCCTGAGACGCCAGTTCGGCTAGACGGGCTGGCAAATACCGCCCTCCTGCCATCACAAGCCGGAGGGCCGCCTCAACCACGCCCGGTTCAACCGATTTGGGCACGAATCCGTCGATCCCCAGCGCCAGCGCCGCCATCAGATCTTCATCGCTGTCAGACCCTGTCAGCACCACGATCTTGGCGTTCGGCGCGCGTTGGCGCAGGCCGCTCAGCCCTTCGATCGGACCAATTCCGGGCATATGCAGATCGGCCACAATCAGGCTGATCGCATCGCATGCTTCGGCATGTGCCCATGCCCCGGCAAAATCGGGTGCGGTGAGCACGGGCAATCCCACGATATCTTCCAGTACCAGCGCGAGCGCCGCCCGCACTAGCGGATGATCGTCACAAGCCAATGCTGCCAAGAGAACCCCCGTTCACATGCCAGAGCCGGAATAGTCCAGAGCCGCGTGCGGCTCGAGCAGGAACATTCGGAACGATGGTGCCCCTGGCCAGACTTGAACTGGCACGTCTCTCGACAACCGATTTTGAGTCGGTCGCGTCTACCATTCCACCACAGGGGCACTGTCAGCCGCTTAGCGGCTTGGCCTGTAGAGTTCAAGATCACGCTTGCTCAACCTCAGGCGGACTTTATCGCGCCTGCCACCATCTTGTGCAGCTTGGAATGCAGCGCGTCGTTGCCTGCCAGCACAGTTTCATCACAGATCGGCTGCGAGCGCCCGCGATAATCGGTCACAAAGCCGCCCGCCTCGCGCACCAGCAAGCATCCGGCGGCGGTGTCCCAAGGCTGCAGGGAACTCTCCCAGAAGCCATCGAAGCGCCCCGCCGCGACCCACGCCAGATCGAGCGAAGCCGCGCCATAGCGGCGAATGCCGGCCACGCGCGGGCCGATATCGTGATAAATCCGGGTCCACTCGCCCATGTCGCCGCGCCCCGAAAACGGAATGCCGGTGGCGATCAGCGCTTCGTCGAGATTGCGCCGCGCCGAGACGCGCAGCCGCCGATCATGGAGCCACGCGCCGCTGTTCTTCTCCGCCCAATAGCTCTGGTCGGTGATCGGCTGATAGACGATCCCGGCCGTTATCTCACCCCACGCCTTGCCATCGAGCGTGCGCTCCTGCACCGCAATCGAAATCGCGAAATGCGGAATCCCGTGCAAAAAGTTGCTGGTGCCATCGAGCGGATCGATAATGAAGCGCGGCTTGCCCTCCTCACCCGGGATCTCGCCGCCTTCCTCCATCAGAAAGCCCCAACCCGGACGCGCGGCGCGCAGCTCGTCCCACAGCGTGCGTTCGGCGGCCTGATCGGCCTTAGACACGAAATCGGCAGGTCCCTTGCGGCTCACCTGCAAATGCTCAACTTCGCCGAAATCGCGGCGGAGGCGCTGCCCGGCCTTGCGGGCAGCCTTCTCCATCATGCGCATCAGGCCGGAAATGGCAGCCATTACCAGATCAGCCTATCTTGCCGACATAGCTGCGCTCGTAGACATCAACGATGATGCGCGTGCCGCTGGCGATGAAGGGCGGAACCATCACGCGCACGCCGTTGTCAAGGATCGCCGGTTTGAAGCTGGACGAGGCAGTCTGCCCCTTCACCACCGCATCGGCTTCGACAATCGTGGCTTCGACCTGCTCGGGCAGTTGCACCGAAATCGGACGCTCATCATACATTTCAAGCAGCACGGTCATACCGTCCTGCAGAAACGCAACCGCATCGCCAATGAGATCGGCGGGCAGCGTGATCTGGTCGTAGGTTTCCACGTCCATGAAGATCAGGTCGTCGCCTTCCTTATAAAGGAACTGGAAGTCCTTCGTATCAAGGCGGACGCGCTCGATGGTGTCCTGGCTGCGAAAACGGACATTGGTCTTGCGGCCATCGATCAGGTTTTTCATTTCGACCTGCATGAACGCCCCGCCCTTGCCGGGCTGGGTATGCTGCGTCTTGGCAACCTTCCAGATGCCCTTTTCGTATTCCAGAATATTGCCAGGACGAATGTCCACGCCGCTGATTTTCATAATGGAAAGAGCCCTGCTGTGATCTTGAGACCGCGCGCCTTAGCGCCAAGTGCCGATTGCTACAAGCTGTGGCTGCGTGCTAACCGCTTGGGCCATGAAATGGTTGTTCCTCTTTGCGCTGCTTGCGCCGCTTTCGATCTCTGCATCGCGGGCAGCGCCGGGCGGTTCGATGAGCATCCTGAGCACAGGGCGATGGACTTGCGAACTGCCCGGAGACGCGGCGAGCCCACCGGTCCGACAGCCTGCCGAGGACTTTGAAATCGTGCCCGACTCAAGCTACCGCATCGCCGATGCACGGCGCGGAACCTATCTGCGGCTTGGCAGCAACTTTACCATGACCTCAGGCCCGTTTGCCGGGCGGCGCTACCACCTTTCCAGCGAGACCGAGTCGCAACGGCTTGGCGGGGACGGCAAGCCGCTTGCACTTCGCTGTGTCAGAGGCGGCGCGGCAGGCGGCGGCCCGGCCAGCTCCCGGATGTGATCATCACGCGCTAATTCGCGCGCTCTGCCAGCGCCTTAGCGATAGCGCTATCTAGCGCGCGCACCGCGGCCGCCTCGTCGCCGCCCCACACAGCATGGCTAACTGCCAGAAAATCGGCACCGGCGCGCACCAGTCCGGCGCAGTTTTCAGGCGTAACACCGCCGATCGCGACGCACGGCAATTCGAACAGTGATGACCACCATTGCAGCAGTTCCGGCTCAGCCCGATGCTGGGTATCCTTCGTGCTGCTCGGAAAAAATGCGCCGAACGCGACATAATCTGCCCCGCCCTCGCCTGCTTCCATCGCCAGATGGCGGCTATCGTGGCAGGTAACGCCGATCTGCGCCTCGCGTCCCAGCTTCGCGCGAGCATCGGCCAGATCGCCATCGCCCTGCCCGAGATGCACCCCATCCGCGCCCAATCTTCGCGCCAGCCCGATGGAATCGTTCACGATGAAAGCGACATCGCGGTCGGCGCAGATGCGCTGCAGCGGCTCGGCCAGCTTGGCCGCAGCATGATCATCAAAGTTCTTGATACGAAGCTGAAAGGCCGCCACCGGCGCTGCGTCGAGCGCGCGGGCCAGCCGATCGGGAAACGCACCACCGACATCGAGCGGCGAAATCAGGTAAATCTGGCAGGCAGGAACGTTCATCGCCGCGCTTCTAGCGCGCCGCTCCTGCCCTCGCAATCATCAGCCGAGCTTCACCGTCGAGCCACCATGGATCTCGTCAATCGCGCCGCCCAGCGAGGCATCGAATTCGGCTTCAGTCATGTGCGCGCGCAAATCTTCGAGCAGCGCGCGGCTGAAGCTGGCGATGATGCCGTGGTTGCGCGCCAACTCGGCGCAAGCGTCGGCGCGGCTGTATCCGCCCGACAGCGCGACAACGCGCAGCACTTTGGGATGCGAAGTCAGCGGCGCGAACGTGCCCGGCACAGCTGGCAGCGACAGCTTGAGCATCACTTGCTCCCCATCGGGCATGGCATCCAGCGCCTTCAGCAGCTCGTCGAGCAGAATGGCATCACATTCGGCGCGCGTGGCGCTCTTGATGTTCACTTCAGGCTCGATGATCGGCATCATGCCATGCGCGAGCACTTGGCGGCCGATTTCGAACTGCTGCGCCACGATGGCGGCAATGCCCTCACGGTTCGCCGAATTGATCACCGAGCGTTCCTTGGTGCCAAACACGCCCAGCGCCTTCGACTTGGTGAGCAGCGCATCCAGCTCAGGCATCGGCTTCATCAGCTGCACGCCGCCAAAGCCGCCAAATCCCTCTTCCTCAAGCCCCTTGTCGATCTTGATGAACGGCACCACGCCAAGCTCGATGAGCGCGTGTGGGACCGGCTTTTCATCGAGATGCCCGTCCATCGTGCGCTCGAACAGGATCGCGCCGAGCACTTTCTCGCCGCTGAACGCAGGCGAGCGAATGATCCGGCAGCGCATGTCGTGGATCAACGCATACATGTCCTCTTCAGAAGACCACGTGCCCTCTTCGATGCCATAGCCCTTGAGTGCCTTGGGCGTCGAACCGCCGCTTTGGTCGAGCGCAGCAATGAAACCGTTTCCGGCGGCAATCTTGGCGGTCATTTCAGTGTGTTGCATGTAAGTTCCCCCGGCGCGTGCATTCGAATGCAACGCGGCCTTTAGTCAGCCATGCGTTGCACTGCAACATGGAATGGCGGTGCCCTGTCCGGAATTGTGCCCGTATCAGGCTTCCAGCGCGGCAACCCCGGGCAAGACGCGCCCTTCCATCCATTCGAGGAAAGCCCCGCCTGCGGTGGAAACGTAAGTGAAATCGCCCGCGACCCCGGCGAGATTCAGCGCTGCCACGGTATCGCCGCCGCCCGCGACAGAGATCAGCGAGCCTTCCTTGGTCAGGGCCGCCGCCGTGCGCGCGAGCGCGACGGTGGCGGTGTCGAACGGCTCCATCTCGAAGGCGCCCATCGGCCCATTCCACACCAGCGTGCGGCAGGTCTTGAGCACATCGGCCAGCGCCTCGACCGCCGCAGGCCCGACATCGAGGATCATCTCGTCCGCTTCCACTTCGTGCACGTTGCAGACACGGAACGAAGCGGGATTGGCCGCAAATTCTTTCGAAACCGCCACATCGTAGGGAAGATGAACAGTGCAGCCCGATTTCTCAGCATTTACCATGATCTCGTCGGCCGTCGCAGTCAGATCGTGCTCGCACAGCGATTTGCCCACCGCCACGCCGCGCGCCGCCAGAAACGTGTTGGCCATGCCTCCGCCGATGATCAGGTGATCGACCTTGTCGACCAGGTGCCGCAGCACGTCGAGCTTCGAAGAGACCTTGGCCCCGCCCACAACCGCCGCCACAGGCCGCTCTGGATGATCTAGCGCTTTGCCCAGCGCGACCAGTTCAGCCTCCATCGAACGCCCTGCGAACGATGGCAGCACATGGGCCAAACCCTCGGTGGTGGCATGCGCGCGGTGCGCCGCTGAGAACGCATCGTTGACATAGAAATCGGCGTTGGCCGCAATCGCCGCCGCGAGCTCTGGATCATTGGCTTCCTCGCCCTTCCAGAAGCGCGTGTTCTCGAGCAATGCAATGCCGCCCGGCGGCAGGATGCCGACCACTTGCGCCACCACCGGCCCATAGATTTCAGGGCAGAACATCACCTCGCGGCCAAGCACGCTCTCCACCGTGCTTACCACCATGCTCAACGACTGGGTCGAACTGCGCTCGCCCTTGGGCCTTCCGAAATGCGCCAGCAGCAGCACTTTGGCCCCGGCATCGGCCAGTTCCAGCACCGTCGGCGCGGCGGCGCGCACGCGTGTATCATCGGTCACTGCGCCGTCCTGCATCGGCAAATTAAGATCGACCCGGACCAGCACGACCTTGCCGTGCACATTGCCCCCATCTACCTTGTGAAGGTCGTCAAGCGTCTTGAACTGGGTCATGCTTCGATCCTTATCGCATCGCCAAGCGCAATCTCGCCCCCGGCCATCACCCGCGCCAGCACGCCGCCGCGCCAATCGGGGAGCAAGGCGGCGCGCAGACCGGGAGCTATCTCGTCCATGCGGCTGCATGGATCGCATTCGCAAGTTACCATCAACCGCAGGCTCTCGCCGATGGCAATTATCCGGCCTTCCTCGCGCGGTAGCCGCACGCCTGACACCAGCAGGTTCGCCCGGCGGACATGCCACGGCAGCGCAAGGCCAAGCTCCGCCAGCGCCGCGTCCCAGCTTTCCTGCTCGATCAGGCTGATTTGGCGGCGGCCCGGCTTGCCCGGGAGCACTTTGCCGCGGCCATTGCCTGCCACCCCGTCATCAACACTGACTGCGACCCGCTCGATTACCTCGATCGGGCCGCGCGGCTGCGCGTGCCGGGCGATCCCGGCCAGATGCGCCGGATGGGTCATGAGTGTTAGATCAGTCCCGCCATCACTGCTGCGGTATCGACCATGCGATTGGAAAAGCCCCATTCGTTATCATACCACGACAACACGCGTACCAGTTTGCCGTCGATCACGGCGGTCTCGAGGCTGTCGACGGTCGATGATGCCGGATCGTGGTTGAAATCGATCGATACCAGCGGCTCGGTCGTATAGGCCAACACGCCCTTCATCGGGCCATCGGCAGCGGCCTTGAGCAATGCGTTCACTTCCTCGATGGTCGTGTCGCGCTTTGGCTGGAACGTGAGGTCGATCACAGAGACATTCGGCGTCGGCACGCGGATCGCCGAACCATCGAGCTTGCCTTTGAGCTCGGGCAGCACTTCGCCCACTGCCCGCGCCGCGCCCGTGGTAGTCGGGATCATGCTCATCGCGGCGGCGCGCGAACGGCGCGCGTCCGAGTGATACTGATCAAGGATCTTCTGGTCGTTGGTATAGCTATGGATCGTGGTCATCAGTCCGCGCTCGATGCCGATGGCATCGTTGAGCACTTTGGCGACCGGCGCGAGGCAGTTGGTGGTGCACGATGCGTTAGAAACAATCGTATGCGCGGCGGTCAACGTGTCGTGGTTCACGCCGTAAACGATCGTCACGTCCGCGCCCTTGGCCGGAGCCGAGATCAGCACCCGCTTGGCGCCGGCATCCAGATGCTTTTGCCCGCCTGCGCGGTCAGCAAAAAAACCAGTGCATTCCAAAGCGATATCGATCGCGTTGGCGGCATGCGGCAGATTGGCTGGATCGCGCTCGGCAGTCACATGGATGCGCTTGCCGTTGATGATCAGATCCTTGCCGTCGACTTCGACGGTGCCAGCAAACGCGCCGTGCACGCTGTCACGCTTGAACAATAGCGCATTGGCCTTGGCATCGCCCAGATCATTGATCGACACGAGTTCGAGCCCGCAATCAAGACGCTCGATGATCGCACGCGCCACATTCCGGCCGATGCGCCCGAAACCGTTGATTGCAACTTTGGTTGCCATTGCATTTATCTCCTGCTGAATTACGCGAGCCGCTCAAGAATTTGCGGTGTGATCTTGGCCTCGGTCAGGCCAAAGTGGTCGAATAAGACGTCGGCCGGGGCCGATGCGCCAAAGCTATCTATCCCGATGGTCAGACCATCACCGACATACTTTTGCCAGCCCAGCGTCACCCCTGCTTCGATCGAAACCTTGAGAACGTCTGCGGGCAACAAGTCGGCACGATAAGAACTGTCTTGCGCATCGAACAGTTCCCAGCACGGCAAGGATACAACGTCCGCGCCGATCCCTTGCGCTTCGAGCGCGGCGGCAATATCGTCGGCCAGCGCCACTTCGGAACCGGTGGCCAGCAACACGACCTTGCGCGCTGCTTTGGCAGCCCGAACTCGGTAGCCGCCCCGCGCGGTCAGATTGTCGCCCGCCTCGGTGCGCATCTGCGGCAGGTTCTGGCGCGAAAGCACTAGCAGCGAGGGGGTGCCTTGCGCCTTGATCGCCAGTTCCCATGCTTCGGCCGTTTCCACCGTATCGGCGGGGCGGAACACTTGCAGGCCCGGGATCATGCGCAGGCTCATCACATGTTCGACCGGCTGATGCGTCGGGCCATCTTCGCCAAGCCCGATGCTGTCATGCGTCATCACATAAATCACGCGGGCATGCTGGAGCGCAGACATGCGGATGGCATTGCGGGCATAGTCCGAAAAAACCAGGAAGGTGCCGCCGAACGGCACCAGCCCGCCATGCAGCGCGATGCCGTTCATGGCTGCCGCCATGCCAAATTCGCGGATGCCATAATTGATGTAGTTGCCGTCGTAGCTGCCCTTGGCAAAGGCGGTGGCCGATTTGATGCGCGTATTGTTCGAACCCGTAAGATCCGCCGATCCGCCGATCATCCATGCATGCTGCAAGGCCTCAAGCGCATTCTCCGATGCCTTGCGTGTAGCGATCTTGGCAGGTTTGGCGATCAGCGCGCCGATATAGGCCTCGGCAGAAACCTGCTGGCTCAAGCTATCGTCGAGGCAACCGGCCAATGCGCTGCGCAAAGCTGGTTCAGCGGCGGCGTAGCGATGCTGCCATGCCGCATGCGCCGCTGTCCCCTGCGCGCCTGCGCTGCGCCAATCGGCGAGGATGGCCTCTGGAATTTCGAAAGGCGCCGCATCCCAGCCCAGATACTCGCGCGCAGCGGCGATTTCGGCAGCACCCAGCGCTGCGCCGTGGACATTGTGCCCGCCTTGCTTGTTCGGCGCGCCTTTGCCGATGATCGTGCGGCAGGCAACCAGCGAAGGGCGCGGATCAGCAGCGGCTTCGGCCAGCGCGCGGGCAATGTCGCCGAAATCATGGCCGTCGCAAGCGGTCACATGCCAACCGGCCGAAAGGTAGCGCGCCGGAATGTCTTCGCTGGAAGACAGGCTCACATCGCCGTCGATGGTGATGCGGTTGTCGTCCCAAAGCACGTTGAGGTGGCCTAGGCCAAGATGCCCGGCAAGGCCGATGGCTTCGTGGTTGATGCCCTCCATGAGGCAGCCATCGCCTGCGATCACCCAGGTGCGATGATCAACCAATTCATCGCCAAAGGCCGCGTTCAGGCGGCGCTCGGCAATCGCCATGCCCACTGCCATCGCCAGCCCCTGCCCCAGCGGCCCGGTGGCGCATTCTACGCCCGCGATCAGGTGGTTTTCCGGGTGCCCGGCGCAGACACTGTCAATTTGGCGGAACTTGGCGATGTCGGTGATGGTGGGCGAGGCGTAGCCGCTAAGGTAGAGCAGCGCATAAATCAGCATCGAACCATGCCCGGCCGACAGCACAAACCGGTCGCGGTCGGGCCAGGCCGGATCGGCCGGATCATACTTCAGGAACGACGACCACAGCACTGTTGCTACATCTGCCATGCCCATGGGCATGCCGGGATGGCCCGAGTTGGCGGCTTCGACAGCATCCATGGCCAGCGCGCGGATCGCATTGGCCATCGGGCGAAGGGAAGACTGGTCGCGCAACATATCCAAAAAACTGCCCTTCGGAGCCGCGCGCCTGCGCGATCAGTATCGATTCGAAGCGCCGCTTCTTTGGGAGCAGCACCGCGCACCGTCAAGCGTGCGGGAAACAAGCGGTCCCATGCCTCAACAAGACACTTACGCAAGTCTGCTGCACAAGACTGGGGAATGTGCGTATCCGGCAGGTTGCAGGCAGACGCAGTTGTGCTAGCAAAATGGCCCATGGCAAACGATGCTTTGGATAGCGCTGACGGCGGGGTTGAGCAGGCTCTGGAACGGATCGAGCGGGCAGTCGACAGGCTTGAAGTCGTCGCGCGCCGCGTGAGCGAAACCGCACCGGCCGCAATCGGCGAACTCACCACGCGCCACCGCAAGCTCAAGGATAAAGTGGCCAGCGAGCTGCGCCAACTCGACCTGCTGCTCGCCAATTTGCCGCAATGAACACTGTGGCCATGAACCCAACTCCAGCGACGGGCCGAATTTCATGAGCAACGTCAACCTGACCATCGGCGGCCGGGTGTTCACCGTGGCTGCCACGAACGGCGAAGAAGGCCATATCGCCATGCTCGGACGGATGATCGATGAGCGCGCCGGGCGGGTCAGCGCCGGGCCGGGCCAAAGCGAGAGCCGCATGTTGTTGTTCGCAGCGCTGCTGCTGGCCGACGAACTGCACGATGCCCATCGCAATGCACCCCCGCCGCCGCCCGAAACTCCCGCAGTAATCGACGAGGACGCGGGCCGAACCGCCGCCGAAGTCGCCGCGCGGATAGAGGCGCTGGCCGCAAGGGTTGAAAAGCTTGCCGCTCATCTTGAGGAGCCCAGCTCTTGAGAAATGCCTGGCTCTTGAGAAATGAATGCGGGTGGCCTAGATAGCAAGGTGACGGGAACTGCCCGGCACGTGCCGCATGAAATCCCTGAGGCTATAAGCAAATCCTTGGGGGCTGTCCCTGCTCAGGCCCTGGCCTTAGTATATGGTCCCCACCTGACGTGAGCGCGTCAGAGGATTCTCCCGGAAACGACCCATGGTGGGCCCGTCACCCTCCTCCTTCCCCCTTCCTTCCTTCCTCATAGGCCAACATGGAGCGAGCAGCGTGCAAGCCGTCGATCCCGCGCTGATCAAATCTGCACTCCGCAAGGAATTGCGCGCGGCGCGGCGCGCCCATGTTGCCGCGCTCGATCCGCGCATCCGCGCGCTCACCTTCCTGCGCCCGCCTTCTCCGCTCCTCGCGCTGGTGCCTTCGGATGCCATCATCGGGCTTTACCATGCGGGTCTGGACGAAGCGCCGGCGGGTGCCTATGCGCGCTTTTTCCACGATGCGGGGCATGGCATCGCCTTGCCCTGGTTCGCCGCGCGCGGCGCGCCGATGGAGTTTCGCCTGTGGCGTTCGCCCCACATCGAGGAATTGCTGGAGCCCGGCCCGTTCGGCATCCTCCAACCGCTGGCCGATGCCGGAGTTGCGGTGCCGACATTCCTCCTTCTCCCGCTCGTAGGCTTTTCCGCAGAGGGTGCCCGGCTTGGCCAGGGCGGCGGGCATTATGATCGCTGGCTGGCTGATCACCGCGGCACTGCGGCGGTAGGCATGGCGTGGGATTGCCAGAAAGTGGACAGCTTGCCCGACGAGGCGCATGATCAGGCGCTCACGGCCGTGGTAACGCCGACGCGGCTCTATGGCCCTTTTGAAGTAGGACACTGATGGACGATCCCGAAAGCTACCGGCCCACTTGGCGCAAGCCGGCGGGGATTATCGCGCTGATCCTGATGCTGAGCGGCTATTGCCTGATCGTGGCCGGTTTAGCAGCGCCCATCGGCTCGCTGCCAGTGCTCGTGCAAACGCTGGTATACATCGTCCTTGGCACCGTCTGGCTGCTGCCGCTCAGGCGGTTCCTGATCTGGATGGAGACCGGGCGCTGGGGCTGACCCCGGCGCCTCTGTTGCCTACCTATGGCCCGCTGGGCCAGGGGATAAATTCCCAAGCGAATGGCGCGAGTGACGGGACTTGAACCCGCGACCTCCGGCGTGACAGGCCGGCACTCTAACCAACTGAGCTACACCCGCAACTCGCTTGGGAGCAGCGCCACTATGGCACCGCCCTGCCCCTGTCAACAACGCGAACCCAAGTTTTTTTACCCCGGCAGGTGCTTCGCGCTGAATCGCCCGCATCGGCTTCATCGCGCGCGCATTCGGCTGCGTTAACCAGACTTTATCCACGTCTGTGCGAAATGGTGCTTCGGCGTAAGGGAACGCCACGGGGCACAATTCGCATGAGCATGCCATCGAGATATCAGATCGGGCTGGGCCTGATCAGCGCCAGCGCGATCGTGCCGTATACGGCAACAGCGGCAAACCCGGTGCAATTTGCCAGCGATGTTTTCATCGAACGCTTTCAGCCCGCGCCGGGCGGACGCACCGCGCGCACGCTGGAACGCGCCGAGCGCCTGCAACCCGGCGACCGCGTGATCTTCGTGGTAAACTGGAAATCGGCGCGGACGCGCGAATTTACAGTCACCAACCCGATGCCGCGCGCGGTTTCGTTTCAGCGCAGCGCCGTGGGCGATGAAGAAGTCTCGGTCGATGGCGGCCGCACCTGGGGCGATCTCGAAACGCTCACCGTCCGTGACCGCGATGGCCAGCTGCGCCATGCAGTGCCCGAAGATGTCACCCACTTGCGCTGGCGCATCCCTGGCGAGATCGCCGCGCAGGGCGAAGGCCAGATGATCTATCGCGGGATCGTGCGCTAAGCCCCGATCAGTCGCTCAGGATCAGGACAGGCGTCTCGATCAATACCTTGAACGCCGCCACAAAGCTGGCCACATCCCAGCCATCGACCACCCGGTGATCGCAACTGATCGACAGGTTCATCAGCTTGCGCTTCTCGATCCGTTCGCCGCCCAGCCCATCGGGCACGAACATGGGGCGCTCGACAATCCGGTTGGGGCCAATGATCGCCACTTCGGGCCGGTTGATGACCGGCGTCGTCGCAATTCCGCCCAGCGCGCCGAGCGATGTAATGGTGAGGGTCGAACCCGAAAGCTCCTCAGATTTGGCCGTCCCGCCGCGCGCGGCCTCTGCCAGCCGAGCGATCTCGGCGGCGATCTGCCACATGTTGCGGTCTTGCGCGTTGCGGATCACCGGCACCATCAGCCCGGCCGGGGTTTGCGTCGCCATCCCCAGATGCACCGCGCCGTGCCGCGTCACCACCCCGGCCTCATCGTCATAGCGCGCATTAAGCATCGGAAATTGCGGCAATGTTCGGCAGATGGCCGCGATCAGCAGCGGCAGCATGGTCAGCTTGGGCTTAGAACCGCGATGCGCATTGAGATCGGCGCGCATCGCCTCCAGCGCGGTCACATCACATTCCTCGACATACGTGAAATGCGGAATGTGGCGCTTGGCAGCCGCCATGTTCTCGGCAATCCTGCGGCGCAGCCCGATGACCCGGACTGCCTGATCGGGGCGGGTTTGCCCTGCCCTGCTGTATCCCGCCGATGTGTTGTACGCGAGGAACTGGTCAAGGTCGGCATGCCGGATGCGGCCCTCTTCGGAAGGACGCACATCGGCCAGATCGATGCCGAGCGCCGCCGCGCGCTGCCGCACAGCGGGGCTGGCAAGCACTTTGGCGGGGGGCAGCTTTGCAGGAGTTGCGTCTGGTCCTTCGACAGGCTCAGAACGGGCGGGGTTAGTTGGCAGCGCGAGAAGGGCTTGCGCGCTGGCCTCAGATTGCAAGTGTCCAGTGGCTGGCGCCGGAGCAACGGGATTGTCACTCCTGTTAGTTTGTTCCCCCTCTCCCGCTCGTCCTGAGCTTGTCGAAGGACCAGGCGCAGCCTCAAGACCAGCCGCGACTTCCCCCTCGCCTTCCGTCTCGATCACCACCAGCGGCGAACCGATTGCCACGACATCGCCCACCGCGCCCGCCACCGCGATCACCGTGCCCGAGACCGGGCTTTCCATCTCGACCGTAGCTTTGTCGGTCATCATGTCGGCAACGCGCGCGTCTTCCTCGATCCGGTCGCCGACTTGCACATGCCAGGCAACGATTTCGGCCTCGGCAATGCCCTCACCGATATCGGGCAGGCGGAACGTGAAAGTACCCATGGCGTCAGTCTTTCAAAGGTTTTTCGGCAAAAGCCGATCGACAGCCTCGCCGATGCGGACCGGACCCGGAAAATACGCCCATTCTAGGCTATGCGGATAAGGCGTATCAAACCCGGTCACCCGCTCGATCGGCGCTTCGAGATGATAAAAACACCGCTCCTGCACCAGCGCGGCAAGCTCGGCGCCAAAGCCTGAGGTGCGCGTCGCCTCGTGGACAATCATGCATTTGCCGGTTTTCTGCACAGACCTTTCAACAGCCGCAATGTCGAGCGGCACCAGCGTGCGCAGGTCGATAATCTCCGCGTCCACCCCCTTTTCGGCCAGCACCGCGGTCACGACATGGACCATCGTGCCATAGGCCAGCACGGTCATCGCCTCGCCCTCGCGCACGATGCGCGCCTTGCCGAGCGGAATGGAGTAGTAACCTTCGGGTACTTCGCTACCCGCATGCTTGGCCCAAGGCTCGACCGGGCGGTCGTAAAAACCGTTGAACGGCCCGTTGTAGATCCGCTTGGGCTCGAAAAAGATCACCGGATCGTTGTCCTCGATTGCGGCGATGAGCAGGCCCTTGGCGTCATAGGGCGTGGCGGGCACCACGGTCTTGAGGCCCGCCACGTGGGTGAACATCGCCTCGGGGCTTTGGCTGTGCGTCTGCCCGCCAAAGATGCCCCCGCCAAAAGGCGAGCGCACCGTCATCGGCGCGGTAAACTCGCCGGCCGAGCGATAGCGCAGCCGCGCCGCCTCGGAAACCAGCTGGTCGAGTCCGGGATAAATGTAATCGGCAAACTGGATTTCGGGCACCGGGCGCAGGCCGTATGCGCCCATGCCCACCGCCACGCCGATGATCCCGCATTCGCTGATCGGGGTGTCGAACACCCGCGTCTTGCCATATTTCGCCTGAAGCCCGGCAGTGGCGCGGAAAACGCCGCCGAAATAGCCGACATCCTCGCCCATCACCACGACATCGGGGTCGCGCGCCATCATGACGTCAAGCGCCTCGTTGATCGCCTCGATCATGTTGAGGCGGCGCACCGGATTTTCGCTCGTGGCGGCCCCGCTCATGGCGCTTCCCGATCGTCGGTCCAAGTCGGCCACTTGATCTTGCGCTCGCGGATCGCTTGCGCGCTCTGCTCCTTGAGATGCCAGGGCAACTCCTCGAACACATCCTCGAACATCGTGCGAAATGGATGGTGTAGCCCATGGCCCAAAGTGCCGTTCTTTTCCGCTTCGCGCGTCGCGGCCTTCACCTCATCGGCGAGCGCGCGGTCCATCTCCTCGTGTGCCTCATGCGACCATTCGCCCAGCGCGATAAGGTGCTGCTGCAGCCGGGTCAGCGGATCACCCAGCGGCCATTCGCCGCGCTCCTGCGTGGAGCGATATTGGCCGGGGTCATCAGAGGTCGAATGCCCTTCGGCGCGGTAGGTGAAATGCTCGATCAAGGTCGGCCCGGCATTGGCGCGCGCGCGATTGGCCGCCCAGCGCGTTGCCGCATAGACCGCCAGCGCGTCATTGCCGTCCACCCGCAGCCCCGCCATGCCATAGCCGATGGCGCGCGCCGCAAATGTCGTGCGTTCGGCCCCGGCAAACCCTGAAAAGCTGGAGATCGCCCACTGGTTGTTGACCAGATTGAACACCACCGGCGCGTTGTAGACGCTCGCAAAGGTCATCGCCGAATGGAAATCGCCTTCCGCGCTAGATCCCTCGCCCAGCCAGGCGGCGGCAATGCGCGTGTCACCCCGGATCGCGCTCGCCATGGCCCAGCCCACGGCCTGCGGATATTGTGTGGCCAGATTGCCCGAGATCGAAAAGAACGAGGCTTCGCGCGCCGAATACATGATCGGCAACTGACGACCTTTCAGCTTGTCGGCGCGGTTCGAATAGATCTGGTTGATCATTTCCACCATGGGATAGCCGCGCGCGAGCAGGATGCCTTGCTGGCGGTAGCTGGGAAACACCATGTCATCGTCGGCCAGCGCCATCGCCGGGGCAATCGAGGTCGCCTCTTCGCCCGTGCATTTCATGTAAAAGCTGGTCTTGCCCTGCCGCTGCCCCCGGTACATCCGCTCGTCAAATGCGCGGGTCAGCGCCATGGTGCGCAGCATCCGGCGCAGCGTATCGGGATCAAGCTTGGGGTCCCACGGTCCTACCGCGCGGTGTTCCTCATCAAGAACGCGCACCAGATCGAGACAAAGCGGATGGGATTGATCTGCGGCGCAGGTCTCGTCGGGGCGCGGCTGCGCGCCTGCCGGAGGGATGGCCAGATCGCTATAATCCACGACATCGCCCGGCCGAAACTTCGGCTCGGGCACATGGAGCTTTAGCGGCGGCAGGTTGCTGCGCCCGGGTGCGGTCACTGGTCGAAGTCCTGCATCGCCGCGCACTCTCTGATAGATAATTATACTGTTACGTAATTATATTACTCTAGTTCGCTCAAGTCAATCGACCGTGATCACACCGCCACTGGTGCCGAAATGGCCGCTTGCGGCGCATATCCGCTCACCTCGAAATCCTCGATCCGATAGCCGAAAATGCTCTCCGGCCGGCGGGTGATCACCAGCACCGGCGCTCCGGCGGGTGCGCGCGATAGCTGCTCCTCCACCAGCGCTGCATGATTGAGATACAAATGCGTGTCGCCCCCCATCCATACCAGTTCGCCCGGCTCGAGGTCGCATTGCAGCGCCAGCATGCGGATAAACAGCGCCGCCCCCCACAAGTTGAACGGCAAGCCCAGCGCCACGTCGCAGCTGCGCTGGTATAGCAGCCCAGACAGGCGCCCTTCCGCCACGTGGAACTGATACGTCTTGTGGCACGGCGGCAGCGCCATCTGGTCCAGTTCGGCCACGTTCCAGCCTTCGACGATATGCCGCCTGCTGCCCGGATTGCAGCGCAAGCTCTCGACCAGATCGGCCACCTGGTTGATCCCGCGCATGCGCTGCGAAAACAGCCCCTCGCCCGCCGGCTCATAGACCGGCCAATCGGTCCACTGCTTGCCATAGACTGGCCCCAGTTCGCCCCAAGCCGCCGCAAAGGCTTCATCCGCCACGATCCGCGCGGAAAAATCGGCGCGGCTGATCGGATCGCCAGTCTCACGAAGATAGCGCGCGTGCGGCCAGTCGGTCCAGATATCCACGCCCTGGGCGCAAAGCGCGCGGATATTGGTGTTGCCGGTCAGGAACCACAGGAACTCGCGCGTCGCGGTTTTCCAATAGACACGCTTGGTGGTGAGCAGCGGCATAAGCCCACCTGCCAGATCAAACCGCAGCTGCGCCCCGAATACCGAACGCGTGCCCACGCCGGTGCGGTCGATGCGCTCATCCCCTTCGCGCCAGATCCGGCGCATCAGATCGAGATACTGCTGCTCAAAATGCGGCAGCGCGGCGGAATCGGCGGATCGGGCAGGGCTCAGCATGCGCTTACCCTAGAGCCGGTTCGGCCCGCGCGAAAGGTTAAGCTGCGCGGTACTGCCATGCTCAAGATCGCGTGACGCAGAATGGTTTACGCATTTCGACTTAGGGTGCTTCGGAGGGTTCACACATTCCCGCGCATTATGAAGAGGGGATGACGGTCCCATTGCGCAATCCCTTGCCAACCAGCCACCTCGTCGGGGCGTTCCAAGCGGCGCTGCTGCTGCTCGTGCTGAGCCTGGCGGTCGGTTGGCCGCGCGCCGGCCAAGCCGCTCTGCTGCTGCCGCTGGCGGGGTCCCCGCCGGGCGAAGCGTTGGTCTGGCTGGCGGCCAACGGTGCAACCCTGGTTGGCCCGGCACGCGGCGGCGGCGGGGTAGTGGTCAGGCTAGGCGATAACAACACCGCCATCGCTGCGCTTCAACGCGGCTGGCTGCTCATCGCGGTTCCGGAAACCATGTGCAGCCCCAACAACCAGACCTCCAATAACCAAACCACTCGCAGGACTTGAAAGCCATGGATGATCTCGCTCAGCTGCGCCGCAAAGGCATGTTCGCTCTGATGCTGGCGGGCTGGCTCGCCACCGTGATGCTTTTCGCCTGGGCGGCGATTGCCGGCATGGGAATGACCCCGGCATTCCTCGCCGCCGCGATCAGCGTGATGCCAACCTGGCTTGAACGCAGCGGGCGGACGGATGCTGCCTCGCGCAGCCTAGTTGGCGCGACCTTTGCGCTCTATCCGGCGCTCTTCTTGATGCAGGCGGCAGGCACCGCGTGGATCATCGATTTTCATATGCTGTTCTTTGCGATGATCGCGATGACCGCGCTGCTCGCCGATTGGCGGCCTGTGGTCGCCGCCGCTGCCGTCACCGCTGTCCATCACATTGCCACCAATTTTCTCGCGCCAAGCCTTGTTTTCAATGGCGGTCCGGATCTCGGCCGCGTTGTTCTGCATGCGGTGATCGTTGTGCTGGAGACCGGCGCTCTGGTGTATCTATCGCAAGGCCTGGAGCAGATGGTGCTGGGTCAGGCGCTTGCCCGCGGCCGGCAAATGGAGACCGAGTCAGCGTCCGCCGCCGAACGTCAGCTTGTGCAACACGAGCAGCACATCGTGATCACCGCGCTCGATCGCCGGCTTCAGGCGTTGGCTGACGGCGATCTTGCCTCGCGCGTGCATGAACAATTCCCGCACAGTTACGAGCGCTTGCGCACATCGCTGAACGCCGCCGCCGCCAATCTGGAGAGCATGGTGCGTGCGGTCGATGCAACGGCGCGGCAGATCGCGGTCGGTGCCAACGAAATCCGCGCCGCTTCCGATGATCTATCCCGCCGCACCGAGCATCAAGCCGACGCGCTCGGCCGCAACAGCCAGGCCACCTTGCGCCTGACCAGCGAGATCGAGGCAACCGCGCGCAGCGCCAACGATGTCGATACCGCCATCGGCACAGCGCAAGCCAGCGCCAGCGAAGGCGCAAACGTCGTCGGCCGCGCGGTTGATGCCATGCACGGCATCGAAACCTCGGCCCGCGAGATCGGCCAGATCGTCTCGAGCATCGATAATATTGCCTTCCAGACGAACCTGCTCGCGCTCAATGCCGGTGTCGAAGCCGCCCGCGCGGGCGAAGCGGGCCGGGGCTTTGCGGTCGTCGCCAACGAAGTGCGCGCGCTTGCGCAGCGCTCAGCCGATGCCGCCAGCACGATCAAAGGGCTCGTCGGCGCTTCGACCCGCCAGGTAGGCGAAGGCGTCGCGCTGGTGGGTAACACTGGTCAGGTGCTCCATGGCATCAGCGAGCAGGTGATCGGCATCGGTGCTGCCATCGGCACCATCGCCCGCACCGCGCAGGTTCAGGCCAAGGAACTCGGCGAAGTCAGCCAGAGCTTCTCCCAGATCGACAAAGTCACCCAACAGAACGCCGCCATGGTCGAACAGACCAATGCCGCCGCACACAGCCTCTCGCAGGAAGCTCAAGCGCTGGCGCAACTGGTCCGGTGCTTTCAAACAAGCGGCGGCGAAGAGGAAATGCAACAGGCGCCGCTCGACAAACGTGTCGCTGCTTAGCCGAAAAAATGCATCGCACATCGCCGCTTGCCACGCCTGCTCACCCTGCCTATATGGCGCGCCTGCCTCGGCGCCGGGAAACTGGCGACTGATCGGTCGGGGAGTAGCTCAGCCTGGTAGAGCACTGTCTTCGGGAGGCAGGGGCCGGAGGTTCGAATCCTCTCTCCCCGACCAATTTCTTACATCGCGCCCTGCGCCTGCGCCGCAAAGCCGATTGCGATCGTCAGCGAGCCGAGGCCGATAGAAAGATCGCGGCGCAGCCGCATCCAGCCATCGGGCTTGAAGCCGATCGCCAGATCGACCAGCGGTGATGCCGCGATCAGCGCGCCTAACCCAATCAACTCCGGCCCCGGCCAGCTCCAGCCTTCCATCCATGGAAACCACAGCGCCAGACCGATCAGGCTTGGCATCACCGCCGCCAGAAATATCCAGCGCGGTGTTTCCGCCCGGGCGAGGCCGATGCCCCACCATGCCCCGCCAATGAAACTGAAAATCAGCGCGGCATAGCCATAGGCCAGCGCCATCGCCGTCCAGCTCACCGGCCCGCCCTTGATCACCGCCAGCAGCGCCGCCGCCTGCGGCAATAACCCGGCATAGCCCAGCGCACGCGCGGATTCGGGAACCTTGGTCATCGCAGAAAAACTCCAGAAATCATCAACCGCCGCGCAGGAGTTGCACACCCCAATCGCGTTCGAACAGATAAAGCAAGATACGCGCCGCTTCACCGCGCGGGCTCGCCAGCCCGCCATCGCGCTCCATCAGCAGCCGCGCATCATCGTGCGCCATGGGCAATAGCCGCGCGATCTGCTCGAAATCAGCTACCTTGAAGGGCGTATCGCCCGATTGCCGCGTGCCGAGCAGCTCACCGCCACCGCGCAGCCGCAAGTCCTCCTCGGCCAAGCGAAAGCCGTCCTGCGTCTCACGCATCAGCGCCAGCCGCTCGCGGCCGACCTCGGACAGCGCCTCGCCGCGCAGCAACAGGCAGGTCGAACGCTGGCTGCCCCGCCCTACCCGCCCGCGCAGCTGGTGGAGCTGCGCCAGGCCAAACCGCTCCGCCTGCTCGATCACCATCAGCGTGGCATTCGGCACATCGACGCCCACTTCGATCACGGTGGTCGCCACCAGCACTTGCGCTTGCCCCAGCGCGAAGCGCTCCATCGCCGCATCTTTGGCCTCGGGCCGCAGCTGGCCGTGGACCAGCACCACGGTATCGCCAAACCGGTCCTTGAGCGCGGCATGGCGCGCTTCGGCAGCGGCGATATCGGCGGTTTCCTGTTCGCGCACCATCGGGCAAACCCAGTAGGCCTGCCCGCCTGCCGCAATATGGCGGCCAATGCCGTCGACCACTTCTGCCATCCGCTCGATTGCCACAACCCGCGTATCGATCGCTTGCCGCCCCGGCGGCATCTCGTCGAGCCGCGAGACGTCCATCTCGCCGTATTGCGCAAGCGTCAGTGTGCGCGGGATCGGCGTTGCTGTCATGGCGAGGCAATGAGGCGTGCGTTTGGCTTTTTGCGTGAGCAACAATCGTTGGCCCACGCCAAAGCGGTGCTGCTCGTCAATCACTACTAACGCGAGATGTTTATACGTCACCGCTTCTTGAAAGATGGCATGCGTGCCCACGCAAATCTGGATCGAACCATCGATCAACCCTATCAGGATCGATTCGCGCGCGCGGCCCTTGTCGCGCCCGGTGAGCAGCGCAATGGTCACGCCAGTTCCCGCCGCCATCCGTGTCAATGTCTCGGCATGCTGGCGCGCCAGAATTTCGGTCGGCGCAAGCAGCGCCGCCTGCGTACCCGCCTCGACCGCTATCAGCATGGCATGCAGCGCGACGGCAGTCTTGCCCGATCCCACATCGCCTTGCAGCAAGCGCAGCATCGGCGCACCTTGCGCCACATCGCCCTCTATTTCCGCAATCGAACGCTTCTGAGCGCCGGTCAGCTCGAACGGCAGATTGAGCCGCGCGCGCAAATGCCCGTCGCCGGTCAGCGGCGTCCCGGTGCGCGACCGGTTGCTGGCGCGCACCAGCAGCAGCGCCAGACTGTTGGCCAAGAGCTCGTCGTAAGCCAGCCGGTCACGCGCCTCGGCATTCGCGCCCTTGTGCGCTTGGCCCAGGGCCGCGCGCCATTCCGGCCAGCCGGTGCGCTCCAACAGGCCCGGTTCGATCCATTCGGGCAGCGCCGGCAGCCCTCCCAGCGCTTGCTGCACAAGCCCCTGAATGCGGCCCAGCGTCATCCCTTCGGATAGGCCGTAAACCGGCTCGTTCAGGCTCCCAAGCACCTCAGCGCTATCCGTGCTGACATGATCGGGATGCACGATCTGGAGCGACTGGCCGAACTGGTCGAGCCGCCCGGCCACCCAGCGCGTCTCGCCGGAAGGAAGCTGCTTCTTGGCGGTGAACGCGGCGCGCCCGAAGTAAACGAGCGTCACAAAATTGCCGAGCACGTCTTCTGCGATAATCCGGTAAGGACCCCGGCCCGCCGCGCTGCGGTGTTCGCGCACGCTCAAGGACACCACGATCTGCTCGCCCACCGTGGCCTCATCAAGATTGCCAACCGCGCGCCGTGCCACAAACCGCTCGGGCAGATGATAGGCCAGATCGCGCACCCGCAGCAGGCCCAGCTTCTCCAATGGACGCGCGAGACCGGGGCCCACGCCCTTGAGGCTGGCGGTTTCGGCAAACAGCGGATTGAGCACTTCGGGACGCATTGCTCCGTTGCTTAGTCGCTACCTAGCCAAACCGCCACCATGCCGCCCAATTTGGCGTAAGCCATGGAACTATCCGTGCCGGCCAAAGTTTCGGCAGGTTCGTAGGCAAGATTGGACAGAACCAGATGTTGATACCCCATGGCACGATCATCGCTGTGGCCGATGGCCAACATCTCGCGCTGTTCCGCAACAGCGGAACCGAGGCAGAGGCAAAGCTTGAATCTTTGCCTCTGCCTTCGCTCGATGAGCGCAACCACAGCGCCGGCGGCCATCATACGCCGACCGCGTCCGAGCCATCACACCACCGGATGGAGGAAGACACGCACAGCGCTGCGGTGGCCAGTTGGCTCAACCGCGAAGTGCTGGCGCACCGGATAGGCGATCTGGTGATCATCGCCCCGCCCGCCACGCTTGGCGAAATGAGGCTCCACTATCACAAGCAATTGGTGCAGGTGCTGCGCCGCGAACTGGCCAAGGAGCTAACAGGCCGCAGCGCCGCGGAAGTTCTGGCCGCACTGCGCGCCTAAACCCTGCCTCTATGGGCAGGCTATGGTCTTGCCGACAAGGCGCGTTTGGTTCTATCGGCACGGGAATGACCAACCCCGTCCCTCTCGACCCTGCCCGCCTCGCCCGCGCCCGCTTCCGCGCGTGGCATCGCGGCACGCGCGAGGCGGACTACATGATCGGCTGCTTTTTCGATCGCTACCACGCTGCGTGGGGCGAAGCCGAAATGGCGTGGTTCGAACGTTTGGTCGATGAAGACGATGTCGAGATCATGGCTTGGGCGCTGGGCACATTGGAAGTGCCGGGCATGTACGCCGGACCGCAGATGGACGTGATGCGCCTGCTAGACTACGTCGACATTCCGCGCTGACCCGAAAAGCCAATTCCTCGCCCCATGCCTGATCTTGACCGCATTCTTTCGGCCACCGGCCCGCTGACGCTATCGTCGGTGGCGCGCGGCGCGCAGCCGCTGGTGCTCGCCGATCTTGCGCGCGCCGCAGGGGCCAGAGCTGCAAAGGGCCGCGCGGTGTTCATCGCGGCGGACGAAAGCGCGATGCGCGCGATCAGCGAAAGCGCCGCGTTCTTAGCGCCCGAGCTTGATGTCATCGAATTTCCGGCGTGGGATTGCCTGCCATTCGACCGCGCCTCCCCCGCCCTCACCGTAAGCGCGCAGCGACTCTACGCGCTCCAGCGCCTTCAGCAAAAACGCGATGAGCCGCAACTGCTGGTCACTACGATCAACGCTGTGCTCCAGCGCACGCTTACTCCGTTCCGCATCCGCGAATCGGTTCGCCTGCTCTCGCCCGGCATGGAAATCGGCCGCGAGAGCCTGATCGCGCTGCTCCAGCGTCAGGGCTATGCCCGCACCGATACAGTGATCGACAAGGGCGAATATGCCGTGCGCGGCTCGGTGTTCGATCTCTATCCCAGCGGGCTCGATCACGGCCTCAGGCTCGATTTCTTCGGCGACGAGCTTGAAACGCTGCGCTTGTTCGATCCCACCACCCAGCGCTCGGTACAACCGGTGGAAACGCACCTCCTGCTCCCCGCCTGCGAAGCCTTGCTCGATGAAGACTCGATCAAGCGCTTCCGCACCCGCTACCGTGAGCGATTCGGCGCCAATGCCACCAGCGATCCGCTCTATCAGGCGGTTAGCGACGGGCGGCGGCTGGCGGGCATGGAGCACTGGCTGCCTCTGTTCGAAGACCGGCTGGTTACGTTGCTAGACCATCTAGGCGAGCACGATCTCGTGCTGATCGATGCCGCCGCCGCCAAGGCCGCCGAAACCCGCCTCTCCGACATTACCGACTATCATCAGGCGCGGACAGACAGCGCCGCCCGCTCGCCCGGCAGCTATCGCCCGCTCCCCGAAAGCGCGCTCTATCTCGCCAGCGATGAATTCGAGCGGGCGCTGGCGGGCTGGCCGGTCCACCGCATGACCTTGTTTGCCGAGCCTCCTGGCGCGCGCGTCCTCGATTTTGGCTTTACCAGCGCCCGCGATTTCAGCCCTGAACGCGCACAAGGCGCGAATATCTACGAGGCCGCCGCCAAGCACCTTGCCGCGCTCGGCACGCGCGGGCTCAAACCCATCGTCGCGGCCTACACCGCAGGATCACGCGCGCGCCTCGCCTCGCTGCTGGGCGACGCGGGCAAGTCCGCTCCTATCTTTGCCGAGAGTTGGCAGGAAGCACTCGGCCTTGCCGCCAAGGGCAAGCCGGTCGCGGTAGTCCTCCCACTCGAACAGGGCTTTGCCGCCGCCGATTTCGAAGTGCTTACCGAGCAGGACATCCTCGGCGACCGGCTCGTGCGCCGCAAGCGCAAGCGCAAGGACGCCGACGCTTTCCTTGCCGAGCTTGCCGCACTAGGCCCTGGCGATCTTGTCGTGCACATGGAACACGGCATTGGCCGCTACATCGGCCTTGTCCCCACCATTGTCGGTGCCAGTCCGCACGATTGCGTCCAACTGGAATACGCAGGCGGCGACAAGCTCTATATCCCGGTCGAGAACCTCGACGTCCTCTCGCGCTACGGCAGCGACAGCGACGGCGTGCAGCTCGACAAACTTGGGGGCGAGGCATGGCAGCGGCGCAAAGCCCGCATGCGCGAGCGCATCCTCGAAATGGCCGGGCAACTCATGGCCACCGCCGCGCTGCGCGCGCTGCGCGAGGCCGATGTGATGGAAGTCGATCCCGCCAGCTATGGCCCGTTCGTCGATCGCTTCCCGTGGCAGGAGACCGAGGATCAGGAGCGCGCCATCGATGATGTGCTGCTCGATATGGCGGGCGGCAAGCCGATGGACCGGCTCGTCTGCGGCGATGTCGGCTTCGGCAAGACCGAGGTCGCGCTGCGCGCCGCGTTCGTCGCGGCCATGGCGGGCAAGCAGGTCGCGGTGATCGCTCCCACCACCCTCCTCGCCCGCCAGCACTGCAGCAACTTCGTTGAGCGCTTTTCAGGCTTCCCCATCAATATCGGCCGCCTCTCGCGCCTCGTCCCGCCCAAGGAAGCCACCGAAACCCGCGCCCGCCTCGCCGATGGCACGATGGACGTCGTCATCGGCACCCACGCGCTCCTCTCCAAAACCATCGAGTTCAAGCGCCTCGGCCTTGTCATTGTCGATGAAGAGCAGCGCTTCGGCGTGACGCACAAGGAAAAGCTCAAGGAGCTCAAGACCGACGTCCACGTCCTCACCCTCACCGCCACCCCAATCCCGCGCACGCTCCAGATGGCAATGTCCGGCCTGCGCGAGCTTTCCACCATCCAGACCCCGCCGGTCGACCGCCTCGCCGTGCGCACGTATGTCATGCCGTGGGACGACATGGTGATGCGCGAGGCCCTGATGCGCGAGCACCAGCGCGGCGGGCAAAGCTTCATCGTCGTCCCCCGCATCGCCGATATGCCCGATGTCGAGGAATGGCTGCGCGCCAACGTCCCCGAAATCCGCGCCGTTTCCGCACATGGCCAGATGAGCCCGACCGAAGTCGAAGAGCGCATGGGCGCGTTTTACGAAAAGAAATACGAGGTCCTGCTCTCCACCACCATCGTCGAATCCGGCCTCGATATCCCCAGCGCCAACACCATCGTGCTCCACCGCGCCGACCGCTTCGGCCTCGCCCAGCTTTACCAGCTGCGCGGCCGCGTCGGGCGCGGCAAGCTGCGCGCCTATGCCTACCTCACCTATCCTGAAAATCAGGCGCTCACCGAAATCGCCGAAAAGCGCCTCAAGGTTTTGAGCGACCTCGACTCCTTGGGTGCCGGGTTCCAGCTTGCCAGCCACGATCTCGACATCCGCGGCGCGGGCAACCTCCTTGGCGACGAGCAATCCGGCCACGTCCGCGAAGTCGGCTTCGAGCTTTACCAATCCATGCTCGAAGACGCGATCCTCGCTGCCAAAGCCAGCGATTTCACCATTGCCAAGACGCACGACGCCTTGAGCCCGCAGATCACGCTCGATGCGCCGATCATGATCCCCGAAGACTACGTGCCCGATCTCGCCGTGCGCATGGCGCTCTACCGGCGCATGAACGACGCCGAAGGGCCGGATGCGGTCGAAGCCCTCGCCGCCGAAATGATCGACCGCTTCGGCCCGCTCCCCGGCCCGACGCAAAACCTGCTGCGCCTGATCGAGATCAAGCGCCAGGCCATCGAGGCCAACATCGCCAAGATCGACGTCGGCCTCAAAGGCGCGCTCGTCTCGTTCCACAAGGACGACTTCCCCGACCCCCTCGGCCTCATCGCCTACGTCGAACGCTTCAACGGCACCGCCCGCCTCCGCCCGGATAACAAACTCGTCATCAACCGCGCCTGGAGCACGCCGGAAGCGCGTCTCAACGGGCTGGTGCAGCTGACCAAGGGGCTAAGCGCGATTGCACGGCGCGCGGAGAAGCGGGCGGCTTGAAACCTCCCTGCCTATTGCACTTCATAGAAATATAGCATAAAAGCTATATATGACTTGGCTCGTTGCCTTCCATACCGCGTTTGAGGCGGAGTTCGCCAATCTGCCGCTTGGCGTCAGAGAATCACTCGCCGCCGCGGCAACCTTGCTCGCCTCGCAAGGCCCTATGCTGGGGCGGCCACATGCCGATACTCTTGCCGGGTCGAAGCATGCGAACATGAAGGAACTGCGGTTCAGAGCGAATGATGGCGTGTGGCGCGCTGCCTTTGCCTTCGATCCAGAGCGCAAGGCGATCCTGCTGGTGGCCGGTGACAAGGCTGGTGTGGCGCAAAGCCGATTCTACAAAGTGTTGATTGCAAAGGCTGACGCTCGTTTCGACGCGCATCTCGCAGTAACAAAGGGAAATTGATCATGGCCACCAAGGAAAAGCCTGCTGCAGCCAGCGTTCTTGGCCGCACGCTCGACGAAGTGATTGCTGCAATGTCGCCCGAAAGTCAGGCGCGCATTGCCGAGCGTTCTGCACAGCTTCACGCCGAAGTCGAAGGCCTGAAAGCCCTGCGCAAACTCGCTCAGCGCAGCCAGCAACAGATCGCCCAGAGCCTCGGCATCAAGCAACCCTCGGTCGTCAAGATCGAAAAGCAGACCGACCTCTACCTCTCCACCCTGCGCCGCTTCGTCGAAGCCGCCGGCGGCACGCTGGAACTGCGCGTGGAACTGCCGGGAACGGGGCCGTTTACGCTGACGGGTGTGGGGGAGATTGGTTGAATTGAGTCGGGATTATTGTGCTTGTCACCGAAACTCCGACGTCGGCCTCAAAGGCGCGCTCGTCTCCTTCCACAAGGACGACTTCCCCGACCCCCTCGGCCTCATCGCCTACGTCGAACGCTTCAACGGCACCGCCCGCCTGCGCCCCGACAACAAGCTCGTCATCAACCGCGCCTGGAGCACTCCCGAAGCGCGGCTCAACGGGCTGGTGCAGCTGACCAAGGGGCTGAGCGCGATTGCCCGGCGGGCGGAGAAGCGGGCGGCTTGAAGCCTCCCGATTTATTGGATGTTTGGTGTGCATGGCCCTTTGAATGACCTAAAGTTCGGGCTCAAATGCTTCGCGAGCGAGCCTGCCCTGCATCTCTCATATTGAACGCTGGTCGCTCGTTGTTTCAGCAGGAAACTGTTTTAAACGCTAGCAGCTAGCCTAAATTCTGCCATGGTTCCGTTGTGTCCGCTATCAGCCGCGCAGCACCGGTCGCACGTACGGCTGGCCTGCAAAAGTGGCCATTGTGGAACCATTCATGTTGCATTCTGTTTAGAGTACTCTTAACTCTCTAGGAGTATGAGCGATTCTGACAGTGACCTTGAACGCATTGGCTGTACCTGCGTGGTCCGATGCGATGGTGCACGGGTCGCGATTGTCAGCACGGTCTTGGCAGAGTTCTCCGAGTTGGAGCAGCGCCAACAAGACCGCTTTAAACGGATCATGGAGCTATGGTGTGAAGGACGACCACTGACGCCAGAAATGATGAATAGAAACGAAGGGCGTTCAACTGGCGGAATTCGCATTGAAGCCTTTAAAGCATTCAATGTTAGACTTTATGGATTTGAAATAAAATTCAAAAACCTTAAAACCTTTTTTATTGTGATCATCGACCCTACAAAAAAAATAAGGCTGATAAGAATATTCTTCAAGGCGCGAAAAGCAAGTCCGATGATCTTTTCGGGAGAATTTGAAGATGATCGATCCTCAGGTGACCAGCGACACTGTCACGTTTGCCGAAGAGGCATTCGTGGTCGATGTCCAGTCTTTCCTTCATCAGCTTATGGTTGAAAAAGGAATTAATCGGTCTCAGCTCGCGAAGGCCATGGGCGTATCGCGCGCTCGGGTGAGTCAGATTTTTTCTGATGAATGCAAGAACTTCACGATCCGCCTCCTTGCAAGAGCAGTCCATGCGCTTGGGGAAGTGCCGGAGATCAATCTTTTGAGCGCACAATTTACTACCGTGAACAGAGAAGGTGCCGAATGCCATCAACTGTTTGCAGAAATTGAGTTTAAAAGCTCCAGTGGGTGGAACATGGGCGTTGCGAACGACGACGATGTTGATTGGCGTCAGATCACGACAGAGAAACCTGATCGACGGCTGTCGGCGGCATTGACCGATCATGCGCAGAGAACTCAAAACGCGCCGAGGATGGCCGCATATGCCTAAGAAAAAGCCGTTGGCCAGTGATATTTCTTCCGCCCCCAAATCACCCGGTAAGAGCGGTGGGTTTAAGACTGCCGAATATAACGAAGTCGCTTTGTCCGCCCAGCTTGTTGAGATTAGACTTCTCAAATCAAATTTTGTCGCAGAGCCGGAGTTTTCGTCGGTTCAAGATGAAACCAATTTGTCTTTCGGAAGAGAGGTTGTTTCGTGCTTTTTTAAGCATGGAGATCCGACAGTCGCGGCGATTTTTAATTATCATGTTTATGGCAAGCGTGGGCGTACCAAGCTCCTCAAATGTGAAGCAGAGTATGTTGTGATTTACAGTGTTCCGACGTTGGCCGCGGAGGAGGCGGCTCGCGGATTTTGTCGGAATGTAGGCGTCTTTGCCGCGTATCCTTATTTCCGAGCTCACGTTGCACAGTTGGCTTGGGGCGCTGGAATCACGTTGCCACCGCTTCCTGCAATTGCTTCGACCGCGCATATTCCTCCAAAAAAACGTTCCGAGGACGCGGCAGCTGCGACCATCGAGCAGGAATAGCTACTATATACCGGGAAGGGCGGGTGATGGATTAATAATCTACATTCGCCCCTCGGTTACGGAGACAGATGGGACACCCCCCAACTCCAGCGTCACTCCCCTCAAACCAAAACCTGCAACCCATTCTTTTGCACCACGGCGAGCAGCTTGCAGGCCATGCCGCTGGGGCGCTTGGC
>NZ_CAMBTS010000019.1 GCF_945870625.1 Novosphingobium sp. Chol11 | reverse complement strand
GGCCATTCCCGAAACCTTGCGCCCGGTGATCGCCGACATGCTGCGGCCCAATCCGGCGGACCGGATCCGTTCGATGGACGAAGTGGTCGAGCGCCTTGCCGGGCGGGGCGCGCCGCCGCCGCCCAAGGAGAAGAAGCCCAAGCAACTCGCCGCGATGCCCGCAGCCGGCGACGCGGCGGGCAAGAGCAAGATGCCGCTGATCGGCGGCGGCATCGCGGCGGCTGTGCTGGTGATCGGGGTGGCCGGATATCTGGCCACACGGCCTGCAGCGCCGGTTAATGACGACAGCGCTGCGGGCGGCGCGCCTGACGCGGGCGTTGCCGCGCCGGCCGATCCGGCTGCTGCGGCGCGCGCCGCGCTCGATCGCGGACTAAGCTCGGTGGCGTGCACGTGGCTCGAAGTTGCTTCGATCACCCCGGACCAGGGCGGTCTGGCGGTGGCGCTGCGCGGCGTCGCCGGGCGGCCGGCCGAGGCGCAAGGCCAGATCGCGCGACTGCTTGCGGATGGCGGGGTTGCTTCGGCCAATCTCGATTTTGGCGATGTCTCGCCGATCGAACCGAGCGAATGCGGCCCGCTCGAAGCCTTTCGCCAGATCCGCGCGCCATCGGGCAGCGGGATGTCATCGGCGCAGCGCCAGTTCGAAATGGCGAAGCTCGACTCGGGCGAATACTCCGGCCAAGTTGGTGCCAAGGCAGTCGTCAATTTCGATCTTGCCGATACTGGCAAGGAATATGCCCTGTTCGGTCTTGAACCTAGCGGGCTGATCCAGCAGATCACCCGCTCGACCTCCGAACTGGCATCGGGAAGCGTGGCGCTGGGTGCCAACCAATACCGCCTGACGATTGATGTCAATCACACCGGCTGGTCGGGGCTACTGCTGCTTTCGGGCAAGCGGCCACTCGATGCCGGGTTTGTCGCAGGCGCTGCGGGTCAGCGCGGGGATGCCTGGAAACAGAAGTTTCTGGCAGCGGCGGCGGCGGGCGGTTGGAAGGCCGAAATGGTCTGGTTCAAGACGGTCGACAACCTGCCCAATTGAGCCGGGCGCACTGCGCATGGCGCAGTGATCAACCGCCGTGGACCGCCTCGTCATATGCTTTGCGGAATTCCTTGGCGAACACGTCCATGAACGCTTCGTCCGAGCCTTGGGCAACGCCGCCGAACTCGCGTTCATACGTTTGCCAGAGCGCCGCATCGCGCGCGCCGGGCATGATCTTGGCGATGAGGCCCCTTTGATCGGCGCGGCCACGGATGGCGGTGGGGGAAAACCTTTCGAGCGTAGCGCGCAGCGCGCCCTGCATCGCCTTCAACGTGGCCACCTGATGCGCCTGAAGATCGCGGAACGCATCCTCGATCGCGCGGTCGGCCGGCATGAAGCCGCGCTCTGCCGGATTGAGCAGCTGCGCCAGCGCCTGTTCGGGGGTGCGCGCAAACTTGAGCGGATTGTTGCCGTCGAACTCCAGACTGGTGCCCGCCGCGCCGAGCTGGCTCTTGGCCCGCGCCCGCGCCTCCAGCATGACGACGAAGCCCGCGACCAAACGCCGCAGCACGTCGCCGGCCTGGCGCAGCGCGGCGGCGGGTTCCTGCTTCAGCGCGGCGGGACCGAGCCCGGTTGCGGCGAGCAGGTGCTCAATGCCGCCCGCAGTGTTGGCGGTTGGCCCCGGGGGCGCGGGCGCGGGTGCGGGCTGTATGGCTGCGGGCGCGCTGATGGGAGCCGGCATGGCGGTATGTTCGGCTGGCGGCATGGTCGGTGCGACCGCCGCGCTGGCAGAGGGGAGCGGCGCAAACGCGGGGGCCGGTGCCGGATCGAACGCGGGTGCAGGCGCGGGCGCGCCGAAGCCGCCGCGTGCCCAATCGACGACGTTGCTCGCCGCGACCTGCCCCCACACATCGGCCGCTGACGGCGGCGGCGGGGCGGCGGCAGGGGTCGACCAATCCGAGGGCGGCGGGGGCGGCGGGGCGGCAGCTTCCCACGTCGAAGCCTCAGCCGGGGCTGCAAAAGAGGCGGCGGGGGGCGGCGCGGAGGCTCCCCAACCGCCGCTGGCAGGCTCAGCCGCCGCGGGCGGCGCACCCCAGCCGCCGCCGGAAGCGGGCTGTGCCGGCGTGGGCGGCGCGCCCCAACCGCCGCCAGACGGGGGCGGCGGTGCAGCGGCAGGAGCGCCCCAACCCGGTGTTGCATTAGGCGCGGCGGGCGCAGCGGACGGTATCGCGCCCCATCCGCCACCAGCAGGGGCTGCGGGCTCGGCGGGCGCGGTGCTGGGCGCGGCCCAGTTTCCCGACATCGGGCCAGCGCCGGAGATGGCCGCACTGGGCGCGGCGGCATCCCAGCCGGTGGCGACAGGGGCCGGGCTGGGCGCGCCGGCGCCGTCTGCCGGCCCCCATCCTTTCCAGGCCGGCGGCGGCGGCGAGGCATTGCGCGCGGCCATCGCAGCGGCGGTGGCATCATCAAGCGCGGCGACGATTTCGAACTGGCCGATCACGAAAACATCGCCTGCGGCAATGGTGCGCGGCGCGGGCAGGCGGCCCGCGCTGCCCTGAAGAAAGGTGCCGTTGGTGCTGATGTCGGTGAGCACATAGGCACCGTCGCGGAACTGGATTTCGCAGTGACGCGATGAAAGCTCGCGCGTGGGATCGGGCAGGCACCAATCAACCGTGGCCGCGCGGCCGATGATCGCGCCGCGCTTATCGAGCACGAGCGAGATGGGTGAGCCGTTGTCCAGCCGGTCAGTGTTGCGAAGGGTCAGCGTTAGCGGCATGGATGCGATATTCGGCCTTGAAGCGAAGGGAGCGGCGGCAGGTTCACGCGATCACGCCGCCGCTGGCAATGCTTTCGCCGATGCGCAGGGCATCGCGCAAGATGGTATCTGGCTCGTTCGTGGCATAAGCGGCCTTCAGGACCGCGCCATATGCAGATTTCCCGCAAGCAAAGGCCGGGGGCAGCACAGGGGGCAGATCGGGACCAGATATCGACCCGCCCGAATAGAATACGGCATTACCGAGCAGCGCTTTGGCGCTGTCGTTGGGCAACCGCTCGGCCCGCTCATAAACCGCGCGCCGCTGGGCATCGTTGGGATCGTCGATCCAGCGCAGCACTGCAGTCAGCATGTCATCCTGCCCCGGTGTGAGCCGCCGCAGCACTTGCGCCGCCCAAACCACCGCCTCATAACGCGGCAAGGCGTGGCCGAGGAACTCGACCGCTGCGATGATATCGCCGCGGTCGATCAGCACTTGGCAATATTGATCAGGCGCCAAGGCCGCATGGCTGTCAGCGGCAATATCGTCCGCGTCGCGCCCGATAAATTCAAGTACTTGGCCGCCATTTCCCCAAGTCACCTGGGTCCAGTGTGTCATCGCAACTTTTCCTTAGTTGATCATCACCATGCCGCCTTTGAGCGTGAGCATCGCGCTCCCTTCGACCTTCGTGTTGAGGGCTGATTTGAGTTCTGCAAGCAAGGAACCCTCCATCTTGAGGGTCACGGTCTTGATCGTGATGCTGGTGGGATCCATGGTGATCGAACTCTCCCCAACTTTAAGGGTGAGCTTTTTGGCTGCTTTGATCAGGATTTCGTTGCCAACTTCGATTGTCTGATTGTTGCTGATGTTGCGCTCTTCATCACCAGCCGTAACCTTGGTTGTCAGCTTGTTCTTGATCTCGAGACTATCGGTCAGGTTGATCGTCGTCTTGCGGTTCTCTTCAACCGTGTTGGTCTCGTTATTTTTGACATAGACTGTGCGGTCGTTGCCCACTTTGATGCTCTGATCGTGGCCAAGATGATGTTTTTCATCGTATTCGATCCACGTGTTCATGTCGCGCTGCGCGTACATGAAGAACTCTTCTTTGCCGCCCTGGTCGTCCAGCCTGATTTCGTTGACAGGTTCCTGCTTGATCTCAAGCTTTTCGGCGCCGGGGTAAGCTGCGGGCTCCTTGTACCGCTCGGTGCGCCAAACCGCCTTGGTCTTGCCCGCAGGCAGCGCATAGACCGGCATGTGCGATTCATTGAAGACGCGGCCGACAACGATCGGGCGATCCGGGTCGCCATTGATGAAATCGACCAGCACCTCTTGGCCCACCCGCGGCAGGATGATGTTGCCCAGCCCGCCGGTTTGCGAAACGCGGATCCAGCAGCTTTCGCCTTCGTTGTTTCCTTTCTGCACGTCGAGCCGATCCCAGTGAAAGCGGACCTGAACGCGCCCGTACTTGTCGGTATGGATCTGCTCGCCATCGGGTCCGGTCACGATCGCTGTTTCGGGCCCGGCGACCACGGGCCGCCGCGTGGTCAGCGGGGCGCGCCATTGAACATTGCCCGGGATCGCTTCGAATGACACGAGATGCGCGCCGTCCTGCTCGACCCCGGATCGGTAGAGTTCGCTGGCGATGCTGTGATGCACGTGGGTAATCAGATACTTGTCGTTGAACCGGGCGAACGGGTGATCGACCAGATGGAACATCAGGCCGCATGCGATCGAGCCGACCCGCGATTCGCCCGAGAACGTCCGCCGATTGGCGCGGCGGGCCTCCAGCACCACTTGCGAAAGATCGGTGCCATCATTCTTTTTGTAGAAGCGGCCGGGATAGGCATAGACCTCGACAGCGTCCTCGGGATGTGCGCGTTCGGCATCCGAGGCCACTTCGAGCGGCTGATGCGGCTGGATAAAGTCAAAGTCGCGCATCGTGACTTTGGCTTCGCCGCCGGTCGAGACGCGCTCGTGCCAGCTGGTGATGAACTGCTTATGCGCCCCCGCCGAGCGCGCCGCCGAATCCACGATGGCGACCGCCGATGCCACAGGATTGTAAGTCATGGCCATCGCAACTTGCGCGTGTGCGCTGGGCGAACTGCATAGAACGAGATCGTGTTTCTCGCGCGAGTGCTCGTAATAATAATAGATGCCTTCTTCTTCCATCAATCGGGAGATGAAGCCGAAATCACTCTCACCATATTGGACGCAATAGCTGCGCATCCGGGTGCCGCCATCGAGCCTGTCGTAATCGACATCGATCCCGCAGCGTTCGAACATGTTCTGAAGGATGTCCTTGACCGTCTTGTTCTGGAAGATGCGGAAGGATTTGCCCTGCTCGTGCAGAAATGCCTTCGGCCTGAGCGTCAACCGATAGACCCAGCCGCCCGCGTCATCGGCATCTTTGCCGATTCCGGTGATCTCGCGGATGAATGCGCAATCTACCACGACACCATGAAAATATCGCTGTAATTCATCATCTTCATAGACGGTTACGGCCGCAGGCTTGCCCAGATGCGGCAGCCAGTCGATCTCTCCCAGCGGCGCCAGCACATCGATGGCGAGATGAAAGTGCTGCGAAAGCGCTTCCGCCGCCTCGACCCGGATCAGTTCGACCTGTTCGTCGCCGGCGTCGACTTTGAGTTTGACCTGACGTTCCATTATTTCAGCCCCACCAGCGCTCCACATCCTGCTCCTTACGGCAAAATCGCGCCGCGCTCAAAAATTTATCTTGCGCTTGATTGATGGGCGGCGGTATGCAACCGCTATTAGCGGCGCTATTGACGGGTTTGCTTAGGCAAGGCCGCTCGGCAACATTCCTATACTTGGCCCCCCCAATTCGTGTTATGGCCATACAAATTGAAGAGTCGAAATCAACCGGGGAAGTGATGCAATGCGACTGATCTTTGTTGTGGCCATCGCGGGGATTGCCATTGCCGCCCCTTCAGCAGCGCAATCAGGGCCGGTTGCGCAGCAGAGCCCTGATCAGCTTGTCTGCCAATTGACTGGTGATTGCGACGCTGCGCCAGCCGACTCGGCCCGCGACAAGCCCGCATCGCGCGGCTTCAGCATTGCCAAGCCTGGTGCCAAGCCATCGCCGGCGGTTGCCGCATCCAGCGCGTCCACCCCGTCGCGCCCCGCGGTCACGGCATCGCGCCCGCGCCCGCAACAGCCATCGGGCGCTGGATATGGCGCGCAGAAGTTTGCCATTTCCCAGCCCGGCCGTGCCAACCTGCTGATCACCTTTGTCAAGGGATCGGCTGACCTCACCGCGCAGGCCAAGGTCAATGCGTCACAGTTTGTTGCGGCGCTCGCTTCCCCCAAGCTGGCGGGCATGAAGTTTGCGATCGAGGGCCACACCGATGCCGTCGGCGATCGTGCGTATAATCTCGACCTGTCGCAGCGCCGCGCGCAAGCGGTGGTCGATTTTCTGGCATCGAAGTCGGTCGACAAATCGCGGTTTACCGTTGCCGGCTATGGCTTTGATCGTCCGCTCAATCCGCGCAACCCGCGTTCGCCTGCCAATCGCCGGGTGGAAGTCGTCAAGGCTGATTGACCTGCACGCATCGGGCGGGGACCAGCTAGCGCAATGGCCATAGACATCGAGGCGTTGATCGCGCCGATCAGTGAAAGCGAACCATCCGGACCGGACTTGTCATATGACAGCGACCGTCAGGAGATCGAGGCTGCCTTCGACACATCGGTAAGCGACGATTCGGGTGCCGCAAGCGATGTCGATTGGCGCGCCTTGCTCCGCACGATAACCGCTCAGGCGGAGAAAACGCGCGATACCTGGCTGGCGATCTACATGATGCGCGCCGGGGCGAAGGCGGGGCAACTCGGCACTATCGAAGACGGCGCGCAGCTGCTGGCCGGCCTCTTCGAAAATCTATGGGACTCAGTGCATCCTCAGCTCGATGAGTATGGCTTTCAGGGGCGCAAGGGCCCTTGTGAAGGGCTCACCCGGATCGGCGAGTTCCTCAATCCGCTGCGCAATGTGGTTCTCCTCGAACATCCGCGGCTCGGTCGCTATTCGGGTGCTGACTTCCAAAGGTTCGCCGCCGGGGGCACCGATGAGGCGGGATACGGGATGTTCCGCGCGCTGCTCGAGGAAACTACCGACGAGGATCTCGGCGCGATCATCGAACGACTGAACACGATCTCAGCGTCGATTCGCCGCGCCGATACTGTGATGGTCGCCAATGCCGGGCACGAAACCGGCACGAATTTTCAGCCGATTTACGCGGTGCTGGATGAATTGGCGCGCGGGGTTTCAGGCTTCTTGCGGGTGCAGTCCGCTGCTGAAGGTGATGCGAGCGATTCCGGCGAATCGTTTGATGACGGCAATAGCGACAGCGACAGCGATGGCGGCAGCTTGTCGATGTCGGGCCGAATCAATTCGCGGCCGGATGTGCTGCGCGCAATCACTGCCATCGAAGAATACTACACGCGCAAGGAGCCGGCAAGTCCGGTGCCTTTCGCCTTGCGCCGTGTGCGCGACTGGGTTAATCTCGATTTCATGGCGATTTTGGAAGAGATTGCTCCAGGCGGCCTCGAAGAGGCGCGAAAAGTGCTGATGAAGGCGCCGGGTACATAAAGCATTGGCTACTTACATCGGTGTGACTTAAGCCAATGCTCTGAGCTTCGCCCGATTGGTTGCCATTGTTTGCTGCGGATGTTTGATTACTGGGTTTGGTGACAAGTACACAGAGAGTTTTTTCAAAGGGGGGTGTCATGGCTAAGTCAGGTCAGCGTTTCATCAAGGAAAATCGGGCTCCCCGCGTTCATATTGAATATGAAGTCGAGACCTACGGTTCGATGCAGAAGGTCGAGCTTCCTTTCGTGATGGGCGTGCTCTCCGATCTTTCGGGCAAGAGCCATGTCGAGAAGAAGTCGCTCGATCAGCGGGACTTTGTCGAAATCGACATGGACAATTTTGATCAGCGGATGAAGGCCATGGCGCCTCGCGCGGCGTTCAATGTCGAGAACACGCTCACCGGCGAGGGCAAGTTCGCCGTCGATCTTACGTTCACTTCGATGGAAGATTTCTCGCCTGGTGCGGTGGCAAAGAATGTTCCCGCGCTCGCCAAGCTGCTTGAGGCGCGCCAGGAACTGAACGATCTGATGCTGTACATGGACGGCAAGGATGGCGCGCAAGAGTTGCTCGAAAAAGTCCTGAAGGATCCGGACCTGATGAAGTCGCTCGCTGCTGCCAAGCCATCGGGCGACGCCCCTGCTTCGCAGGATGATGCGCAAGGCTGAGAATTTCACGTTCACGGGGGAGTGTTGGATCAATGGCACAAGAGCAACTTCAGCCAGGCGCGGCAGCAACCGAAACCGCGTTTGCGCCCGACGATTTTGCGGCGCTGCTGCAAAAGGAATTCAAGCCGAACGACGATGCGCGTGCAAATCGCATCGAAGCGGCGGTTCAGACATTGGCGCAGCAGGCGCTGGCAGACAGCAACGTGGTGGGCGCCGATGTCTTCGCCACGCTCGATGCCATGCGCGCGGCGCTTGACAAGAAGCTGACCGAGCAGGTCAACGCGATCATCCATCACGAAGATTTCCAGAAGCTCGAGAGCGCGTGGCGCGGTCTGAACTATCTGGTGATGAACACTTCGACTGGTCCGCAACTCAAGATCCGCGTGATGAACGTCGCTAAGGAAGAGACGCGCAAGATGTTCCGCCAGTATTCTGGCCCGGCGTGGGATCAAAGCCCGCTGTTCAAGAAGATCTACGAATCGGAATTCGGCCAGCTGGGCGGTCAGCCTTATGGCGCGTTCGTGTGCGATTATTTCCTCGATCACTCGGCACCCGATCTTGAAGTGATGAAGGGATTGTCGAAGATCGGCGCTGCGGCGCATGCTCCGATCATCTCGGCGGCGGCACCCAGCCTGATGGGCATGGAAAGCTGGCAGGAACTGGCCAATCCGCGCGATCTGGGCAAGCTGTTCGATGCGACCGACTATGGCGCATGGCGCGCTTTTCGCGATACCAGCGACAGTCGTTATCTTGCACTGACGATGCCGCGCTTCATGGGCCGCGCAACCTACGGCGCGAAAACCGATCCGGTCGAAGAGTTCGATTTCGAGGAAGAGACCGGCGGCGAGCACGACAAGCATCTGTGGGTCAATGCCGCTTATGGCATGGCTACACGAATCACCGAATCGTTTGCCAGCTATGGCTGGTGCACGCGCATCCGCGGTGTTGAATCGGGGGGTACGCTCGAAGGGCTGCCCACGGCGATGTTCCCGAGCGACGATGGCGGCGTTGATCTGAAATGCCCGACCGAGATCGCCATTTCGGATCGGCGCGAGGCGGAATTGTCAGGTGCCGGGTTCATGGCGCTGATCCATCGCAAGAACACCGATCAGGCGACCTTTATCGGCGGTCAAACGGTGCATAAGCCCGGCCAGTTCGTCGATCCCAATGCCACGGCAAACGCCAACCTCTCGGCGCGCTTGCCCTATATCTTCGCCAGCTGCCGTTTTGCGCATTACTTGAAGTGCATGGTGCGCGACTGGGTCGGTGGTACGCGGACCGGCCCGCAGATGAACACGGCCCTGACCGAATGGATCAATCTTTACGTCGATGGCCAGCCCGACTCCTCGAGCGAAGAGACAAAGGCGCGCAAGCCATTGAAGGCGGCTTCGATCGAGATCATTCCCGACGAAGAGAATCCTGGTTATTATAAAGGAAAGTTCGCTTTCGTGCCGCATTACCAGCTTGAAGGTATGGACGTTTCCTTGAGCATGGTCTCGCGCCTGCCTAAGAGTACCTAGAGCTTAACACTTTTACGCGTTCCTGAGAGTTTTAAGTACCAGACTTTAACCAATTTTAAGGAGATATGTGATGGCTCTTTCTGACTTTATCTTGGAGCTCGATTCAGTTAAAGGCGAATCCAAGGACGAAAAGTTCGCAGGGCACGTCGAGATCCAGTCGTTCAGTTGGGGTCTTTCGAACGCCGGCTCGCATGATAGGGGCACCGGCGGCGGCTCGGGCAAGGGCTCCTTTCAGGATCTGCATTTTGCAAAGTATGTTGACCTGTCGTCTCCAACGCTCGCTCTGAAGTGCGCAACTGGTGAACACATCGCCAAGGCCGTGTTGCATGTGCGCAAGGCTGGCGGGGAGCAGAAAGAATACTACACGGTTACGCTGACTGATTTGATCGTCAGCTCGTTTCAAGCGAGTGCCGGCGGTGGCGATTCAAATGTCATGGATCAGGTCAGCTTGAACTTTGCTAAGATCGAATGGGATTACAAGCCTCAGGACGAAAAAGGCAACCTGGGTGCTTCTGCTACCTTTGGTTACGATATCAAAATCGGTAAAAAGGTATAAGGTTTGAATCATGAAGCGAGGGCTGCACGCAGATGATCGGTGTGCGCGCGGCCCTCAAATCTTTGGAAAAGCGTGGGGCATGGCGATCGATTGAACCGCCCTGGCTTTTGGTCGGTATCAAAGGCTTTGTCGCCAACGACGAACCCTCTATCTCTGCGCCCTGCGTGCTCTCTGCTCGTTTGAGTGATCTCTCGCCCGTTTCCATATGGACATCCCGCTATGGCTGATGCCGATGCTCTTTTGCGCGAAGGCGATCTTGCGGGCGCGCGTGCCGCTCTGGTCAAAGTCGTCCGTTCGCAGCCGTCCGATGCGCAAGCGCGGATGTTTCTGTTTCAACTTCTGGCGATTGCCGGCGAATGGGACAAAGCCAAATCGCAGCTGACCGCGATGGCGCAGCTCTCGCCCGAAGCGCAGATGCTGGCGGTGGCTTATGGCCAGGCGACCGAGGCCGAGCGCGTGCGCGCCGATGTCTTTCGCGGGGCCGCCCGCATCGAAGTGTTGGCCAATGGCGATGGCTGGGCAGGAACGCTGGCGCAGGCGATCGAGCACTATGCCAATGGCCGCGATGCGGAAGGCGACGCCGCGCGCGACGAAGCCTTCGCCGCCGCGCCCGATACGCCCGGCACATTCAACGACACCCCGTTTGACTGGATCGCCGATGCGGACGCGCGCTTCGGCCCGGCCTGCGAAGCGATCGTCGCGGGGCGCTATGGCCTCCTGCCGTTCGATTCAATCGACTATATCACCTGCGAAGGTGTGGTCGATTTGCGCGATCTGGTGTGGCTCCCCGTGGAGATCATGATGCGTTCAGGCCAATCGATCGCCGCGTTCCTGCCCGCGCGCTATCCCGGCATCGAGGCTTCGGGCGATCCTGCCGAACAGCTTGCCCGCGCCACGAGCTGGCATGCGCGGGGAAGCGGCGAAGTCGGCTCGGGCCAGCGGCTGTGGACACTGTCCGATGGAGAGGATCATGGCATCCTCTCGCTGCGCAGCCTCAAATTCGGCTGATGGCGCCGCCACCCAGGCCCACGCGATCGCGGCTCAATCCCACGCTGTTTGACAAGCTGGTCGCCGACAACGACCTTGGCGGGATGCGCGGCGAAGAAGTCGACAAGGTCGAGGCCAGCCGCGAGGCGATGCGGTATTATTCGATTCCCCGGCTGGAGCGCTTCAACGAGGCCGCGTTGCGCGCGACAGTTCGCCGGGAACTGGCGTGGCTGCTCAACACGATCAATCTGGCGGCAGTGGTGGACCTTGAGCCCTTTCCCGAAGTGCAGACTTCGGTGCTGAATTACGGCGTGCCCGACATGACCGGCAAAGCGCTCACCCGCCGACTGACCTTGCAGCGCTCGCGCGAGATTCGCGCCGCGATCAAGGCGTTCGAGCCCCGGATCGATCCGCAGACGCTGGTGGTCGAGCCCTCCGAAGCGCCCGAACGGCTCAACAGCGTGACTTATCTGATCCACGGCGATGTCACTTCGGCGGTCAGCGCGATGCCTGTCAAGTTCCGCACCGATGTCGAAGCTGACACCGGCGCGGCCACTGTGCGCGACTAGGCACCCGGCCGTGGATCCCCGCCTGCTGCGCGCTTATAACGACGAGCTTGCCTATCTGCGCGCAGGCGCACGCGAATTCGGCGAGGAGCACGAGACCGTCGCCTCTCGCCTTGGCCTCAAGACGCCGACCGACCCCGATCCCTATGTCGAGCGGCTGCTCGAAGGCGTGGCGTTTCTGGGGGCGCGGGTGCAGCTCAAGCTGCAGGACCAGTACCCCGAGTTCACCCAGCATCTGCTGAACGCAGTGCAGCCGCATTATCTGGCGCCGACGCCCTCGATCTGCGTCGCCGGGTTCGAACCGAAGGAAGGCGATCCCGCGCTGACGGATGGCTATACGGTGCCGCGCGGCACCGCGCTGACCGCGCTTGCCAGCGAGCACAACAACGCGCCGGTGCAGTTTACCACCGGCCATGCGACGACGTTGTGGCCGCTGAAAGTGACCGAGGCCGAATACTTTTCGAGCCGCGCGGCGATTGCGCCCTATGCGGCGGTGGCCAATGTGCGCGCCGAGGCGGGACTGCGGCTGCGATTTGAAACGATTGCCGGTGCGCCGATCGACAAGCTGACGATCGACGGCCTGCCCATTTACCTCGATGGATCGGAAGCGGTGCCGGGCGAACTTTATCGCCAGCTGATCGGCGAAGCGGTGGCGGTGATCGCGCGTGATCCCGCCTCAGGCGGCGGCGCGGAATCCTGGACCACGCTCCCGCTGCCCGAGCAGGTCGGCTTTGAGGATGACGAGGCGCTGCTCCCGGCCGAGTTGCGCTCGTTTCGCGGGTATCGCCTGCTGTCGGAGTTTTTCGCGTGTCCCGAGCGCTTCTTGTTTGCGCGGCTGAGGGATCTGCGCCGGGCGTTCGCCCGCTGCACCGAAGCGTGCGATGTGATCGTGCTGTTTTCGCGCAGCACCCCGGTGCTCGCCGGGGCGATCAGCGCGAACAACTTCAAGCTGCATGCCGTGCCCGCGATCAACGTGTTCGAAAAGCAGCTGGGGCAGGTGCAGATCACCCCGCACACGCACGAATTTCACGTTGTCCCCGACCGGACGCGGCCGCTCGATTTCGAAGTGTTCCGGATCACCGAGGTCAAGGCCGTGATGGCCGACGATATTGCGCCGCGCCCGGTCGCGCCGCTCTATGCGCTTGGCTCGCTGCTTTATGATGCGCGCGATGCATTGTTTTATGTCACGCGGCTGGCACCCCGGCGGCTATCGACCAAGGAGCAGCGGCTGCGGCGGCGGACCGATTATGTCGGCACCGAAACCTGGCTCAGCCTGTCTGCGCCGAATAACCCCGAGCGGCTCGACGAGGTGAAGCAACTGGCGATCAAGGCCTATGTCACCAACCGCGAACTGCCCGAGTTGCTGACCTTTCGCGGAAGCGACCACTTCGTGAAGCCGGGCGGGCCGGTGCGCACGGTCAGCATCCTGCGCGCGCCCAGCCGTCCGCGTCCGCCGCTGGGGCTGACCGATGCGGCATGGCGGGTGATCGCGCATATCACGCCGAACTACGCGACGCTGGCCCCCGAGGATAATGACGATCCATCGCTGCTGCGCGATCATCTGGCGCTTTACGGGCGGCAGGACGATGCCGCAATGCGCAAGCAGATCGACGGCATCCTTGGCGTCCAGTCCGAGGCCATCGTGCGCCGGGTGCCGGGGCGCGACCGGATGGCGGTCGCGCGTGGCTCGCGCATCCGCATTCGGCTGGATGATGCATCGTTTGCCAATGGGCGCCTCTTTCTGTTTTCCGCCGTACTGGAACGCTTTCTGGCCGAGTTCGCCACGGTCAACAGCTTTACCGAGTGCATTTTTTCCACCGCAGCCGAGGGGGTGCTGGCCAAATGGCCGACGCGGATTGGACGCAAGCACAGCATCTGACGATGCTGACGAAAGTGGCCGAAGCGCCCCGCCGTTACGGCGTGTTCCCAGTGCTGCGCGCGGCAGAAGCGCGTGCGCCCGGTCTGCCGCGCATTGGCAAGGCCAAGCTGCCCGAGTTCAATCTGGTCGATCTTGCCCAGCAATCACACCTCGGCTTTGCCGGCGGCGCGCTGACCGCCATCAAGATCTCGGGAGCGCGGGCGCGGGTCGAAGGGACCTGGCTCGGGCTGACCGGGCCGATGGGGGCGCTGCCCACGCATCTCACCGAATTTGTCTTTTACGAGCAGCGCTATGCCAAAGCCACGCCGTTTGGCGATTGGCTCGATCTGATGGCGGGGCGGATGCTGCAATTGTTTTACCGGGCCTGGGCAGATTCGCAGCCGGCGGCGCTGGCCGACCGCCCCGGTGACGACAGTTTCGCCGGCTGGGTCGCCGCGCTTTCGGGCGCGCAGGAAGGGGCGCAGGCAGCCTCAGCTTTCCCGAGCAGCCTGCGCGCGCACTACGCCAGCGTTTTTGCAGGATCGCGCAGTGCCACGGCCATCGAGGATGCGATGAGCCATCTGCTAGGCCAGAAGGTGCGTCTGCTCGAGTTTCAGGGCCGCTGGCGCGATCTCGAGCCGGAGGATCGCACCCGGTTGGGGCGCTCGTTTGCGCAGCTTGGCCGCGACGCCATGCTCGGCGGCAGAGTGCGCAGCGCGTCCGATGCGTTTCGCGTGGTGATCGGCGCGGCCAGCCACCGCGAATATGTCTCGCTGCTGCCCACCGGTCCGCGCTTTGCGCTTGCCGCCGCCGCCCTCGACGCGTTCAAGCCGACTCATCTCGAATGGGATATCACTCTCGAGATCGACGAGCATGATGCGCCGCCGTGCCGGCTCGATGGGCGCGCGCAATTGGGCTGGAGCAGCTGGGTAAAGCCGCGTGCGGCGAAAAACCTGCCGGGGCAGGTGGTTCGCGGCGATGCGCATCTGCGCCGCATGAAATCACCAAGACGGGGGATACCATTATGACCGAGATTAGCCGTTCCGCATTGTTTGGGCGTTTGAACAAGACTGCGCTCAAAGCCATCGAAACCGCGACGGGCTTCTGCAAAGTACGCGGCAATCCCTATGTCGAACTGGTCCATTGGGTCCACGTGATGGTGCAGGATTCGCAAAACGACCTCGCCGCGATCCGCCGCGAATTCGGGATCGACGATACCAAGCTGGCGCGCGATATCGTCGCGTCGCTCGATGCGCTGCCGCGCGGGGCGACCTCGATCTCAGACTTTTCGCCGCAGATCGAGGAAGCGATCGAGAAGGGCTGGCTTTACGCCTCGCTGCAGTTTTCCGCCTCGCGCGTGCGCACCGGGCACTTGCTGTTCGGGATGCTGAAAACGGCGACGCTGAAAAATGCGCTGGGCAATATCAGCAGCGAATGGCGCAAGGTTCAGGCCGACAAGCTGGGCGATGAATTCGAACGCATCTGCGCCGCCTCGACCGAGGAAACGCAGGCCGAGGCCGGCCCGGTCGCCGGCGGCGGCGCGGGCGATGGCGGCCCAGTGGCCGATGGCGAGGCCTTGGCCAAATATTCGGTCGACCTGACCGAACAGGCGCGCAGCGGCAAGATCGACAAGATCGTGGGCCGCGACGCCGAGATCCGCCAGGTGATCGACATCCTGCTGCGCCGCCGGCAGAACAATCCCATTCTGGTCGGCGAGGCTGGTGTTGGCAAGACGGCGGTGGTCGAAGGCTTTGCCAAGCGGATCGTCGACGGCGACGTGCCGCCTGCGCTTCAGGGCGTGACGCTGCGCTCGCTCGATATCGGGCTGATGCAGGCGGGAGCGAGCGTCAAGGGCGAGTTCGAAAAGCGGCTGCGCCAGGTGATCGACGAGGTCGAGGCGAGCACCAGCCCGATCATCCTGTTTATCGACGAGGCGCATACGCTGATCGGTGCGGGCGGCCAGGCGGGCACCGGCGACGCCGCCAATCTGCTCAAGCCAGCGCTCGCGCGCGGCCGCCTGCGCACTGTCGCGGCGACCACGTATGCTGAATATCGCCAGTATTTCGAGAAAGATCCAGCGCTGACCCGGCGCTTCCAGACGGTCGACGTGGGCGAACCCGAGACGGCCAAGGCGATCGCCATGATCCGCTCGGTCGCGCCGATGATGGAAGCGCATCACAAGATCGTGGTGCTCGATGAGGCAGTCGAGGCGGCGGTGAAGTTGTCGCAGCGCTATGTGCCGGCGCGGCAATTGCCCGACAAGGCGGTAAGCCTGCTTGATACCGCCTGCGCGCGCGTTGCGGTGTCGCAGCACGCCACCCCGGCGCAAGTCGAAGACCGCAAGCGCAAGCTCGAACTGCTCGAAGTGGAACGCGAGATCGCCCAGCGCGAGACGAGCGAGCAATATGCCAGCGGCGAAAGGCTGCCCAAGCTGGACGAAGCGATCGCCGAGGCCAAGACGGCTGTCGAGGAAGTGTCGGTCAAGTGGGATGCTGAAAAGGCCGCGCACGAAGCCGTCGTTGCCGCGCGATCCGCGCTTTCCGAAGCGCGTGCGGCGGCTGGCGAAGATGGCGTGGCCGAAGGCGAGGAAGCTTTGAAGGCCGCGCTCGATAGCGCCATTGCCGCGATGCGCGAGGCGCAGGGCGACAATCCGATGGTGTTCGGAGTGGTCGATCAGGATGCGGTGGCCGCTGTTGTCGGCGATTGGACCGGGATTCCGATGGGCCGCATGGTCAAGAACGAGATCGAGAGCGTGCTCACGATTGCCGACCAGCTCAAAGCGCGGGTGATCGGACAGGATCACGCCATGGACGCGATTGCCAAGCGCATCCAGACCAGCCGCGCCAAGCTCGACAACCCGAACAAGCCGGTCGGCGTGTTCATGCTGTGCGGGCCTTCGGGTGTCGGCAAGACCGAGACCGCGATGGTGCTGGCGGACTTGCTGTTTTCGGGCGACGAAAGCTGCATCGTGATCAACATGAGCGAGTTTCAGGAGGCCCACACCGTCTCGACGCTCAAAGGCGCTCCGGCGGGCTATGTCGGTTATGGCCAGGGCGGCGTGCTGACCGAGGCGGTGCGGCGGCGGCCCTATTCGGTCGTGCTGCTCGACGAGGTGGAAAAAGCGCATCCCGATGTCCACGAGATGTTCTTCCAAGTCTTCGACAAGGGTTTCATGAACGATGCCGAGGGACGGTATATCGATTTCAAAAACACGCTGATCCTGCTGACCTCGAACGTCGGCACCGACCTCATCACCACGCTCAGCGAAGACGAGGAGATGAAGCCCGACGCCGACAGCCTGGCAACCACGCTGCGGCCAGAACTGCTCAAGGTGTTTCCGCCCGCGCTGCTCGGGCGCTTGCTGGTGTTGCCGTACTATCCGCTTTCGCCCGATATGCTGAAGGGCATTGTGCGCATCCAGCTCGACCGGATCGTCCGCCGTGTTCATGAAAGCCACGGCATCATGTTCAGCTATGCCGACGCGGTGATCGATCTGATCGTCTCGCGCTGCAACGAAGTGGCCAGCGGCGGCCGCCTGATCGATGCAATCCTGACCAACACGATGCTGCCCGAGGTTTCGATCGCGCTGCTCAACCGGCAAATGTCGGGCGAAGAGGTCAAGTCGATCGCAGTGACCGTGGAGGGTGACGGGTTCGGCTATGCCTTCGGGTAGGTGAGCAAAGCAGGGGGGAAGGCTGCCATGAAGATCACGACGCCGCTTGCCAATGCCCAGTTCAAGATCGCAGGCGACACCGCGCCGCCTGCGATCACCTTCAAGACCGATGCTACAGGGCCCCATGTGTGGACGTGGAAAATCGTCTGGGACACCTTCTCGAAGACGGGCACGGTCAATACCGCAACCGGCAGTGTCACGTTGAAGGCGCAGCTGGCCGATCTTGGCGGGACGCTGACCGTTACGGCGGCGGCCGGGGGGAAAACGGCGCAATTGGCGGTGCGCGTGATCGGCACCAATCCGGCCATGTCCGCGATTGAGGCCTATCTCGCCACAAAGCCCAACAGCGATGGCTTCACCGCGATCATCCGGCACGAATCCAAAGGCAAGCACTTCAACACGAGCGGCCAGCCAGTGAAGTCGTTCGATAATGGCTATGGCCTGTGCCAGCTCACCACGCCCGCGCCATCGTTTCAGCAATGCTGGAGCTGGAAACGCAATATCGACGCGGGGTTGGTGCTGTTTGCGGCCAAGCAGACTGCGGCCCGAACCTATCTCGCGCAGTCGGGACGGACCTACACCGCCGCGCAGCTGCGCTATGAAACGGTATGCCGCTGGAACGGCGGGTCTTATCATCGCTATGTTGGCGGCAAATGGGTGCGCAATCCGGCCATCTTGTGCGATGCGCGCACCGGGAACATCGGCTGGGACATGACCGACGCCGACAATGCCGGCCAAACCGAAGCGCAATTGCGCGCGCGCGACAAGGGCACGTATGCGCGCGGCCACAAGAACACCGACGAATGGAACTACTTCGGCGTTTGCTATGCCGATGCGATCCTGAACTGATGCGGGCGCGGGGCTATCCGGTCAGGAGCGCCCTGGGGTTGCTGGCGCTTGCCGCCTGTTCGAAAGTGGGGGGGCAAAATCCGCCCGAGCCGCAGGTTGGCCCAGCGATCACGCTGGCAGAAGCAGGCGTGACCCGCCGCGTCGCGGTAGCGCTTGCTGCCGATCTGGTCGATGCCGCCGCGTCGCACAAGATCGAGGTTCTGGTCCGGCGGCCGGGCCGCCTCGTGGTGCTCGACAGCTACGCATCGCGGCCCGCCGCCATGAGCCGCTGTCAGGCGGGGCAAGAGCGCTGGGTCCGCCTGATCGACTGGCCGCTTGGGCGCGAGCTGTTTGCGGAGCAGGTGGAGAGCTGCCTGCACGATATCGAGCCCGCCGACCCGATTGTGACCTACCGGCCCGGTGATGATCGATTTGATGTCGCGCTGCTCTCGGGCGGCGCGAAGTCGGTTGGCTTCGACGGCAGCGTGGCCAAGCGATGAAGCGTGCATCAGAGGTTTTTCTGATTGCGAAGTAAGTGCCGAAAGCAAGGAACTTGATTGAACCGGATGGAGGGAGAAAGTCATGATCAATATCGAACGAGATTCTCACGGACGGACGTATCAAATTTGGAAGCAGGACCAGGCCAGCTCCTGCGGGGTTGCCAGCATCTGGATGGCGCGCGGGATCGCACGGCAGACCAGCTTTGCCGAAGAAGAATGGGACCTCGCGCAGCGCGTTTACAGCGGCGCTGTGGCCAGCGCATTGGGCGCGGTGCAGCGGCCCAGCTCGGGACCGATGACGCTCAATCCGGCTGCGTTTAGCCCGGAAAATCCAAATCAGAGCTCGATGGGGCATACCTTCACGAATTTTGGCCTTTTCACCGCTCAAGTTGCGACAGCGCTGCGCAATGAAGGACTGCGAGCCGAGAGTACCGTCCTGAGCGGCAACCCGCCGCGCATTGCAGATCATAAGATCTCGCTCACCAAACCCGCCATCGTCTTGGTCAGCTGGGACGGGATGGGTGGTCATTTCGTGGTTGTCGGCCGCTGTACATCGCGCCAGGTATCGTTTCTTGATCCGTGGGACGGCCGCGTTAACGAGCAGCCCAACAACGGCGAATATACCGCGCGATACGGCGATCATGGAACAATCGTCGCGATCGTTTACGTCTCGGCGTGACAATGCGCGCACATTGGGCGCTGCGTTTTGCCACTGCAAGCGGGCTGTCCCTCGCCCTGCTGGTCCTGCCCGGCGCAAGCTTTGCACGGACCAGCAGGGTGGCCGCTTTTATCGCCGAGCGCGACCTATGCGACCATTTCCGCAGCGAGGCGCCTTATGACGAGGACCGCGCCCGCCTTCTCGCGGCGCAAATGAAGCGCTATTGCCGCGGGACCGACCGGCGTTTGAAAGCGCTGCGCGCGCGTTACGCGAAACGGCCCGAAGTGCTCGCCAAACTTGCAGACTATGAAGACAGCATCGAATAACAGCATGAAAGAGGATGCGGCGGCATGAGCGATCCAACAGCCCCGGCCAACCTAAGCGGCGCAGCGTGGTGGCATGCCAACCAGGCAAGGTATCCCGACAACAGCGCGATTGCCGATCTTGAACCCGGTTTCCGCACCAAGGTCGAGAGCTTCCTCGCGGCACTCGCTAAGGCTAATGCCACCGTGCATATCTCGGCCACGCGGCGCAACCCGGTGCGTGGGGCCCTGATGCACTGGGCGTACAAATTGTCGAAGGGGAAGGTCAAGGCGAAGGATGTGCCAGCCATTCCCGGTTGCGATATCGATTGGGTCCATGCTGACGAAGAGGCCTCGCAAAAGGCGGCTCAGGAAATGGTCAGCCTGTTTCGCATCGTTTACCCACCCGCGCATCCATCAATGCATTACAAGGGGCTGGCGATCGACATGAACATCAGCTGGACCGGCACGCTCAAGATCGCCGGCGCAGATGGCACGGTGGTCGAAATCGGCACGCCCTTGAACGGCGCTTCGAACACCGATCTGCATGCGGTTGGCAAAGGGTACGGCGTGATCAAGCTGCTGAAGGACAAGCCGCACTGGTCGAGCGACGGGCATTGAGGGGAACACCAGCATGACAACCGCCTACGACACTGTCGTTTATCCCAGCATGGTGTTTGAGCAGACGCACCCGGATCGCTTGCGCGCGCTTGCGCAGATCCATGGGCTGGCTGCGCCTGAGATTGGCGCCGCGCGCGTGCTCGAAATCGCAGGTGGCGACGGGCTGAACCTGATCGCGATGGCGGCAGCCAATCCCGGTATGGCGTGCCAGGGCTTCGATCTGGCCGAGACCGCTGTAGCGCGGGGGCAAGCGCTGATTGCAGCCGCGGGCCTTACGAATGTCGAGCTCCAAGTCTGCGATATTCTCGACGCGTGCGAGCGCTATCCGGCGGGCAGCTTTGACTACATCATCGCGCACGGGGTCTATGCCTGGGTGCCGGAGCCGGTGCGCGCCGGGATCATGGCACTGATCGGGCATGCGCTGGCCCCCGATGGGGTTGCCTTTGTGAGCTATAACGCGATGCCGGGCGGCTATGTCCGCATGATGATGCGCGACATGCTGCTCCATGCGCTTGAAGGCACCGAGGCGATCAACGAAAAGATTGCAATCACGCACCAATGCCTCGAGTTGTTCTCAAAGCCGCAAGACAGCGATGATGTGGTGGTGACCGCGCTGCGCAAGCAAGCAGCATCGATGCTCGAACGGCCAGACAGCGTGTTGTTTCACGACGAGCTCGGCGGCACTTTCGCGCCGCAGCGGCTGACTGACGTGGTGGCGCAAGCGCGTGAGCATGGCTTGACCTTTCTTACCGACGATTCCGGGGCCCGCCTCAATCTCGATGGATTCCTGCCCGACGGGGTGGCGCCAGAAGGCGATCTGGACAAGCTGGTGGTGCGCGCGGCGCAAGCGTCCGACTATGCCACGGTGCGGTTCTTTCGCCACAGCGTGTTCGTGCGCAGCGCTCACAAACCCTTGCGCGTCTTTGATCCGCAGACGTTGGACGGGCTGTGGATGTCTTGCTCGCTCAAGAAAGAAGAAGATGGCAGCTATCGCAGCGGACGCACAACGTTCAGTCTGAAAGACGAAGAGATGGTTCGGATGATCGATAGCGTCTCCGCGCATTGGCCCGAGCGCTTTCCCTTCGCCGAAAAGGTACTCGACGCGGGTCGGCGGCGCACTTTGCTCGATATGTTCGGACGCGGGTACATCCGGTTTCATCATGGCCCGGCCATATGCGCGCTGAGCGCGGGAGATCGTCCCAAGCTGAGCCCACTCGTCCGCGCGATGTTTGGCCGGGGTGAAACGCAAGTCGCGACGCTCGATCACAAGATCATGAACATCCAACAGAGCGAACTGAAGGCTTTGCTGTTGGCGGCAGATGGAACACGGACACTCGCCGAAATCGCGGCTTTGCCCGGGCTGCCCTTCCCAGCAGAACACGTTGAATCCGCGCTTGATGCGGCGGCGCGGCGGGCCTTACTGGTTTAACGCGCCACGAAGGCGCGCCAGCCGCCGAGCGCGGTAATGTCTTCCGCGCCGGTGATCGCGCGCGGTTCGGCGACGAAACCTTTGACCAGACTGCCGTCCTCAAGCTCGACCGTGCCGATGGCGAGCGGCGGCGGCACTTCGGCGACAAAGCTGCCGAAGGCGGCGATATCGAGCTCGTAGATTTCGAGCGCGATCGCCGCGCCATCGCCGGTGTGGACGAGAGCGGGCTTGGGCGGCACGCTGTTGGCGATGGCATAGAGGCGGTAAGCGGACCCGGTCTTGGCCTCGCCGACAAAGCGCGCGTCGCGCGAGGTGAGCTGCCAGTGCAGCGGCATGTCTTTCAAATGCGCACCGACGACGGCCAGTTTCACGGTATCCATGCGTCCCTCCAGATCGAGCGGCGGCGGGGTGGCCGGCGCGGGGTAAAGCTTGGCCGCCGCGGCGATCAGCGCGCGGTCGGTGGCGGCCGGGCCGATCAGCGTAACGCCAAAGCCGGTGCCATTGGCGCGCACGCCAGTGGGCACGGCAATCGCGGCCATGTCGAGCAGGTTCACGAAATTGGTGTAAGCCCCCAGATTGGCGTTAAGCGCGACCGGCGCGGCGAGCATTTCGGCCACGCGGTAGCAGGTGGGCGCGGTGGGCAGCGCCAGCATGTCGATATCCGCCCACATCGCTTCTGCCGCGCGCGCAAGATCGGCGAGGCGGTACATCGCCTCGAAAGTCTCGACCGCGCCATAGGCGAAACCGCGCTCGACGATCCCGCGCACGACCGGGTGGATGGCCTCGGCATCGGACTGGAGCAGATCTTTGATCGCGGCCGTCCGCTCGGCGACCCATGGGCCATCGTAAAGCAGCCGCGCCGCCTCATTGAGCGGGGTCATGTCGATTTCGACAAGTTCAGCGTCCAGCGCGGCCAGCGCGCGATCATAGAGATGGCCCGATTCGAGATCGCCGAACCACGGCCGCTGATGCGCCAGCGGGATGCCGATGCGGCGCGCGGGGCGGGGGGCGTCGGGGAGCGCGCGAGAGAGCGGGTCGGCTGCATCGAAGCCCGCAATCGCGGTATCGATCAACGCCGCATCCGCGGTGTCGCCGGTGAACACGGTGATGCAATCCAGCGTGCGGCAGGCTGGCACGAGGCCCCGGCTGCTCCAGCGCCCGCGTGTCGGCTTGAAGCCGATGAGGTGGTTGAACGCGGCGGGAATGCGGCCCGAGCCCGCCGTGTCGGTGCCGAGGCCGAAGACGACCAGCCCGGCGGCGACCGCGATGGCGGAGCCAGAGCTTGAGCCGCCGCTGATATAGGCGCGGTTGTAGGCATTGCGGGGGATGCCATAGGGGCTGCGGGTGCCGTTGAGCCCGGTGGCGAATTGATCGAGATTGGCTTTGCCGATGGGAATCGCGCCTGCTGCGACCAGTCGCTCGACGACGGTGGCGGATCGGGCAGGGCGATAGGCGAAGACGGGGCAGGCGGCGGTGGTATCGAGCCCGGCGACGTCGATGTTGTCCTTCACCGCGAAGGGCACGCCGGCCAGCGGCAGCACCTCGCCCGCCGCAATCCGCGCATCGACTGCGGCTGCAGCGGCACGCAGGGCGGCGGGATCGAAGCGCGAAATCCACACAGCGGACTGCACGGTGTCGTAGAACGCAACCCGTTCGAGCACCCGCTCGATCACGTGCACGGCGCTATGCGCGCCGGTTTGAACCGCGCTGGCGATTTCGGCGGCGGAAAGGCGGGCCAGCGCGGTCATGCGCGCGCCAGCGCGAGCATCGGCGCGCCGGGGTTGATCGACTGGCGCTCAGCCACATAGATCGCCGCGACCGTGCCCGCAGCGGGGCTCTCAACCGGAAACTCGGTCTTCATCGCTTCGATCACCGCAATCGTCTCCCCGGCGGCGACGGTATCGCCCAGCCCCTTCATCAGTTTCCACACGCTGCCGCCAAAGGGCGCTTCGACCAGCTGCGCCCCATCAGGCACGACAATGGCATCCGCATCCGCGCCGCCGCCGCTTGCCTCGGTCAGGCTGGCGACGCGGTCAAACTCGCCGCGCTCCTCCCATTCGGCGCGCTCGGCGGCGAAGGCGGCGTTGCGGCGGGTTTCGAACTCAGTGATCGAGGCGGCGTTGTCGCTCAGGAAGGCGCGGTAATCGGCCAGCCGGAACGCAGTCTCTTCGATCTGGATGGCGCGGCGGCCGAGCGGGAAGTCGCGCCGCCATTCGGTCAATTCGTCATGGCTGACCGGAAAAAAGCGGATCTGGTCGAAAAAGCGCAGGAGCCACGGCTGGCCATCGGCGAAGGCGGCGGTCTTGCGATAGGTGTTCCACACCTGAATCGTGCGGCCGAACAGCTGATAGCCGCCAGGCCCCTCCATCCCATAAATGCACATATAGGCACCGCCGATGCCGACGACATTCGGCGGGGTCCAGGTGCGCGCGGGGTTGTACTTGGTGGTCACCAGCCGGTGGCGCGGATCAATCGGCGTCGCGACGGGCGCGCCGAGATAGACATCGCCGAGGCCATAGACGAGGTAGCTGGCATCGAACACGGTGCGCCGCACGTCTTCGGCGCTGGCGAGGCCGTTAACCCGGCGGATGAACTCGATGTTGTCCGGGCACCACGGCGCATCATCGCGCACCACGACCATGTAGCGCTCGATCGTCTGATGGATCGCCGGATCGTCCCAGCTCAGCGGCAGGTGGACGATGCGCGAGGGGATGACGAAGTCTTCCAGATCGCCCAGCGTTTGTTCGATCGCGATCAGATTCGCGAGCAGCGCCGCCTGCGTGAGCGCCGCCCCATCGAAATGGACCTGAAACGAACGGATGCCGGGGACGACGTCGATGATGCCGGGAAGCGCCAGATCGGACAGCGCGGCGGTCGCGGCGTGCACCCGCAGCCGCAACTCGAGATCGAGCGTGATCGGGCCGTATTCAACCAGCAGGTTGCGGTCGCCCTGCTGGCGGTAGGTCACGAGCGGGCGGGCACCCTGCGGCGGCAAATGATGCAGGATGGCGCTGTCATCGGGCGCGGTGCTGCTCGGTGCGGGCAGGGCGATGCCATCGGCGATCAGCGCTTCTTCGGCCGCCGCCGCCGCTTCGGCTTCGGCGAGGCTGACCCGGCTGAACCGAACCGCGTCGCCGGGTGCGAACTGGCCCAGCTTCCACAAGTCTGCCGCGATCACCACGAACGGGCAAACGAACCCGCCGAGCGATGGTCCGTCCGGTCCCAGAATGATCGGCATGTCGCCAGTGAAATCGACCGCGCCGATGGCGTAGGGATTGTCGTGGATGTTCGAGGGGTGCAGCCCCGCCTCGCCGCCATCCTGCCGCGCCCAGCAGGGCTTGGGGCCAATGAGGCGCACGCCGGTGCGGTTGCTGTTGTAATGTACGCGCCATTCGGCGCCGAGGATCGCGGCGATGTCCTCCGCCGTGAAGAAATCGGGTGCGCCGTGGGGGCCATAGAGCACGCGCACTGTCCATTCCGGGCCGAGCGGCGCTTGCGATGCTGTGCCGGGTTCTGGCGGCGCGGCGCTGGTCTGCCCGGCGAGATGCAGCGTATCGCCCGCGAGCAGGCGGCGGCCGCCGTGCCCGCCGAATTCGCCGAGATCGAACGTGCTGCCGCTGCCAAGGTAGCTGGGCACCTCAAGCCCGCCGGCAAACAGGATATAGCCGCGCATCCCGCCGCCGCTGACCCGGCCGAGGGCGAGCACCTGGCCTGCGCGCACCGCGATCGGTTGGCCGCGCGCAATGGCGATGCCATCCAGCGTCGCGCCGAAGTCCGCGCCGGTGAGGCAGATGGCGGCTGGGGTGTTGAACTGGATGACCGGGCCAGTGGCAGTGACTTCCAGCCCAGCCGCGCTTTGCGCATTGCCGAGCAGACGGTTGCCCAGCCGGAACGCGCGCGCATCCATCGGCCCCGACGGCGGCACGCCGACATCCCAGAGCCCGGTGCGGCCCGGATAGTCCTGCACCGTGGTCGCAGTGCCGCCGCTGCGCACGGTGAGGCTGCGCGCGGCATGCACCACGCTTTCAAGCGAACGAGTCGAGACATCGCCCGAGACGAAATCATCGCTGCGCACCACATCGCGCAGCCAACGCAGATTGGTCTCGATCCCCGCCAGCCGCGTCTTATCCAGCGCCGCCTGCATCAGGGCCACCGCCTCGGCGCGCGTGCTCCCGCGGACGATCAGCTTGCCCAGCATCGGGTCGTAGAACGGGGAGACCACGCTGCCGCGCTCGACCCAGGTTTCTGTTCGCGCATCGGCGGGAAAGCTGGCGTCGGTCAGTTTGCCCGAGGCCGGGCGGAAATCGAGCGCGGGGTCTTCGGCATAGAGCCGCGCCTGAATCGACCACCCTTTGGGCGGCGACACGGGCGTATCGAGAAACGCTGTATCACCCGCCGCGCCGCGCACCATCCATTCGACCAAATCGATGCCGGTCACTTCCTCGGTAACGCCGTGCTCGACTTGAAGCCTTGTGTTGACCTCGAGGAAAAACCAGTCTTCGCGCGCCGGGTCATAGAGAAACTCGACCGTGCCCGCCGAACGATAGTGCGCAGCCTCGCCCAGCCGCACCGCCGCGGCGATCAATTCGGCACGTACGCGGCTTGGCAAATTCGGCGCAGGGGCTTCTTCGAGCACCTTCTGGTTGCGCCGCTGCAGCGAGCAATCGCGCTCGCCCAGTGCGATCACCCGGCCGGCGCCGTCGCCGAAAATCTGCACCTCGACATGGCGCGCGCGCGGCACGAACCGCTCCAAAAACAGCCCGGCATCGCTGAAATTGCTCGCGCCCAGCCGCGCGACGGCCTCGAACCCTTCGCGCACCGCATCGGCATCGGTGCAAACCCGCATGCCGATACCGCCGCCGCCCGCAGTCGCCTTCAGCATCACCGGATATCCGATCCGCGCGGCCTCGCTCACCGCCGTTTCGGCATCGGCGAGCAGACCAGTGCCGGGGGCCAACGCAATCCCGTTGGCCTGCGCCAATGCGCGTGCGCTGTGCTTCAGGCCAAAGGCGCGGATGTTTTCGGGCGTCGGCCCGATGAAGGCGATGCCCGCGCTTTCGCAAGCCTCGGCAAAGGCGGCGTTTTCGGAGAGAAAGCCATAGCCCGGATGGATCGCCTCAGCGCCGGTTTCGCGCGCAGCGGCGAGGATGCGGCCGACATCGAGATAGCTTTCGGCGGCCGCACCGGGACCGATCCGCACCGCAACATCGGCTTCTGCCACATGGCGCGAGGCCTCGTCGGCGTCGGAAAACACCGCTACCGAACGGATGCCCATACGCTTCAAGGTGCGGATGATGCGGCAGGCGATAGCCCCGCGATTGGCAATCAGGACCGTGTTGAAGTTCATGCAGTCACGATCATGCGCACGGAAGTGGGGTTAAAACCGTTGCACGGGTTGTTGATCTGCGGGCAGTTCGACACCACCACGATCACATCCATCTCGGCGCGCAAGTCCACCGTCAGCCCCGGCGCGGAAATACCATCGACGATGCCCAGCGCGCCATCGGGCTCGACCGGCACATTCATGAAGAAGTTGATGTTCGAGACGATATCGCGCTTGCCGCGCCCTTCACGCAAATTCGCCTCGAGGAAATTGTCGACGCAGGCGTGCTGCGCCTTGGTGTGGTGGCCATAGCGCAGGCTGTTGGACTCGCAGCTGCAGGCACCGCCGATGGTGTCGTGATACTCGACAGAGGTATCGACGATGGTCATCATCGGATTGCCCTCGTTGGAGAGCAGCACGCTGCCGGTGCGCAGGAAGATGTTCGATTGCGCGGCGATGGTATCCTGCGCGCTATAGCGCTCGGCATCATCGGCCGCCGCATAGAGCAGGAAATCGACGGCCTGATTGCCTTCGAGATCAACAATGCGCAGTGTTTCGCCCGCCTTGATCCGGTGCATCCACGGCGCGCGGGCGGAGACCACCTCGTCGTGCAGAACGTTATTGGCGTGGGGCGGGATGTGGGGATCGTGTGTCATCGGCGGTACAGATCCTCGGTGTTGAGGAAAGCGCGCTGGCCTTCGGGGGTGGCGTTCCGGATGGCGTCTTCTTCGCCAGCAATAGGCCCGCGCCAGGCGGTGGCGCGCAGCGGGGTGACGCTCCATGGCCGCGCATCGAGCACATGCGGGCAATTGGCGATCACCACGATCACCTCCATCTCGGCGCGCAGCACGACTGTGCGGCCCGGCGCGAAGGGGCCGAACTGCGGCTCGGTTGTGCCATCGGCGGCGATGCGCACACCCTTGAACAGATTGATGCAGGGATGCACGTCGCGCCGCCCCAGCCCATGCTTGGCCGAGCCCAGCAACAGCCGGTCGCGCGCATTGGGGAAGTTGCCCGAATTGCGCCCCTCGCCATAACGGCGGCGGTTTGAGGCTTCGTTCGATGCGCCGCAAAAGGCATCGTGCGTGCCCGCATCGTCATGTTCAAAGCTGGCGAGGACGCGGCCCATATCCGAGAGCAGCAGGCTGCCTGCGCCGGGATAGGCGTTCCATTGCACTTTCACCGTGTCGGCGATGTTCAGCCGCTCGGTCGGCATCGCCGCGTTGTAGAGCAGCAGCGACGCGCAGGCATCGCCCTGCAAATCGATCAGCCGCAGCCGGGTGCCGCGCGCCAGCGAGCGAGAGGCATAGCCGCCAGAGGCAATGGTTTCTTCCCAGACAAGATCGGCCGGGCTGACGCCGGCGGGCAGATCATCCGCGCGAGGCGGCAGGATCGGCATAGCCTCGGCGACGGTGCCCGCCATGGCGCGGGCATGGTCGCGGGCGGCATTGGGATTGGCAAGGGCGCTCATGCGGCCTCCTCATGTGGCTGGCCATGTGAACCTTGGGCAGCATCCTGATCGTAAAGCGGGGGGAGCAACGCGGTGGTGGTGAACAGCCGCAGCTGTTGCACCCCGCGCACTTTGCGCAGCGCATCGCACAACGCGCGCAGCCGCCGCGCTGGGCCTTGCACCAGCAGCACTTCGAGCGACTGGTCGTCTTCGAGAAAGACGTGCTGCGAGGAAATCACCTCTTTCAAATACTCGGTCTGCGTTTGCGCCAGCTGGTGGCGCACGCGGCCCATATCGGCGCGGTAGACCAAGGTAATCGTGCCCGCGAGCATATCCTCGGGGCGCTCCGCCGCGCCATGTTCGGCCAACTCGTTGCGAATGAGTTCGGCGATGAGCTGCGAGCGCGACGAGAGATCGCGCTCTTCCACCATGGCGTCAAGCTGACGCGAAAGCTCCGCCGGCAGGCTCATGCTCAGGCGGGCGAGCGCGGCTGGGGGGAGGTCTTTGGTCACATTGGCACTCTCTTAATTATTACCGATTCTGTCAATCGTAATACTGAACGATACGCTCAGCGTTATGCGGGGATCGCATCGGGCGCGGCCTTGCGATCAAGCGCGAGGTCGTACACCGCCGTCGCGCCATAGCGGTGCGGTGCGTGGGGATCATGGCGGCGCTTGTCGAACGAGATCACCCGCGTGCCCAGCTTGAACGCTTCCTGGATATCGTGCGTCACCATGAGCACGGTGAGCGCGCGTTCGTGCCAGAGCCGGGTGATCAGCCGGTGCATATCCTGCCGGATGCCGGGATCGAGCGCGCCGAACGGCTCGTCGAGCAGAAGCACACGCGGCCGCGCCATCAATGCCTGCGCGATCGCCAGCCGTTGCTGCATCCCGCCCGAAAGCTGCGCGGGATACGTGTGCCGCGCATCGGCAAGGCCGACCTCTTCGAGCATGGCCAGCGCCTCGGCCTCTGCGGCGCGCCGCGCTGCGCCAAACAAGCGCGCGGTGAACGGCGCGGCCACGCATTCACGGTTGAACATCACATTGCGCAGCGCGGTAAGGTGCGGGAAGACCGAGTAGCGTTGAAACACTACCCCGCGATCCGGCCCGCATTCGGGCGGCAGGGGCGCGCCATCGAGCAGGATTTTGCCCCGGCTCGGCGCTTCCTGCCCCAAAACCAGACGCAGGAAGCTGCTCTTGCCCGCGCCGGAGGGGCCGACAATCCCGACGAAGCTGCGTTCGGCGATGGCGAGGCTGACACGCTCAAGCACGACCCTGTCGCCATATTCGAGCCACACGTTGTCGAACGCGATCAAAGCGGGGACGCTCATCGTCCAGCCTCGTGCGCCCAGCCGAAGGCGCGGCGGCTGAGCTGCGCCAGCGCCACATCCATCACGATGGCGAGCAGCGAAATCCAGATCACATAGGGAATGATGATGTCCATCGAGAGATAGCGGCGGACGAGGAAGATGCGGTAGCCAAGGCCGATGTCAGACGCGATGGCTTCGGCCGAAATCAGATAAACCCAAGCCGGCCCCAAGGACAGTCGGACGCCAGCGATGAGCCGGGGCAGCGCCTGCGGCAAGGCGACGCGCAGCGCCAGTTGCCAGCTGCTCGCGCCCAAAGTCTGCGCCTTGATCATCTGCTCGCGCGGCAAAGCAGTGATATGATCGGCCAGATCGCGGATCAGGAACGGGGTGATGCCGATCACGATCAGCGCCACTTTGGCGGTCTCGCCAAGGCCGAACACGATGAACAGGATCGGCAGCAGCGCGATCGGCGGAATCACGGCGATCGTAGTTACAAGGGGGCCAAAGGTCCCGCGCGCGGCGGGCAGCACACCCAGCACCATGCCGACCAAGAGCGCCGAAAGCGTACAAATGGCGAGCGCAATGCCAAGCCGTTCGAGGCTGGCAAGCGTATCCGCCCAAAAGATCAGCTGGCCGGTGAGCGGATCGGCGTCGGCCATCATGGTGCGCATCGCCGCAAACATCGCGGCGGGCGTGGGCAGAACTTTGTCAGCGGAATTGGCGGCGTGGCGGCTGGCCGAGGCGATCAGATACGCCAGCAGGAGGACCACCAGCGGCCCCGCGCCGAGCAACCACCCGGTGCGCCGCGAGGGCCGCACATTTACCCAGCGCATGGGGGAGCCACGTTCATAAACTGGATCAATTTCCGCCCGCCGCAGCCTGCTCCATGAAGGTCGGATCGAAGTGCAGCTTCACATTGGCCGCATCGCCCAACGTCTTGCCGCCCGGAAAAGCCATGCCCACCGCATCGGCGCTGCGCGCGCCCGGACCGAACAGCCCCTTGGAAAAGCTGAAATCGCGCACTTTGGTCATCGTGCTGATGAGGTCGGGCGCGCCCATCGCGGCAATCGCTTCCTTTGGGCTGCCATAAAGGTGCGTGGTTTTGAGCTGCGCGTCGAATGCTTCGGGGCTCGATCCGGCCAGTTTGGCCATCGCTGCACGCGCCGCTGCGCCGCTCGCGTCCTGCTGCTGCATCAGCGCGATGGTTTCATACCAGATCCCGGCGAGCGCCTTGCCCAGATTGGGATTGGCTTTGAGTGTGGCGCTGTCGACCACCAGAAGATCGAGGATCTCGGCGGGCACTTCGCTTGAAGCAAACGCCAGGTTGGCACCCGGCATTTTGCTGAGCTCGGTCAGCTGCGGGTTCCACGTCACCGCCGCATTGGCGGTCGGGCTGGAAAACGCCGCGACGATGTCTGCATCCGAGGTGTTCATCGTCTTTACGTCTGCAAGCTTGAGCCCCACGGTCGAAAGTGCGCGCGCCAGCAGATAGTGCGAGACGGATAGCTCGGCCAGGTAGACCGTGCGGCCCTTGATATCCGCGAGCGATGCCGCATTCTTTAGCACCACGCCGTCGTTGCCGTTCGAATAATCGCCCAGGATGATCGCGCTGGTATCTTTGCCGCCCGCCGCCGGGATCGTCAGCGCGTCCATGTTGGTGACGGTCACGCCGTCGAGCTTGCCCGCAGTGTACTGGTTGACCGATTCGACATAATCGTTGACCTGCACCACGTTGATCTTGATGCCGTATTTGTCGGCCCATTTCTTCACGATGCCGGCCTGCTGTGCATAGGGCCAGGGCATCCAACCGGCATAGATCGACCAGCCGATGCTGAATTCTGTCCGTTTCGCAGGCTCCGAAGCGCCGCCACCGCAAGCCGCAGTGGCTAGCATGACCGCTGCTGCGACGATCAAGCGCGCCTTCGCCATTCGGCCCATTGCCAGACGACCTTGAGACAGCCAGCGTGCCATGCATTCCCCTTGGGTTTCGTTTCGGTGCCTAGAGTGCGGCGGATTGACGCGGTTGTCTACCCTGTTCGTTATTACGTTTATGCAATTTAGTAATAAAACTTAAGGGCCCGTGATGATCCTTGCCACCCGCTTCCGCATTGCAGCAATGCGTAATTCGCCCCTTACCCTGAGCCTCGCCGTAACTGGCGCGTTTGCGCTGATCGCTGCCGCGCCGCCCGCGCCGGGTCCGCGATTCGAACACTGGATCGATGGCACGCTGGCAGTGGAGCCGCAAACGCAGGTGCAGGCCATCGATGCCGATACTTACGTGATCCGCCAGTCGGTCAAGACCAACTTCGAGGCCCCGTTTCTTTATCTGCTGTTTGGGCGGGAGCGCGCGTTGTTGCTCGATACTGGCGCGGGTGGTCTTAAAATCCGCCCGCAGGTCGACCAGCTGATCGCCGCGTGGCGCGCCGCGCATGGCGACCGCCCGCTGAAGCTCACCGTCGCGCATTCGCACAGCCACGGCGACCACCATGCGGGCGACGATGAATTCGCAGGCCGCGCCGATACCGACGTGATCGGCCTCAAGCCTGCCGAAGTCGCCGCCTACTTTCATGTCGCGAAGTGGCCGGTGACGCAGGGGCGGATCGATCTGGGCGGCCGCGTGCTCGCCATTCTCCCCACCCCGGGCCACGAGCCATCGCACATCATGGTCTACGACGCGCGCACGCGGCTGCTGTTTTCGGGCGACATGCTCTATCCGGGCCGGCTCTATGTGCCGCTCGATAAGTTCGCGGTGTTTCAGGCAAGCGCGGGCCGCCTCGCCGCGTTTGCCAGAACCCATCCGATCCGCGCGGCGCTGGGCGCGCATATCGAGATGACGACGACGCCCAAGCAGGATTACGCCCACGAGGCGCCGGCGCATGCCGCAGAGCATGGTCTCGCCTTGCCGGTCTCGGCGATTTATGAATTGCAGGCGGCGGCCAATCGCGCGGCCTCTGCGCCAGTGGTCGACCGCCATGCCGAGTTCATCCTGCACCCGGTTCCCGCGCGGCCGAACGAGTAAGCCGCCGCCGCGCCCTTGCGCCGCCGCCCCGGCAGGTCCACTATCCGCAGCAGCAATCGTGGGGGGCTCGTCCGTTGAAGCAGCTGATCTATTCTTCAGAGCCTTTCGGCTTTGACAGCGCGATGCTCGCAGGCATTCTGGTGCGCTCGCGCGAAAAGAACCGTGAGGCCGATATCACCGGCGCGCTGATCTGCCGCCATGATATGTATCTCCAACTCATCGAAGGCCCCGAAGCCGCGATCGACGCCGTCTTTGCGCGGATCGTTAAGGATGACCGGCACCTTGCTGTCAAAGTGCTGCTTAGCCGCACCGCCGATCAGCGGATGTTCCCGGAGTGGGAAATGCTCGATGATCAGATGCCATCGCTGACATGGTCGGCAGCCGACGTTGCGGGCGGCATTGTGGAGACGGCAACGCCCGAAATGCTGCTTGGCGTGTTCGAACGCGTTGCGGCCAAGGCACGAATCGCCGCCGCATAAGGCCTGCACGCAGCCGGCGCTACTTGCCGCCAGTGCCCCACCACGACAGCGTGTGCACATCGTGCGCGCTGGTCCACAATCCCGGCCCGACATAGCGCAGCGCGCCGCTGCCTGCCGGTTTGCCGAACCGGCCCAGCACCGCCATCGATTTGGGATCAACCACCACCATCACCTGATCGGCGGTGGTGCGCAGCCATACTTTGCCGCCGCCGGTGTCGATATCGCCATACATCCAGTCCGCGCCCACCTTCGTCCGGCCGGTGACTTCGACTGTGCGCGGATCGACCCGCGCCAAAGTCCCGTCGCCCTGTTCCTGCACCCACACGCCGCCTTCGCCCGCCGCAAGGAAAGCGGGCTGCTTGCCCAGCCTGGCCTTGCCGACGACCCGGTTGGTCGCCGGATCGATCTTCTGCACCGTCTGCGCTTTGCTGCTCACCGCCCAGAGCGCGCCTTCGCCATAGGCGAGGTAGGTGGTGCCGGGATCGACTTTGACCGAGGCGATCACGGTGTTGGTCGCCGGGTCGATCCGCGCGATCATGCCTGCGTCATCGCTGGGCGCCCAAACCGATCCCGCGCCCGACACCACGTTCAATTCGCCTCCGGTAACGGTCGTCAGGCCGGTGGGGATCACGGCAATAAACGAGGACATGCCGGTATCGATGCGGTTAACCCGGCGATGCTGGCAATCGGCGACCCACAGCGAGCCGAATGCCACCGTCATCCCGCCGCAGGGCTTGGCCATCGCCACTTCGGCAAGCTTGGCCTGCCGGGACCACAGCTCGACCCGGCCCTTGTTGGTGATCCAGACATTCTCGCCATCGACCGCCAGAAAGTCGGCAAAGCCGGGCACGGTCAGCACGATGTCCTCGCTGGCCAGAGGTGCGGGCGCTGCAGAGGCGTTGCCACTGGCGATCGCTGCTGCGGCTGCCATCAAAGCCATTCCCAAAAGCTGCTTCTGCAAATTCCGCCCCATCGCCCGATCTCCCACTCCTGCCGCATCAGGCGCTTGATTACGCGCTACGCCAAGTGTTGGGCCTACGTCATTCGGCGACCTGTGTCCGCGTCCCTTGTGGCCTATGCTCATGCAGTATGCGTTCTGCCAATGTTTTGGCAACATACGCGAGACTTCGTGGCGGGGTGTGATTCGCGTGATGAAATTGGCAATGACCTGGGTGCAGCCGGCATTTCTGGCGGTCATTTTTGCGTTCTGGAGCCTTGCGCCGGCATCGTGGGTCAATGCCAGCACGATGACGTTGGCCGTGCTGCTGACCTACGGCGCGGTGCAGGCGCTCGAATTTGTCAGTGAGCGGCATGCCAGCTGGCGCATCACATGGCGCGAATTTCGGACTGACTTCTTTTACTTGCTGCTTTTCACCTTCGTGATCGCGTGGTTCACTCAAATCGCTGCGGAAAACCCGCTGACTGCGCTCAAGGCTTCGCTCGGCATCGCCACCCCCTGGATCATGGCGCTGCCGTTTGTGCTGCAGGTCGCGCTGGTGCTCGTCGTCATCGAATTCGGGCAGTATTGGATGCACCGGCTGATGCACGGCAACTATGCCTTCTGGCTGACGCATGCGCCGCACCATCACATGACGCAGCTGAACGCACTGAAAGGCGCGACCGGCAATCCGATCGAACTGTTCCTGATCAGTCTCAGCGTGGTGGCCCTGCTCGATGTGCAATTGTCGGCGGTGTTCTGCGCCAGCAATATGCTGACCGGGATTACGTGCTTTGCCCATGCCAACGTGAAAACCACGCCGCCGCGCTGGTATTCCTATTTATTCACCACAATCGAGCACCACAGCCTGCATCACTCGACCCTGTTTGAAAACAATTTCAGCAACTTCGGCAATGGGCTGATCCTGCTCGACCGGATTTTCGGCACGTACCGCGAAGGCTTCTCCGAGATCGTCGGGCAGGATGAGCGCAAGCGACTCTCGATCTGGGAGCAGTGGGTGTTTCCGGCCAAGCATGGCATCCCTTACATCAAGGCGAAGCTCGCTGGTGAAACGCCGACGGTCGGTTGACCGTTCGGGATTTCCGCTAAAGCAGAGATCTCAAGCCTGTGAGCTCTGACCTGTCGTTTTGACCGACTGCGACCCCCGGCCTGTGCCGGGGCGCACGCTGCTTGAATGCAGCACCTGATCTGTTGCTGACATATCACACAGTGCCCTCAAGGACACCGCGCATAC
>NZ_CAMBTS010000018.1 GCF_945870625.1 Novosphingobium sp. Chol11 | reverse complement strand
AGCCAGCCTGATCCAACCCATTCGCCGCTGACAGCCAATGCCAGTCCAAGCACCCAAACCACTACCAGCGCAGGCCACATGATGATTTTCAGGAGCTTAGCTTCACGATCCATCCACACTGCGTTCTCAGGAGAGCCCTGAGCAGCTTCTTGATGATAGACGAAAAATCGTGGCAACATGAAGAGCCCTGCCATCCAGAACACGACAAAGATAACGTGTCCGGCCTTGATCCAAAGATAAATCATTGCGAGTACCTGAAGCATAAATTTCACATTAACGCGTTACTCGCGCATATGAAACGTCTGAAATCAAACCGTATGGCCAATTCACCTGCAGAGATAGCGTAGGAGAAACCATCCTACGGCAGCTCATGCGGACCCAGCCAATTGCTATGGCCGCCATTCTCGCACAGTTCGCAACAACTGCTCGACATGAGCGATGGGGGTGAATTGGCCGATACCGTGCCCCAAATTGAACACATGGGGGCGATCAGCAAAGATTTCGAGGATACGGCGCGCCTGCTGATCCAGTTCAGCGCCGCCTGACAGCAAAAGCAACGGGTCGAGATTGCCTTGGACGGGCAACCCTGAAGGCAACGCGCGGGCTGCCCAAACCGGATCAATGGTCTCATCTATGCCGATGGCATCGACCCCCGTCCCCTCGGCATAGGCCACCAGTTTTTCGCCGGCCCCTTTGGGGAAACCAATCACCGGGATATGCGGATGCCGCCGCTTCATTTCGGACGTAATCCAAGCGTTGGGTTCGATCACCCACCGCTCAAACTCGGCAGGAGCGAGGCTGCCGGACCAGCTGTCAAAAAGCTGCAAACCTTCAGCCCCAGCATCCACCTGCCCGCACAGATACTCCACCGTGACGGCACCGATCGCATCGACGATTGCACTGAACATGCCGGGATCACGATATGCCAACGCACGCGTCTCGTGATGGTCGCGGCTTCCCTCGCCCGCCACCATGTAAGTGGCGACTGTCCAAGGGCTTCCCGCAAAGCCCATTAGGGTGGTCTCTGGCGCGAGCGCCGCCTTGACCTTGGCCACCGTTGAATAAATGGGTTCAAGTCGCTCAGGGACCGCCACCAGGCCCTCCAGCGCCTGATCCAGCAGCCTTGGCGAGAGCCTGGGTCCCTCTCCTGCGAGAAATTCAAGATTTTGCCCCATCGCATATGGCACGATCAGAATGTCGGAGAACAGGATGGCACCATCAAAGCCAAATCGACGGATCGGCTGGATGGTGATTTCAGCGGCGGCATCGGTGTCGTAAACCAGATTGAGAAAGCCGCCTTTGTCGGCACGGAGCGCACGATACTCCGGCAGATACCGCCCGGCTTGTCGCATCAGCCAGACTGGCCGCTGTTCAAGATTGGCGCCATTTAGCGTTTCGAGCAAAGGCTTGAAGGCGGTGCTGGTCATGTGTCGTCCGGTTCCAATCACTTAAATAAGACTCTTTTAGATAAGATTGATGAGGGTAGATGGTCCTGTGGATAGCGAGGATGATGCGCATCTGCCTGATTTGTCCGGTACTCTCCACAAAAAACTGCTGCCGAGACTCAGCCTACCGCCGAGGCAAGATCTAGTTGTCCCCGCTCTTTGTCCCCTGTGGGTAACTCTCAGCGCCTGTTTGAAACAAGACAGTTTGATGAACCATGTCGGGGGCAGAAAACCGATCCAGACTTGTTCTCGGATTCCTCCCGTGGTTTATCATCAGCCTCTCCACAGCCTCATCCCGGGGTGAGGTTTGAGGCCTTGATGCAACGATTGCACTTGCACCTCCTGTCGGATTCGACGGGCGAAACGCTTGAGATGATCGCCAAGGCGGCACTCGCCCAGTTCGATGATGCTGATGTTGTTCGGCATTTCTGGCCAATGGTTCGTTCACAGCAACATCTCGACCGGATCATGGGCGAAATTGCGGCGAACCCTGGATTGGTGCTTTATACTCTGGTCAACGCCGAGACCAGGGAACGTCTCGAAGAACGTTGTGCCTTGCTTGGGCTGCCGAGTGTGCCGGCGCTCGACACAGTGACCAGTGCGCTCGAACAGCAGCTTGGACGCGCCGCCAAAGGTCGTCCCGGGCGGCAGCACGCGATGGATGATGCCTACTTCCGCAGGGTCGACGCTATCCACTTCACGATTGCACACGATGATGGCGTAGCGTGGGAAGACTGGGAAGCGGCCGACATCGTGCTGGCAGGTGTCTCGCGCAGTTCCAAGACCCCGACGTCGATCTACCTCGCAAATCGCGGCTATAAGGTTGCCAACATTCCTATTGTTGTTGAAAGTCCGCCACCAGACTCGTTGTTTAATCTGCGTCGGCCCTTGGTTGTAGGCCTGACTACCAGCCCCGAGCGTCTGATCCAAGTTCGTCGAAACCGATTGCTTTCCTTGATGCAGGCCCCGGAAACAGCTTATGTCGATAGCGAACAGGTTGGCCGCGAAGTGCAATATGCGCGGCGTATGTTTGCCGACAATGGTTGGCCAGTGATCGATGTGACCCGCCGCTCGATCGAGGAAACTGCTGCGGCTGTGATTAACCTTTACAACGAACGGGTCGCGGCCGGCTTGGACGTCAACGGGGGATTGAGCGTTCTATGATTATTTTGGCCTCGCAAAGCGCGTCGCGCCGTGAAATGTTGCTGGCAGCAGGGGTGTCATTTGAAGCGCGCACAAGCGATGTTGATGAGGCAGCGATCAAACGAGAGTTGATCGGCATACCGGCCTGCGAAATTGCCGGTATTCTTGCAGAAGCAAAAGCACTCGGTGTTTCGATATGTGCTCCGGGAAGACTGGTGCTTGGCGGGGACTCGCTCGTCGAAGTAGCGGGGCGACTGTTCGACAAACCAGTATCGCGGGAGCAAGCAGCAGAACACCTTTCGTTCTTTTCCGGCCAGATGATGCATCTCCACAGCGCTGCAGTTTTAATCCGCGATGGCATCTCGCTTTGGCGTCATTGTGCGCTCGCGAAGCTGCGGGTGCGTCGATTGTCTGAGACGTTCATTGAACGGTATCTGGATAGCGAGTGGCCAGCAGTGTCAGCCTGCGTCGGCGTTTTTCGGATCGAGGCAGCGGGCGTGCAACTCTTCGAGGATATCGAAGGCAGCCATTTTACCGTACTCGGGATGCCATTGCTGGCTGTTTTGTCAGCGCTGCGTGAACACGGCGAGCTTGCAGTATGAGTCGGGCTTATGCCGAGGTGATTGGCGATCCTATCCAGCAATCAAAATCGCCAGCGATTCATGGCTTCTGGCTAAAGCAGCTTGAAATTGATGCCGATTACCGCGCGCATCATGTCGCCCCTCAAGACTTGGGGGATTATCTGGCGTCGAGGCGAACCGATGCTGGTTGGCGTGGCTGCAATGTTACCATGCCTCACAAACAAGCGGTGATTGCGCATTTGGATAGGCTTGATCCACTTGCTGCGCGCATTGGCGCGGTCAACACCATCGTACCTCAGGGCGGCGAGCTCGTAGGTTACAATACAGATGCACCAGGGTTTCTGGAGCCTTTGGCACCTCTGTTGGCGCGTAAGCATCTTTTTCGTATGGCTCGCGTTCTTGGCACGGGTGGTGCCGCCAGAGCGATCGTAGCAGCGCTGGCCGAGCAGGGTATGGTGATTGTGTTGGCAGGCCGCGACTCCGCCAAGGCACGTGACTTGCTTGATAAACTTGCTCCCCTAAGGGAAGGCAGCGCAATCGAGCATCACGCGATCGACTTGGCGCACTTTGCGCAAGAAACACAGTTCGCGTTCGATGACCGCGAGCATTGCCTTGATCTCATCGTGAACGCCAGTTCGTTGGGTATGCTTGGTCAGCGGCCGCTGGTTTTCGACTGGAGCCATGCGCCGCCCGGCGCTGTGGTATATGACATTGTATCCACGCCGCTTGAGACAGAGTTTCTGCACACCGCGCGGCGTGCCGGATTTCGCACCGTCGACGGGCTGGCGATGCTGCTGGGCCAGGCTGATCATGCCTTCGCACGTTTTTTTGGCGTCAAGCCCCCGCGCGGCGAAGATGGCGTCCTACGCGCGATGCTCGGCGGATGAGCCGTCCTTTCGTTCTGGGCCTGACCGGTTCGATTGGCATGGGCAAATCCGCTGTCGCGGCCATGTTGCGCGATCTTAGCGTGCCCGTGTTCGATGCCGATGCGGCCGTGCACCTGCTACAAGGTGCCGGGGGCGCGCTGCTTCCAATGATAGAGGCAGAATTCCCGGGTACCACTGGTCCCGGCGGCGTTCTGCGCCACGAGCTCGGCACACGGGTATTCGCAGACCCTGCAGCGTTGGCGCGGCTTGAAGCCATCGTTCATCCTGCCGTTGGAAAGTTGCGCGAGGCCTTTATGCACGAAAACGCCGGAGCGCCGCTGGTCGTATTCGATATTCCTCTCTTGTTTGAAAAGGGCCATACTGCAGGGCTGGATGCAGTCGCGGTCGTCTCCGCCCCGCCTGAAATGCAACAAGCGCGTGTGCTGGCAAGGGCCGGAATGACCACGGAAAAGTTCTCTCAGATCCTCAAGCTTCAGGTTCCCGATGCTGAAAAGCGCGCCCGTGCGGACTATGTCATCGATACCGGTGTAGCGATTGACCAAACTCGAGCGACGGTGGCCGCGCTTGTCCGTGCGATAAGGCAAGAAAACGCACGCTAAAACCTTGCAAGGCCTGACGCGCAGGTCCAGATAATGGCGAATGCGCGAAATCGTGTTTGATACTGAAACAACGGGGCTCGACCCTCAAAGCGGCGATAGGGTTGTTGAAATCGGCTGTATCGAAATGGTCAACCGGGTAGCAACCGGAGCCACCTTTCATGCCTATTTCAATCCAGAGCGCGATATGCCGGCGGGCGCTGAAGCGGTGCACGGCCTTTCCATCGCCTTCCTTGCGGACAAACCGCTATTCCGCACTCGCGCGTCGGAATTGATCGAGTTTCTGGGTGATGCGCCGCTTGTGGCACACAATGCCGGTTTTGATTTCGGATTTCTAAATGCTGAATTGGCCCGCTGCGCCCTCGCGCCTGTTAGCCGGGACCGGATGGTCGACACGGTCGCTCTTGCGCGGCGCAAGCATCCCGGTGCCAAGCTGAGCCTTGATGCCCTATGCTCTCGATACGGAATTGACCGCAGTCATAGGACTCGCCACGGCGCTCTGCTCGATGCCGAACTGTTGGCACAACTTTATGTTGAGCTGACAGGCGGGCGGCAGATCGGACTTGAACTGGCCGCGGAGCCAGAGGAACAAGCGGGCGAGCATGATAACGTGGCTCAATCCGCGGCGCGGCCCGCCAGCCAACTGAACCGGGCGCCGCGACCACATGCAGCAAATGCCTCTGAACTAGCCCGGCATGCAGAATTCGTGGCCGGGATTGGCAATGCCTTGTGGTCGCGTTGACCAAATTGTGCGCTGATGCGGACCCTGATGATGCCCACTACGTTACCTAGCGCAGGAGATTGATCCCATGGAAATTCGCGTATCAGGCCACCAGGTCGAGACCGGCGAAGCCTTCGAAGCCAAAGCCGAAGGACGCTTGATGACGATTGCGGACAAGTACTTCTCGCGCGCAATTTCCTCGCATATCACTCTGGGCAAAGCCCCTCATGGCGGGTTTCGCTGCGACATCGTGACCCATGTTGCACAAGGACTGATCCTCAAGGGGAGCGGGGAAGCTCAGGATGCTCATATAGCGCTCGATCAGGCCGCAGAGAAAATCGAAAAGCAGTTGCGCCGGTACAAGCGTCGGCTAACGGCGCGGCATGATCAGGCAGACCATGCCCGGCGCGAAGAGGAGGCAGCATATACCGTCTTTGTTATCGAAGACGCCGAATCCGAAGAACCCGCCGAAGCGCCGCTGGTGATTGCAGAGACCCGGGTGGATGTGCCTACGGCTACGGTGTCTGACGCCGTGATGATGCTCGATTTGCGCAACACTAACGCGCTGTTATTCAAAAATGCGCGAACCGAGGTTCACAACATGGTCTATAGGCGCGGGGATGGTTCGATCGGTTGGGTGGAGCCCGCATCGTGAGCCACTGCTCCTTTGCCTTTGGGCCGAGAATCGCGCTGTCACCGGCATAGACAAACAATCCAAGCTTGCGCGACGAGCTATTCAAGCGCATTGCGCGAGCTACAATTCTGCCGCTCCCCATACTTCGGCGTTTTTTGCTCCATGACCGCTCTTTTTTCCATCGATCCTTTGGCTGTGCGAATCATTCGTGCGGAAACCAAGCAGCAGATACTCACCGCGCTCGCAGATTGTTTCGGGGCCGTTTATATGCTGGAGGCAAGCCATGTCCTTGAACGGATCGAGGACCGTGAGCGGCTGGGCAGCACAGGCTTCGGCCGCGGTGTTGCCATCCCCCACGCTCGGCTCGATGGGATCGCTCGGCCAGTGGCCGTGTTTTTCCGGCTAGCCCAGCCGGTTGATTTCGCATCCGCCGATGGCATGCCGGTGGACTGCGTGTTCGGCTTGCTTTCGCCCGAACAGGCCGGAGCCACCCACCTCCAAGCATTGGCTTCGATCTCGCGCTTGATGCGCGATGAACGGATGCACGAAAAGCTGGTCTCAGCACCCGATACCGATGCGATTTATGCTTTGCTGGTCAATGTTATTGACCGAGACGCCGCCTGACCGCGCCAGTTTGCCGATGAGCGAGGCGCGCCTGCCGGTTAAGCTCGAGGTTTCGGGCCTTTTGCGCCTTACCGAATCGGCGGGCGGCTTTGGCATGGTGCTTAAGAAGGGCGAGACCGACGTTGGCACAATTCTCGTGGTTCTGCTGAATAATCAGAGTGTTGGAAGCGTGTTTGAGCGCATGCCTCAGCTAGATGGCAGCAGATGCTGGACCCTAGCCAAGCAACAAGATGCAGACAACGCCAGCGAATTTGAGTTATACCTGCAAAGAAGAGCCGCCCAGGATCCTGACTTGTGGATTGTCGAACTAACCATCGCGGATGGCGAACGGCTCATCTTGAACCAGAGCTGACCAAGCTGGCCATAGGTTGACTTAATTGGCGTGCTCTATCAACGCGAAAATCTCAAACATGCGATGGCAGCGTAAATGGGCAAGGAGCCGATTTCGTTAGCACGCAGACGGGGGCACACGGCAGGGCCTTCGATCAGGACACTTACGTAGGCGAGGCCTGCGTCTAGAGGTCCCGATCGCGCCTTGACCCGACGACCACCGCCCAATGATGAAGATGAATGAGCCGAAAATTTCGAATTGCTAGCACGGTCTGCGTGCTCGCCACGATTGTTACAACACTGATAAGCGCCGGAGGTTCCGGTGCTCATGCACAAGACCTTCAGATTGCTGTTTTGGAAGCCCCGGGTGCTTCCGTAGTAACCGCGCACAGCGATACCAGCGCAATCCCTGCGGTAGAGACGCCCCTTCCTCAGCCAGAAATGTCTCAGCCTGAGGGCGTAGCTTTGCCCGAAAGCGCCGCTTCGCTCGAAGCTATGGCTGCAGCATTTGAGGCACCCGTGAAGTTGCCGCGCGAAATCCAATGCATGGCCAGCGCCATTTACTTCGAAGCAAAGAGCGAGACGCTTGCAGGCCAGCTTGCTGTTGGCCGGGTAATCGCGGCTCGTGCGCGATCCGGCCGCTTTCCGGCTTCCTACTGCGGCGTCGTGCTGCAACGGTCACAGTTCTCGTTCGTTCGCGGGGGGACAATTCCGGTGATCAACCGTGCCAGTGCCGCATGGCAACGCGCCGTGAAGATCGCATTGATCGCCGATAAAGGTGCGTGGCAGAGCCCTGTCGAAGGGGCATTGTTCTTTCATGCTGCGCGCGTGTCCCCTTCCTGGGGCAAGGCTCGCATGGCGCAAGTCGACAATCACGTTTTTTATCGTTGAAGTTCTGCATCAGGCTTTGGCATTGACCCGGGGTGTTTGAGCCTCGGGTCAATGCCGAAAGTGGCGCATTCCGGTAAAGAGCATGGCAAGACCCGCATCATTCGCGGCCTTGATGACTTCGTCATCGCGGATAGAGCCACCCGGCTGAATCACAGCAGTTGCACCCGCGTCAACCGTCGCCATCAGTCCATCGGCAAATGGAAAGAAGGCGTCCGACGCGACAGCCGCCCCGATGGTTCGCGGTTGCGGCCAGCCGTTGGTTTCAGCCGCCTCGCGTGCCTTTGCCCCTGCAATACGCGCGCTATCGCGACGGTTCATCTGTCCTGCGCCGATGCCTGCAGTGCAACCGTCTTTGACGTAGACAATGGCATTCGATTTGACATGCTTAGCAACGGTCCAGGCAAACATACAATCCTTAAGCTCTTGCGCCGTCGGCTGACGCTGAGTCACACAGGCGAGCATGTCGGGCATAACGTGCCCATTGTCGCGGTCTTGCACCAACATGCCGCCGGCCATCACTGTAACCGTTTGGCCGCTGCGATGCGGATCGGGAAGCGCTTCGACCAGCATTAGGCGCAAGTTCTTTTTGCGTGCAAAAATCTCGCGCGCAGCTGCATCTGCGCCTAGCGCGACGACCACCTCGGTGAAAATCTCTGTGATAGCGCCGGCGGTTGGGCCGTCGAGTGGGTGGCTGACCGCGACGATGCCGCCAAATGCGGATACCGGGTCACATGCCAAAGCAGCTTGCCAAGCTTCAAGCAGCGAGCCTGCAGTTGCAACGCCGCACGGATTGGCGTGCTTCACAATCACAACCGTGGGCTGAGCCGTGCCAATTTCAGCAACTAGCTCTAGAGCCGCATTGGCGTCATTGTAATTGTTGTAGGAAAGTTCTCTGCCCTGAACCTGAGATGCTTGCGCTATGCCGCGCACTGCGGGCCCAGTTGGCACATAGAGCGCCGCCTGCTGATGCGGATTCTCGCCATAACGTAGCGTGGTAACCAAGCGGCTGGGCATCGTTCTCAAGGCCGGAAACTTTTCGGGCTGGTCGACGCGTGCGAACCACTGGGCGATCGCGGCGTCATAAGCGGCGGTGGTAGCATAGGCCTTCGCAGCCATACCGCGACGAAATGCAAGAGTTGTCGCGCCTGCGCCAGCTTCGAGCTCTGCGAGCAGCGCCGGATAATCGTCAGGATCAGTTAAAACTGTCACGTACCGATGATTCTTGGCCGCTGAGCGCACCATCGATGGGCCGCCGATATCGATATTCTCGATCACTTCATTGCGGCTCGCGCCCTTGGCCACGGTTGCCTCGAACGGATAGAGATTGACCACAACCAGATCGATAGGGCCAATTGCGTGCTCGGCCATTGCTGCGGCGTGCGTCGGGTCGTCGCGCACGGCGAGCAGCCCGCCGTGCACTTTGGGATGCAATGTCTTAACCCGTCCGTCCATCATCTCAGGAAAGCCGGTCAATTCGGCGATGTCGATCACTTGGAGCCCCGTGTCGCGCAGTGCTTTGGCGGTGCCACCGGTCGAGATCAGCTCGACGTTCAGAGCCGAAAGCGCTTGGCCGAGATCGACCAAGCCAGACTTCTCGGACACTGAAAGCAGCGCCCGCTTGATGGGGACATTCGCCAAGGTTCTGATCCTATCGCATTTTCTTCAGCAACCACGAGAAACTCTCGCCGCTGCGCGGTATCTTGGAGGCAATGACAAGTTGGCGCGTACCGAGCGGCTTGCCCTGACCGTCGGCCCAAAGGCTTTCCTCGACTGATACTGGATCGCGGCCTGAGCGAAACTGCCACAGGCTGCCATCGGGTAGCGCAAGCGTAACGCCCAAACCATCGTGCCCCTGCGCCAATTCGATATGCGGGCCCAGATGGAAGCGCAAGGCGACAGCGATCATGCCGCGCTTCCCACGCCGGGAGGTAGGCAAAAGCAAATCCTCGCCCCGCAGTTCAGCTCCGTCATCGCGCAGAATCAGAATGCGGCGGTGTGTAAGTCCATAACGCGCAACGTAGCCATTGTGGCTGGCTTCCACGCGCGTCGCGCCTCCATCGGAGCCAAGTGCCCGGCGATCGACCTCTACCTCCGATACGCCCGAACCTAGCTTGCCGTTGATCAGAACTGCGGTCGAATTGAAATCGTCGATGGCGAGTGCCGAATGCGCGGCTGTCGCTCTTAGACCTTGCGCGAGCCTTAGCGGAATGAGGCCGCCTGCAAACGCAGCGCCGCCACAATTGACGATGATTCGATCTGCCGCGTGGCTAAATTCGAAAGCCAGGGTTGATGCGCAGCCGTCCCTTGCATGGCGCGACAACGGCGGCGGCGCCGCATCGATCTGAAGCACTGCCTTGCCCGCCGTGACGCGCTGATAGCCCCATTGGCGCGCATCGCGCAGCGGCCGGGTGCGAACACCGCTGGCCTTGATCAGAGCTTCGACCCGGTCTGCTGAAACAGCACCCGTACCTTGCCAGGAACCAAGACCGCCGTCGCTGTGGAGCAACGCAAGAAGTGGTGGAACAAGCAAGGTGAGGATGGTCTCAAGTTGGACAGGCAGAGGAGCCCGCACAGCAGCATAGCAGGCCTTCAGGCGCACAATCAGCGCTATCGCTTCCATCTGGCCCAGCGGACTGCGTGAGAGCACCCCCCCATCATCGCCGACGAGATCGCCAAGCGCACGAATGAGCCCGGCTTCCCCGTAAAGCTGCCGGGCGCGCCCATCCGCCAGCAATAATCCGGCTGCGATAATTGCGCTCCATCCCGCTACTTCGGCAAGCTTGTCTTCTGCCTTGCCGATGTGGCGATCGAGCCAACGGGCGGTATCCTCATAGGTGTGGAGCGTTTGACTGCGCGCCTTCCGGTCAGGCGTGGAAAGCAAGAGAGGCGCGTGGATCAGCCACGCAAGCAAGCGGTGGCCGACATGGCCTACATTCCATGCCGGTGTCGAGTTGGGAGCACTGTTTGCCGCAAGCCACAAACCCAGAATGCGCTCTGCCACTGAGGCGCCCTGATTTCGTGGGGCGCAGGCCTCAAGATCGGCGAGCCAGCCGAAGCCATGAATGAGGCGTTCAAACTGCGGAGCAAGGCGGGGCCCGGAAAACTCGGTGTCGGCGATCGGCGACTTGGCCCCGTGAAGCAGGAAGTGCCCGGCGCGCAGAGCGATCCCAGAAGATGGATCTCCGGCGATCGGATTGGTCACTGTCGCCGTTAGGCGCGGACGCGCACGCTTGCGGAATGGATTAAATGCTGCGGCGGGCAGGCCCAACTGATATGCCAAGCGGATCAACCGCGCGCCCGCGTCCAGAGCAGGTGGCGAAAAATCCGCCAAGGCAAGCGCCCTTCCCGGCTCGATAACCCCGGCTTCGAGCATAGGCGGTTCGGGGAGTGTGCCGCTCTTGCTGGGCGTTAACGCGAGCGCGGTGGGGCCAGATGTAACCAATGGCTCAGCGGCGGAGCCCAGCGGGATGGCGCGCGTGGTTTCAGGATCGGTTTCTGCCCCAAGATTGCGAAACGCGAGGGATTTGCTGTCTGGCTTATGCCCAGATTTTGCCTTGCCGCTGGCGAGAAAGAGGCCGGGTTGCTCCATCGGCTCAAACAGCTCCTTTAAGCGCGGTGATATTTGCGCGGTATTGCTCGGGCCCGCCTTTAAAGCTCGCGCTGCCCGCCACCAGCACATCGGCGCCAGCGTTGACGCACTGGCGTGCCGTTAAAGCATCGACTCCGCCGTCAACTTCGAGGTAAATTGCGCGCCCGCTTTTCTCTATTGCTTTCCGGATCGCCTCGATCTTGCGAAGCTGGCTGGTGATGAAGCTTTGCCCGCCAAAGCCCGGGTTCACGCTCATTACCAAAACGAGGTCGATCTCGTCGATCAGGTAGTCCAGCATCTTGGCTGGTGTGCCCGGATTGAGCGCAACACCAGCCTTCTTACCCAACGCGCGGATCGCTTGCAGGGTGCGGTGGATGTGCGGCCCGGCTTCGGGATGAACGGTAATCACATCAGCCCCAGCCTCGGCGAAAGCCTGAAGGTAAAGATCGACCGGCGCAATCATAAGGTGAACATCAAAAGGCTTGGCTGAATGTGGTCGAAGCGCCTTGACCACGGCCGGGCCGATGGTGATGTTGGGAACAAAGTGGCCATCCATGACGTCAAGGTGGATCCAATCCGCGCCAGCAGCATCAATCGCGCGAACCTCCTCACCCAGCCGCGCAAAGTCTGCTGAGAGGATTGAGGGAGAAATGAGCGGAAAGGCGGCCATGGTGGGGAAAACTCGAACGGCAGAAAGTCGGGCAAGGAGCGAGGTCGCAACGCGTTCACTGCGGCCTCTGTGTAACTTAAGCGATTACCGGTGTGGATTCTGCTGAACAAGCAGTCATTTGCCGCTTTTCCACACGCAATGTCGAAACTCGTTGCAATCAGCCGAGATAGCTCCGAAACGAGCTGATCGATCAGCCTGCGTGATTAGGCCTTTTGCCCCTCGCCAAGCCGCGTCAGGACAAGCGCTGCGGCGACGAGGATCATGCCCAGCCAGTCGAGCTCGCTCATTGTCTCGCCAAATGCCAGCCAGCCGACTATGACACCCACGATTGGCTGGGTGAGCAGCACCACTCCCAGAACGAGCGCCGAAAAGTGGCGCAATGTGAAGACCAGCAGGCCCTGGCCGATCACTTGGCTACCCAGCGCAAGCGCAATCAACGGTCCCCAATTATGTGGCCAGACCGGCTCACCGAGCAGAATGGCGATCCCGAGCATCACGGGAATTCCAGCGCCAGTTGAGTAAAAAAGCAGCGACCAGCTTCCAAATTGTTCCCGCGCGCGCTTTATGAGCAGCAGATAGGCGACATAAAACAGCCCCGCCAGAATGCAAAGCAAGTCTCCGGTCAGCGTGGCGCGATCGATTTCAAGCGAACGTCCCAGCATGATCGAGGCCCCGGTCAAGGCAAACAGAACTGCGGCCAATTCGGCCAAGCGCGGCGACCGGCGCGCAACAAAAAGGCCCCAGATCATCAGCAACAGGCTGCCCGAATTGCCGAACATTGTGGCATTGCCCAGCCGGGTGCGTTCGATGCCCAAATGCCAGCTCGCTAAATCGAACGCAAAGACCGCCCCTGCAATCGCCAATGCCGCCCAAGTGCCGCGCCCAAAGCCCGCCAGTGGCTCGCGTTCCCGCCAAGCTAGCCAGCCCAGCAGCGGCAGCGGCAAGAGCAGCCGCCAGAACGCAGCCGAGACTGGGCCGCTATCCGCCAGACGGACAAACCACGGCCCAATGGCGAGCGCAAAATTGCCAGCGAGCAAGCCGGCTAAATGAAGCATGGTAGGGCCTCGGGGCGCCTCCCGGTTGCGGATGCTTGTCATCGTTAAGCTGGCATCCTAGTCCGGTTTCAAAGGGCAACCCGGCAATAGGGCGTGCTTTGTTTGATCGTCAATTTCATCCAACGGGAAACTTGTCCATGTCCGATGCGCTATTTACCCCAATCCATCTAGGCGCAATCAAAGCGCCCAATCGCATTCTGATGGCGCCGCTAACGCGCGGACGCGCCTCACCGGGCGGTGTACCTACAGCGATCATGCAGACCTATTACCAGCAGCGGGCCAGCGCCGGGCTCATTATCAGCGAAGCGACTGGCATCAGTCCGGAAGGTTCGGGATGGCCAAGCGCGCCGGGAATATGGTCAGATGAACAAACCGAAGCTTGGAAGCCCGTGACCGAAGCGGTGCACGAAGCGGGTGGCCGCATTGTGCTGCAATTGTGGCATATGGGCCGTGTTGTGCACCCCTATTATCTCGGCGGAGAATTGCCGGTGTCTGCCTCTGCTACCCGGACGCCGGGCGAAGCGCATACGCCGGAAGGCAAAAAGGAATTTGCGATCGCGCGTCCCTTGAGGCTCGATGAGATGCCCCGTCTGATCGATGACTACGGCCTTGCCGGCGAAAATGCTAAACGCGCAGGGTTCGACGGAGTGCAGCTCCACGGGGCAAACGGCTATCTCATCGATCAATTCTTGCGCAATTCATCCAACTTGCGCAACGACGAGTATGGCGGCATCCCGGAAAACCGAGTGCGTCTGATGCGCGAAGTGATGGAACGGCTCATTTCTATTTGGGGTGCGGACAGAGTTTCGATCCGGCTTTCGCCCAATGGCGATTCGCAAGGAGTGGACGACAGCGATCCAGCCACTCTCTTCGCCGCAGCAGCGCGCGTATTACAGGAGCTGGAAGTAGGCTTTGTTGAGCTTCGTCAGCCAGGACCGGTAGGCACATTCGGCGCGACCGATGTTCCTGCGCAGGATCAGCTTATCCGCAACATCTACACAGGACCGCTGGTGCTCAATAGCGATTACACCGCTGCAAGCGCAAAAGCAGACGTAAGCTCTGGTCGCGCAGATGCGATCGCTTTTGGCCGTCCTTTCATCTCAAACCCTGATCTGGTTGAGCGCATTAGAGTTGGGGCAGATTTCGCGCCCAATAAGGGTGTGCCGCAAACGTGGTACTTTCCGGGTGAAGCGGGTTACATCGACTATCCGACCTTGGCTGAAGAGTCGGGGAAAACTCCCGCCTGAAGGACGGCTACCTTATCGTGCCGCCGGTTTGGGTTTTGGCGGAACTGCCGTGCTCGATGGGGTGGCTGGCTTAGAGGCAGAGATGTTTGGCTCGGTCTTGGTGTTTGCGTCTGAGGGCTCACTGTCGTCTGAAATCGGGAACTCTGCCCCTCGGCTTGAGGAATTGACAACAGGTCTGACCACAACGAGCGGGGCCTGCGCGCGTGACTGATTCGTATCCAGCATCGCGTCGCTGGTGCTGCCGGGCAAAACTTCGCTGCCCGCAGCGCCCGCTGACAGGTTCGTTGCTCTTCTCTCACAGCCGCCTAAGGCCAGCGCAAAGACGATCAGCGCGATTGTACGAATCATCATAAATCCCGTGCGGTTTAGGTAAAGCTCTCAGGTCCGCCGATCTGGGCGAGAAATGCATCTGCTCGGGCAAGCAACGCCTGATCCCATGCTTCCGTCGCAACATCATGGCCAAGGTCGGCAAGACTGGTCACGCCGAATGCTGCGATCCCGCATGGGATAATCCCGCTGAAATGATCCAGATCGGGTGTCAAGTTCACTGAAAAACCATGCATGGTCACCCAGCGGCGGATGCGGACGCCGATCGCGCCGATTTTCGCCTCGCGTCCGTCTTTGCCTTCAGTCCAGATGCCGATGCGCCCTTCGGCGCGCCACGCCGCCACCCCGAAATCGCTCAGCGTGCCGATCATCCATTCTTCCAGCGCTTTGACAAAGCCGCGTACGTCCCGCTTGCGAAGCGCCAGATTGAGCAAAACATAGCCAATACGCTGGCCGGGCCCATGATAGGTGTAGCGTCCACCGCGCCCAGCCTCGACCACTTCGAAGCGTGGATCCAGCAGTTCGGTCGCCACCGCGCTGGTCCCGGCAGTGTAAACTGCGGGATGCTCGAGCAGCCACAGCAGCTCACGCTCTCCGCCATTAGCAATCGCGGCGTTGCGCGCGTTCATAATGGTCAGCGCATCCCTGAATGGTATCGGGTTCAATTCCCGCCACACTTCAATCTGTGATCGTGACGCCATGATTTTGGCGCATGGCCCGCCCCCGTGTCACTTGCAAGCGAGATCCACCATAAAGCAATGGCAAGTCTGAAAAGAGCGAGAAAGGCTTGGGGGGTGCGCAACGCCGTTGGCCCTGCTAAAGCCACTCTCCATGCAAAGGATCTAAAGCCGTGACAAAACTCGACAGCAGCGCCGCCTGGGCCAGCGCCGCAGGGATGGTCGCGGCTAACCGCGATGTTTTGCTGGCAATCGCGGGCGTTTTTTTTCTGCTTCCAAGCCTTGCTGCTGCGGTGTTTGTACCAGCACCGGTCTTCGTCACCGGGATGAGTGAGCGACAAATGCTGGAGGCGCTGCAGAGGTACTATGCCAGTTCGCTTCCGGTGCTGGTTGTGCTTTCAATTGTATCGATGGCAGGCATGTTGACGATGCTCGTCGCCATGCTCGATACGGCCCGGCCTACGATCGGGCAAGCGATCGGGCGAGGCCTTCGGGCCATCCCATCGTACATTGGAGCGCAATTGATGATTGCGCTTGCCGTGTTGCCATTCGCCATGATTCTCGTTGCCGTGCTCGCCCAAGGTATCGCCGAACGCTTCGCTGCAGCAATCGTATTTGCAGCCGGGCTCTATCCGATTATGCGCACGATGCTGGTGGGGCCTGTGATGGCGCATATGCGGGAGCACAGTCCAATTTCAGCCATTCGCGCGAGCTTTCGGCTTACGCGCGGTAATGCAGGGCGGTTACTCACATTTATCGGGCTGGCGACGTTTGTATTCCTGGTGGTCTATGGCTTGATCATGATGCTTGTCGGCTTTGTGCTGGTCTTGGCTACGGCTGGTGAGCCCCAACGCCTCATCGGCGAAGCAATCGCCGGGGTGCTGCAAGCCATCGGTTACACTTACTTTGTGGCTATTCTCGCGGCGGTGTATGGCCAGTTATCTGCACAGGATCGCGAAATGCGCTCGACGTTTGATTGAATGAGAGGCGGCGCGTGGTGATTAAGCCCCAGATCGTCGAACTGCCACCGGGGCGGCTGGCGCTGCTGTTTGCGGTCATGCTGGTGACGGCCGCGGGCAATACGGCGATGCAGTCGGTCATGCCCTCAATTGGCACACATCTTGGCATAGCCGATGTGTGGGTCAGCCTTGCCTATAGCTGGTCAGCTCTACTTTGGATGCTACTTGCACCATTCTGGGCGCGGCGGTCGGACCGGCGGGGGCGCAAGGCAATGATGGCGCTGGGATTGACCGGATTCGCCATTTCGTTTGGGCTTTGCGGGCTTGCGCTATATGCAGGGTTGCGCGGCATGATCAGCGGGCTTTCGGCCATATTGCTGTTTGCGGCGGCGCGCTCGCTGTATGGCGGTTTCGGCTCAGCCGCGCCTCCGGCTGTGCAGGCTTATGTTGCCAGCCGCACCAGCCGCGCCGAGCGGACCAAAGCCTTATCAATGGTGGCGTCTAGCTTTGGGTTAGGTACCGTGCTTGGCCCGGCGCTTGCGCCGCTGTTGATTTTGCCGGGCGTTGGGCTGATCGGCCCTTTTGCAGCATTTACCTTCGCCTCGCTGGTTGTGCTGGCGCTGCTGCGCCTACGCTTGCCTAATGATGATCCGCGCTATGCCGGGCGAGGGGAGATCATGTCCGAGCCATTCAGCCCCGCGTCTAACCCGCGCATGGTCGAAGAATATCCCGACGGATCACCTGATGAATTGGCTGAAGCCGAGCCGCTACACGATGGCGCAGACCGACTGCGCTGGACCGATCCGCGCATGCGTGCATGGCTAGCCGTTGGCGCGCTGGGCGGGCAAGCGCAGTCGATCTTGCTTGGTGTCGTCGGTTTTTTGCTGCTCGACCGCTTGGGACTGCGGCATCAGCCAGATTTGGCGGCAGGGCCAATCGGGTTGGTGCTGATGTGCGGCGCTATCGCCACTTTGCTGGCACAATGGGGGCTGATCCCAATGATGGGGCTTGGTCCGCGCACGTCTACGATCTGGGGCATGGGCTTGTGCTGCGCCGGCACTCTGGCAATCGGTTGGGGCACCGATCTGCATACTATTGCGACCGGCTTTGCGATTGCCTCGCTCGGTTTTGGCTTGTTCCGTCCAGGTTTCACTTCCGGCGCGAGCCTTGCCGTTAGCCCAGCCGAGCAAGGCCAGTCGGCAGGGATTGTCGCGGCAGTCAACGGCTCGGCCTACATCGTCTCGCCAGCCATCGGGGTGTGGCTCTATAACAACTCAAGTTGGTTAGTCTGGGCAACCGTAGAAGCAATATGCCTGGGTGTCTGGCTGATCTGCCTGATGGCGATCCGTCGGGATGTGCAGGATTAGAGCATCTGATTGGTCAGATCATTGCTTTGAACGGCCTAGCTCCCAAATCGCCGAGCCCAACGGTCCCGCTGGCCATTGCCAGCATCGCATCGAGGCTTTTTTTGGCCGCAAGTCGCAATGGTTCTGCGATTTCGATCCGGGGCTCGAGATCGCGTAATGATACATAGAGCTTCTCCATGGTATTCAGCGCCATATACGGACAGATGTTGCAATTGCAGTTGCCATCCGCACCCGGCGCTCCGATGAAGGTTTTATCCGGGATCGCCAAACTCATCTGGTGAATGATATGCGGTTCTGTCGCGACGATCATCGTCTGACCTTGGAAATTTTTCGCGTACGACAAAATTCCACTGGTCGAGCCGACATAATTGGCATGATCAATGATATGCGGCGGGCATTCTGGGTGTGCGGCAACGGGCGCTCCCGGATTTTGTGCCATCAGCTTGAGCAGTTCGGTCTCGGAAAACGCCTCGTGGACAATGCACACGCCCGGCCAAAGCAGCATTTCTCGCCCAAACTTGCGGTTGAGATATCCGCCGAGATGGCGGTCCGGCCCGAAGATGATTTTCTGCTCTGGCGGTATTTGGGCCAGAATTGTCTCAGCGCTTGATGAGGTGACGATGACGTCAGACAGCGCCTTAACCTCGGTTGAGCAATTGATATAGGTGAGCGCAATATGGTCGGGATGCGCTTCTCGAAAAGCTTTAAATTTTTCAGGAGGGCATGAGTCTTCGAGGCTGCATCCCGCGTTCATATCGGGGAGCACGACGATCTTCTCGGGGCTGAGTATCTTGGCCGTGTCCGCCATAAATTTCACACCACAAAAGGCGATCACTTCGGCATCGGCTGCCGCAGCTTTCCGGGAAAGCTCAAGGCTGTCACCAACAAAATCTGCCAGATCCTGCAACTCCGGACGCTGGTAATAATGCGCAAGGATCACCGCGTTGCGCTCTTTGCGCAGGCGGTCGATCTCAGTGCGCAAGTCCAGGCCGGAGAGGGTCTTTGTCAATGCGTTCATGCTCGGTCCTCGTGTCGGGACCGAGATACGGCTCCGGTTCCGAGCTTATGACTTAGGGATTTGGTAAGTGCGTCGCAAGCGCCCGCGGGTCATTGCCCGGTAGGGGCACCATCGAACGATACGTCTACTTTCACGTTGCCGAAGCCAGCCACTTTAAGCGGTATCTCGAGATTCTGCCGGATCGCGTTTGTTGCAGCGTCGCGGGCAAGGTCCATCAGCACAGGATTGCCCGCTTGTTCCACCGCCAACCGTTCAGCGAGACGAGTGTTATCGCGCGTCAGTTTGTCCTGCGCGTCGCGGGTAATCCAAACCCCCTCCCGCAAATACTGCGCCCGCGCCTCATCCAGATTCGGCCGACTGGTTCTAACCGGAGGTAGCCTAACCGACAATGTGCTTGAAGCCGCATCCCAACGAACGCTGTCCGCTCTCATCAATGAAAGCTCGACAGTATAATCGACCCGCGCCGGAATCACCGCAACCTGATGCGATTTGACAAGGCCGAACAGACGCGTGTCGTCGCTTGCGACAACAGGTGCGAGTTGCGCGCTGAACACCAAGAGGCGGTTCTGTTTTTCGAAGGCCGTTAGGCTTACCGCTCGCGGATCACCGATCGAGGTAGGGTGCGTCAACTGCCAGCCTAGGAATGCGGTCAAGGCCAGCGAGCCGATAAACAGCAGCCAAGGCAGGACCGCAAGCTTGCGAACCGCTTGCGGTGAGATCAGGTTTGCATCGCCCATATCGGCTCCGCGAGACTGTCGGTTAAGGCCCGAGATTGAACCACGCGTCCCTGGCGCTCAAGATCAACCAGATGCGCCAGCACCGAACGCCCGGCCGCGCCGTTCAGCCGGGGGTCAAGTCCTTTATACATTGCGGCAACCATCGCCGGGATGGCATGCGGAGCATCGCCTAATAGGCGGAGAATCTGCGCCTCGCGCTGTCGACGATGGCCGATCATTCCGCGGACAAGTTGATGCGGGTTGGTTACTGCCGGACCGTGCGCTGGATAATACACCTTGTCCTGCGGGCGCTCATAGAGCTTCTGCAGCGACGCCATATAAGCGGCCATGTCGCCATCGGGGGGGGAGACCACGCTGGTCGACCAGCCCATAACATGATCACCGGTGAACAATGCGCCGCTTTCAACCAACGCGTAGCACAGGTGATTGCTGGTGTGTCCTGGTGTGTGCACCGCCTCAATGGTCCAGCCGTCGCCGGACAGTTGCTCGCCATCGGCAAGCACGCGGATCGGCTCGTATAGCGGATCGAACTCGCTGTCGGCGCGCGGCCCATTATCAGCAAGTGCAAGCGGAGCGCAGCCGATAATCGGCGCACCAGTAGCTGCTTGGAGCGGCCGGGCGGCGGGGCTATGATCCCGGTGGGTGTGGGTGCACATGATCGCAACCACGCGCTGGCTGCCAATTGCCGCAAGGATCGCGTCTATATGGCCCGATCCGTTCGTATCGGCATGGCCCGGGGCACCTGTATCGGCAGGGCCGGGATCAATCACCGCGACATCCGCTCCATAGCCGACCAGATACGTTTGGGTTCCGGTGAACGTAAAAGGTGATGCATTGGGCGCGAGCACCCGGCGCACCAGCGGCTCAAGTTCGACGCTCATGCCGGTTTTCCATTCCGATTGTTCCGGAATGTTAGCGCTTGACGATGTTCCAGTATCTACCATTGCGCTAGTATGCGGAATCCTGCGCTTGCGCGCAACGGGGCTATGCGACGAAGCGGGAAATCAATGTGCGCCCGCCGCTTCTAGTGCAAGCCTCTCGCGCAGCAGTTGGATCGCGCTGACATTTGGCGATGGCGAGCCGCGCCAATTATGCTCGAGGCGCTGAATCCGCTCGTAGAGCCGTTCGCTTTCGTGGACGCAGATTTGCGCCTCGAGCGGCAGGTCGGCAACGATCAATGGATCACTTATTGGGAAGTTGGCGATCAATCAGCCGTGGCGGCGCAACTGCAACTCGCTCAGTTCGCCCGCAAAAAAAGCGCGATGATTGAGCAACCAGGCCAGACAGTGCATTACCCGGGTGGTGGCACGCAAAGCTTCGCAACTGAGTTGGACTCTTGCAAGATCCTCTTTGAGCTCCGCCTGATGATCGTCGTTTGCGCCGCGCGGTCCTGTCGCGCTAGTAGCGAGCCGAAGTTGCTCAAAGCATGCGCGCACCTGGTTCGCCAACTTGAGCGCGTCGACATACAGCGCTTCGATAATGCGCGGGTTAAGACTGGGCATGATGGCCATCGCGCAGGCTTAAGCCGTCCTTGGCTCTTGGCTCAACAGGCGTGGGCGATTAGCCTGCATAGTATTCTGCACTGTGCCGGAACGGCACGCATTTCCCGGATCGCTGCGCGCCTTCAAAGGCCGTGAGGGCGCTTTCAGGTACCGAACAAAGCAATCGCAACGCAATGTTTATCAAGCTATAATGTCGGGGATGAGATAGTCCTCAAGAATGGCGATTTGGTCCTTGAGCAGCAGTTTGCGCTTTTTGAGCCGTGCCACCTGTAACTGATCGTGGGCACCTGTACCCGACAGAGCCTCGATCGCCGCATCAAGATCACGATGTTCCAGCTGCAACGTTTTCAGTCGCTTGCGCATCTCGTCTTCTGTCAACCCCGACACTCCCAAGGGCAAGTGAACCTTATCTGGGCACCATACCCTAAAACATGGTTGGCCGCGAGGATAGGTTCAAACCCGCATCGGCGGCGCTCTGGCGCAGATGCACTTGCAACGTTCGCTGAATGTGACAGCATGACGATGCGCAAGCCCAAGACAACCGGGTGGCACGCACTTTCCTCCTGCGGACATCCTGCCGCCGGAGCGTAACAGGGGAAAATCCCTGAAGGAGGCAAACGAATGGATGTTTCGCACGCCAACTCGCTGCAAACCAAGCACGCGGGACTTGAACAGAAGATCGCCGAAGAGCTTTCTAGGCCGATCCCGGACGCCGCCCTGCTCATGGATCTTAAAAAGCGAAAACTCCGAATCAAGGAAGAGTTGGCCCGGAGCCACTGATCCGCTGGTGTTCAATGCCGCGCACGATCGCGACTCGCAGCAGCGCTCCGTTCGATGGTCGGATGGGCGGGAGATCACAAAGCAGGGGTGGTACAAAGGAAGCCGCCCCTGCGTTGCATTCTGGCAGATTACGAATTTTCAAGACGGTTCGGTTCGGTAAAGTTTGCAAAGCAAACGCTGTGCGCTAGTCCCTTTGGTATGATTACCGCTGTTGCCGCTGCCCGCGCGATCCTGACCTCACTCCATGAGGTGATGGCTTCTCGCGCCGGAGCACAAGCCAAGCTCAATCAGATTGTTGATGTGATCGGGGCCAAGCTTGATAGTGAAGTCTGCTCGATTTACCTTCTCCGTGAAGGCATGCTGGAATTGTTTGCCACCCGCGGCCTTAATCAAACTGCGGTCCATGTTACCCGCATGGCGGTGGGAGAGGGCCTGGTCGGGACCATAGCCGCCAATGTTGAGACGCTTAATCTGGCTGAGGCCGCAGCACATCCCGATTTCGCTTTTTTCCCTGAAACCGGCGAGGAGCGGTTTCATTCTTTTGCGGGCGTTCCGATCGTTCGGCGGGCCCGATCTGTCGGCGTGCTATGTGTTCAACATGCGGAACCTCGGCGCTATGATGAAGTGGAGATCGAGGCGCTGCAAACGGTCGCGATGGTGCTTTCTGAACTTATTGCTAACGCTGAACTGATCGACGCAGAAGACGCCCTTGGCGGCGGCCCCCAAATGACCGGCCATGCCCGCATTACAGGGCTGACACTGGTAAAGGGGCTCGCTAGCGGAGTAGCCGTCTTTCACCAACCGCGTATCACTATTGAACACGTCGTTGCAGAAGATACCGAAGCGGAACGCCAGCGTGTTTATCTCGCCTTTGACAAGATGCGCGAGCAGATCGACCGTATGGCCAGTCAAGCTGAGTTCGGTTCGGGGGGTGAGCACGAGGAAGTGCTGCAGACCTATCGAATGTTTGCTTATGACGAAGGCTGGAGTAGGCGGATCAACGAAGCAATTGATTCTGGCCTGACTGCGGAAGCAGCGATTGAGCGCGTGCAGCAGCGCACTCGGATGCGCATGAGGCAGATTGACGATCCGCTTCTGGCGGATCGGATGCACGATCTTGAGGATCTATCAAACCGGCTGCTGCGGATTGTTTCGGGCCAACTGGGCACCGCAGCGACGTCGGGTTTGAAGGGTGATGCCATTCTGATCGCGCGCAATCTTGGTCCAGCGGAGCTGCTCGAGTACGATCGGCGTCGGCTCAAAGGTGTAATCCTTGAAGAAGGCTCGCTCACCGCTCACGTCGTAATTGTAGCGCGAGCTATGGGAGTGCCTGTGATTGGCCGTATGCGCGCGTTGCGCGGGCGGGTGCGCGAAGGCGACCAGTTGCTGATCGATGGCGATCAAGGTGTGGTGGATGTGCGCCCCGCTCCCAGCTTGATCGAAGCATTCGAAGCGCGTTTTGCCAAAAACCGCGAGCGTCAAGCGCACTACACCGCAATGCGCGATGTTGAGCCGATCTCTCGTGACGGTCAGCGAATTGCGGTCCTCATGAATGCTGGCCTGCGTGACGACCTGCCGATGCTTAGTCTTGCCGGTGCTGATGGAATCGGTCTCTTTCGTACCGAATTCCAGTTCCTTGTTTCGGCCACTCTGCCAGCGCGTGAGCGACAGACACGGCTATATCGCGACGTGCTCGAAGCAGCAGGTGATCGGCCCGTGGTGTTCCGCACGGTGGATATCGGCGGCGATAAGGTCCTTCCTTATCTGAGGCACAATGAGGGTGAGGCGGAAGAAAACCCCGCGATGGGGTGGCGTGCCCTGCGGGTTGCGCTTGAGCGCGACGGGTTGCTCAAGGTTCAAGCGCGCGCTCTGATTGAAGCGGCGGGAGGACGCACTCTAAACGTGATGTTCCCGATGGTTACGGAGCCTTGGGAGTTTGACGCCGCAAAAGCTGTATTTGAAAGGCAATTGACCTTCCTAAGACTGCGAAAAAGGCTTCTTCCCGAAGCAATCCGCTACGGCGCGATGCTGGAAGTACCAGCGCTAGCCGAGTGTCTCGATATTTTGGCACCGCGGCTTTCGTTTCTTTCGATTGGTACCAACGATCTCACCCAGTTCCTATTCGCAGCGGATAGGTCTAATCCGAAACTTGCTGAACGTTATGACTGGCTTTCGCCTGCCATCCTCCGATTTCTGCGGCGCGCGGTTGAAGCTGTTCGCCCGTTTGGTACCGACATAACCGTTTGCGGAGAAATGGGCGGGCGCAGACTCGAGGCGCTTGCGCTATTGGGGCTCGGCATAACCAGGCTTTCGATAACACCGGCGGCAATCGGGCCAATCAAGGAGCTTGTAAGAAAAGTTGATCTTGTCGCGATTCGGGCTGCCATGGCTGGCTGGCTGGCTGACCCGCCACACGATATGCGTGCTACTTTGGCAGTTTGGGCCGCAGAACATGACATCGAATCCGATTGATTAAGTAGTTTTCGTCTGCTTGATCGGTTATCGCGTGTGAGGCTCGCATTGACCCGAAAGTCGTTGACTTTCGCGTGTTTGCAACGCTCCCCTCGTCTGGGGTTCTCGCGCTTTCCAAGGGTTGCAACAATAAGACATGAGCGACGAACCAAAGGCCGCTGGCCCTGCCGACGGGCATGAAATCGCAGCAAGCGATCTTGCGGCCACACCAGTCGCAAGGGATGACGCGGCATTATCATACGCCGCCAATGCACCCGTGCCTATCCGGCTGCGGGCGGCGCGCGAGGCATTGGGGCTGTCGCTTCGCGAAATAGCGGCCCGAACGCGCATTACGTTTCGGTATGTCGAAGCGATTGAGGCCGGAGACTATGCCAGCCTTCCGGGGCGACCGTATGCGTTGGGCTTCGCGCGCGGCTATGCGCGGGTTGTCGGCCTTGACGAAAGCGAGATTGCCGATGCCGTGCGTCGCGAACTCGAAACGGCAACACCGCGCGCTGAACCGCGGGTATTCCAGCAATTTGAGGTTGGTGATCCTGCCAAGACACCTTCCCGGCTTGTGACTTGGCTGGCGCTGGCGCTGGTTTTTGGCATTGCGGCGATGGGGCTGGTCTTCTGGCAGGGCTATTATTGGCCATCAGCCGAGCTGCCCGCCTTGGTAAGTCTCGAAGATCAGCGGCCAGTAGCGCCTCTTGCAGCAGCACAACCCACTCCGTCGGCACCCTCTGGGACGGCGCCCTTTGAACCCGTGGTTTTTACTGCGCTTGAATCAGGAGTATGGGTCAAGTTTTATGACAGCACGGGCACGCAGCTCCTGCAAAAGCAGCTTGCGCAAGGGGAGAGTTATACTTTGCCGGAGTTGGCGCGAGGCCCGAAGCTCTGGACCGGCAGGCCCGACGCGCTAGCGATCACGATTGGCGGACAACCTGTTCCCCGATTGGCTACCGAACAGAAGATCATGAAAGATGTTCCGATCGATGCTGCATCGTTGCGGACGCGCTTGGGATCATTGGATTTGAGACCAACGGCTGCCTCGACTTCCACACCCACAGCGCCGTATCCTCGTGCCGCGCGGACATCCCGTCCTCGGCCTCGGGCAGCCTTACCCTCTGAGTCATCCTCATTTGAGGAAGCGCGCACACCGGTAATTTCAGAATCGTCATCCACCGCTTCGAATTAGTGCCATCTCGACTTGTCATGTCGCCTGCGGCAATCATTCGCGTTGATAAACGATCAATCTGGCGGCGATGCGTTCGGCCAAAACAGGTGATCGCGCACCGGACAAGCAATGGACCAGATACGGTAAAGGAGCGATGATGATTCATAAGGTTAGCCTTGGCTCGACTCGGCTGGTGCTTCAACTTGCCCTAACATCGGCGTGCCCAATGTTGCTGACCTGTATGCCCAACTCCGCGCAGGCCCAAACCGCTGAAAGCCCGGAAGCAAGGATGCGCCGGCTGGAGACAGAGTTGCGAGCAGTGCAGCGCCAGGTTTTTCCCGATGGTGCTGGCAAAAGTTTTGGTCCTGAAATCGCCCCGTCAAACGCTACGACTGCCGCGGCGCAGCGACCTGCCGACACGGCAGTCAGTGACCTCCTGGCTCGAATGGAAACCGTTGAGGCGCAGTTGCAGCGTATGACAGCCGCGAACGAGGAGTTGCAGAATCAACTGACCAAGCTGGGCGGGCGTATCACGGCGCTTGAATCGAGTTTGCGATCTGCTTCTACCGTGGGGCCGAGTGCAAGTACATCATCAGCCCCGGTAAAACTTGTGCCCACAGGACCGGTTCCGGCGATGACTCTAACAAAGCCGGCCGCATCCACCCAATTGCAGCCCTCGCCTGATCGAGTGGCTGCTGTTCGTGCGATAGAAAAGCCCGCTAGTGATGATAAAGGTGAGGATGAATACGGTTACGGTTACCGTCTATGGGAAGCCAAGTTTTTTCCAGAGGCGCAGCAGCAATTGATCCGTCTCATACAGCAGTTTCCAAAGCACAAGCGGATCAGTTATGCCCGCAATTTGCTCGGGCGCGCTTACCTTGATGACGGCAAGCCGGGAACGGCCGCGCCTTACTTCGTTCAAAATTATCAAGCCAATCCCAAAGGCGAACGCGCCGCCGACAGCCTCCTTTACCTCGGAGTGGCGATGACAAGGCTGAAAGAGACCAAGCGCGCTTGTGTGGCTCTTGGAGAGTTTAAGCAGGTTTATCCCCTTGACGCGATTGGCAGACTAAAAACCCAATTTGAAGCCGCCAGCAAAGCGGTGACCTGCAATTGATAGCGCCCGCTTCGCTGCTGATTGGTCGGCAATATGGCCTAACGAAAGGTCGGTAGGTCTCGCGGTCTCAGGTGGCCCGGATAGCCTCGCCTTGTTGCTGCTGGCGCAGGCTGCTTTGCCAGGGCGCTTCGCCGTGGCGACTGTTGATCACGGTCTGCGCGCTCAAAGTGCAATCGACGCCGCCATCGTGGGGACAATCTGTTCGCGCATCGGCATTCCACATAGTTTAATAGAGCTTGGGTTGAGTGCGGGTTCTGCGGTTCAGGAGCGCGCGCGCGACGCCCGCTATGCGGCGCTTGGTGATTGGCTAAGTGCCAAAAGACTAGGAGCGCTGGTCACTGCGCATCATGCAGACGACCAAGCCGAGACATTGCTGATGCGATTGATGCGCGGCGCCGGGGTACGGGGCCTTGCTTCGATGCGCCCGGTTTCAACAGTGCCAAATCGCCCCGATTTCCCGCTCCTGCGCCCTTTGCTTAAGTGGCGGCGTTTCGAGTTAGGCGAGATTGTCACCGCAGCGGGGATAGCGCCTGCCCTCGACCCGTCTAACGGAGACCCCCGATTTGAAAGGGCGCGGATGCGGGCCGCGATGGCTGAGTTGGATTGGCTTGATGTTTCCGCGATAGTGAGGAGCACTTCACACCTTGCTGACGCAGATGTTGCGCTTGATTGGGCCGCTAATCGGGCTTTTGCCGAAGTATTTAGCGATCGCGATGCTCTGCTATGGGAGCCCGGCACCATTCCCCGCGCACTCGGCATGCGCGTGATGCAACGGATTTTGGTCAGCTATGGCCAAGCTGAGCCGCGCGGCGCTGATCTAGCGCGCTGGTTTGATGTGCTGTCTCTTGGCAAGATCGCGACTCTCGCCGGCGTGCGTGGAGATGGCACCGATCGGGTCTGGATTTTCAGCAAAGCTCGGCCGCCAAATTTGCGGCCTCGCCGCTAACAGCTTGATCACCCATGGCATTGCGCGGCTGTCCGTCGTCAAACTGACATGCAAATGACGAGTTCATTATTGACCTGTTCGGGTTGCCTATTGCCCAAGAAAGTAGATTATGGGTATCCATGGACGTGGGACCGTTTTTTGATTGGAGTCACGGTGAAAAGATCGCCACTTGCAAGCTTGATTGTTTTGATTGTTGCCGCCCAAGCGATGCTCGCTGCGCCGGTCAGCGCCGAGCCCAAGCAAGCAAAACCCTCCAATGCCGAAAGATTGCAGCGTAAGGCGGTAACCGATGTGCCTCATTGCGCCCGAAAGTTGGGTACGATTTCGATCATGGATGGCGATGATCCATATGGATGGACCCAATTCAACCTCGCTCCCCCCCAAAAGTTGTTGAAGGTGATCGTGCAGCGTTCGGGGTGCTTCAGTCTTGTTGACCGCGGAAGCGGTCTGAGCGCCGCGCAACGCGAGCGTGACATTGGCGGCTCATTGGGTTTGCAGCGCCGCTCGAATGTGGGTCAAAATCAAATCAAGGCTGCCGACTATGTCCTCGTCGCCGAGGTTCAGGCTTCCAATGGCAATGCTCAGGGTAGCGGTGCCGGAGGTGCCATCGGCGGGATAGTCGGCGGACCGATCGGAGGCTTGCTTGGTGGGATTCGAAGTCGCAAGCTCGAGGCGAACACCGTTCTTTCAGTAACTAACGTGCGCACAACCGAGACGATTGCTACCGTAGAGGGGTATGCCGCGAAAAACGACGTTAGCTTTGGTGCCGGTGGCGGCTTCTTTGGAGGTGTTGGTGTCGGTGCTGTCGGTGGCGGCTATGACAATACTGATATTGGGCGTATCGTGACACTTGCCTTCATTGATGCCTACAGCAAATTGGTTGCCGACCTTGGCGGTATTGAGGAAGGAAGCGCTGGGACGGCAGAAGCGGCGCCAACGAAAAGCTATGTTGCGTTGGGCCCGGTCACTATGCGCAAAACGCCAGCGGCTGCAGGCCGGGTTGTTCGCGCATTGACTCCGGGCTCGACGGTATATCCGACCGGCAACAAAGAGGGCATTTGGTGGGAAGTGGCTGATGAAAACGACAACGTCGGCTGGGTGCTGAACACAAGGCTTGAACCTGCGAGGTAGGACAGTGTTGGTCAGCCTTGGCGCTTAGCTGACCGCACCGTTCGGCATGGCACGTGGGGCAAACCCCGTTTCCGTTGAATTAAGCCTCAAAGGGCTGGTGTCGCCGTGATTTTCACACGTTCGGTTATATTGCGATTTAGTTTCTGCGCCCTACATTGGCATCAGACCGAGGCGAAACCTCAGCTTAACGACCGAAAGCCCTGCCATGAACGACGACCAGCAGCCGAGCAATCCCTGGATTAAAACCCTGCTCATTTGGGGCGGCATCTTCTTGGCTTTGCTTCTCGTTGTTTCCTTATTCAATGCGCGCCCTGATGCCTCAGGCACACTGATCCCTTATTCCGATTTTCGCTCCAGCGTCGCCGCCGGAAAGGTTCGCGAGGTGCAGGTTGGGCAAGATCGCATTACCGGCATGCTGAAGAGCGATCAGGCGTTTGCAACGATTCCGGTTCCCGGAGACACCGAGTTGGCCAAGCTGCTTCAGGACAATGGGGTTAGATACGCGGGCAAGGCGAAAGAAGAGGGCAATCTGCTGCTTTACGTCCTCGCCAATTCTCTCCCCTTCTTGCTCATCCTCGGCGTGGCGTTCTTCGCAATGCGGCAAATGCAAAGGGGCGGCGGATCAGGAGCGATGGGCTTTGGCAAATCCAAGGCTAAGTTGCTCACCGAACGATCAGGCAGGGTGACCTTCAACGACGTTGCGGGCATCGATGAAGCGCGCGAGGAGCTCGAGGAGATCGTAGAATTTCTTCGGGACCCTACCCGCTTTTCAAAACTCGGCGGGCAGATCCCTAAAGGTGCGCTGTTAGTGGGTTCCCCTGGCACCGGCAAAACCCTTCTCGCACGTGCGATCGCTGGCGAGGCTGGCGTGCCGTTCTTCACCATCTCGGGCTCGGATTTTGTCGAGATGTTCGTCGGTGTGGGTGCGAGCCGGGTGCGCGACATGTTTGAGCAAGCAAAAAAGAACGCTCCATGCATCGTGTTCATCGATGAGATCGACGCTGTCGGTCGTCATCGTGGCAACGGGCTTGGTAATTCGAACGATGAGCGCGAGCAGACTTTGAACCAGCTGCTCGTCGAGATGGACGGATTTGAAGCTAATGAAGGCATCATTATCATCGCTGCAACCAATCGCCCCGATGTGCTCGATCCGGCTTTGCTCCGCCCGGGCCGCTTTGATCGCCAAGTGGTCGTACCGATCCCTGACATTGAAGGGCGTGAAAAGATCCTAGCCGTCCACATGAAGAAGGTTCCGCTTGCTCCTGATGTGAAGCCGCGAGTCATCGCGCGCGGCACGCCGGGCTTTTCAGGTGCGGACCTAGCCAATTTGGTCAACGAAGCGGCGCTGCTGGCTGCCAAGCGAAACAAACGTCTTGTGGCTATGCAGGAGTTCGAAGACGCCAAAGACAAGGTCATGATGGGAGCGGAACGCCGTTCGATGGTGATGACCGAGGATGAGAAAAAAATGACCGCCTATCACGAGGCTGGTCACGCAATTGTCTCTGTCAATGAACCCGCCTCTGATCCCATCCACAAGGCCACGATCATACCGCGCGGTCGGGCGCTGGGCATGGTCATGAGGCTGCCCGAACGTGACAGCTATTCGTATCACCGTGACAAGATGCATGCGAATCTCTCTGTCAGCATGGGCGGTCGAGTCGCTGAAGAGCTTATTTTTGGCTACGATAAAGTATCATCCGGCGCTTCTTCGGATATCCAATACGCTACCAGTCTGGCGCGGAACATGGTGACCAAGTGGGGCATGTCCGACAAGCTTGGACCCTTGCAGTATGAAGATTCGCAGGAAGGCTATCTTGGCATGGGCGGTTCGCACCGCACCATGATGTCTGACGAGACCAACAAGTTGATCGACAGCGAAATTCGCGGGCTAGTAGACGGCGCTCATACGCGTGCAACAGACATTCTTAAAACCAATCAGGACAAACTCCATCTGCTGGCAGAGGCGTTGCTTGAATATGAGACTTTGACCGGTGAAGACATTCGCTCTTTGATGGAGCATGGCAAGCTTGACCGGCCAGACGCGCCGATTGGCCCCACGCGACCTGCGGTGACTCTGGGCTCGGCAGTTCCTCGGGCCGGACGACGCTTGACCGGCCCATCTGGCTCTCAACCGCTCGGTGCTTGAAATCGGCGCTCGATTGGTAATGACGCTGAGGCTTTGGTGATCCGGAATCATGGCGGATCCAGAAACGTGGCTCCTGCTTCCCCTGCGGCCAAACTCGTCGGACCGCAAAGGATCTCTATCTAACAATTAGCCACATCAGTAACTCCACGTCCCATCCGCGCTCGCTTGGGTTCTGAAAGAGCACTGCAATTTACAGGCCTTGAGGCTATCGGCGGGCTCACATTTCCCGTTTGCGAGGGTTAGGCGCGGCGCGGTTGGGACAGGTGTCACTATCATTGGACGATGTAATTGCCAGCTTATGGTCTCGCAACAGACTCACTGCGAAAGCTGTCAACGCCGGTCAGATTCCAGGCCAGCGTGGCGGTGTAAAAGCAGGCCACTCATGGCGCGGCGGGGTTGTTTACAAAAAGGCCCCCGATCGGGGGCCTTTTTGTAAAGCGTCTTCGGCGATGGGGGTCAGGCTTGGGTAATTTCGCCCGTATCGGGGTCGACGGCGGTGGCCTGGTTTTGGACCGCTCCGGCTTGGGTGGCGGCGGCGCGGCGGCGGCCGGTGGATTCCTTGAGACGATAGCTGTCGCCGTTCATGGCGAGGATGCTGACGTGGTGGGTGAGCCGGTCCAGCAGCGCGCCAGTCAGTCGTTCGGAGCCCAGCACCGAGGTCCAGTCCTCGAACGGCAGGTTCGATGTGACGATCGTCGAGCCGCGTTCGTAGCGCTGGGAGAAGGTCTCGAACAGCAGCTCGGCGCCGGTCGGTGACAACGGGACGTAGCCGAGTTCGTCGATGATCAGCAGCTTGACCGATGCCAGGTCGCGCTGGAGCTTAAGCAGCCGCCGTTCGTCGCGGGCTTCCAGCAACTGGCTGACCAGCGCGGCGGCGGTGGTGAACGCGACGGTAAACCCCTTCTGGCAGGCAGCCAGGCCGAGAGCGAGGGCGACGTGGGTCTTGCCGGTGCCGCTGTTGCCCAGCGCAATGATGTTCTCGCGGCGCAGGATATATTCGCAGCGGGCCAGCTCAAGGACGAGCATCTTGTTGAGCCCGGGGATGGCGGCTAAGTCGAAGGTGTCGAAGCTCTTCGTGGCCGGGAACCGCGCGGCGCGGATGCGTCGCTCCACCGTCCGGCGTTCGCGGTCGATCAGTTCGAGCTCGATCAGCCGCAGCAGATAACGCGGATGATCGACGCCATCGCGGGCGCATTCGCGCGCGACCTTGTCGTATTCGCGCAACACCGTCGGCAGCTTCAGTTGCTTGAGGTGATGGGCCAGCAGTACCTGCGGGGTGCCGCTTGTCGTGCCCGCAGGCAGCGTGTCGGGTGCCGTCTTGCCGGTCATGCCGCTATCCCCGGCACCAGCGCCGCATAATCCGCAGCGCGCGTCGTCTGCACCGTAAGCCTTGGCAGATGCGGATACGCCGCCAGGTCGAGCCGCACCGGCCGCCGCTCAGTGCGCGCCAGCGCGATCAGCTTGACCGCGTCAAAGCCGATGGCGCCCAGATGGATGGCCTCGGTGACGGCATAGGTGACAACCTCCTTTGGCATCGCCTCGAGCAGCCGCAGCACCTGGATGAACTCGCGCTTGCCCTTGTTCCCCATCCGCGCCTCGAGCAGATGGCGCAGATGCTGGAACACCTCCGGCAGGTCCCAGTTCTGCAGGGCGGCCGCCTGGTCGAGCGCATTCGGCTTCATCTCGATCAGCGCCAGGTAATGCAGCGGGTCGGCGATGAAGGCGCCCTCGGCATAGGAGCGCAGATGCCGGGCCACGATCTTGCCGGCGCACAAGATCACGACTTCATCGACGAAGCCTTTTACCATGACCTCCTGGAAGCCATAGCGCGTCGGGACCGAGTAATCGTTGCAGCGATAGCGCACGAGCGCCGTCGACGATACGCGGCCGCTGCGCTTCTCGCAGGGCTCCAGCGGCACTGCCGGCAGTGTGCGCAGCGCCGCTGTGTCAGCCACCAGTCGTTCGCCGATCGTCTCGGCATGACGGCCGGCGTGCTCGGTCTGGCGGGCGCGGCAGCGCATCGCCAGCATCGCATTTAGATCATCGAAGCTTGCCGCCTCCGGAATCGGCACCATGAAGTTCAACCGCGAGTACTTCACCAGGCCCTCGACCTTGCCCTTGTCGTTACCCTTGCCAGGACGACCAAAGCGGTCGGCGAACAGATAATGGCTGACCAACTCGGTGAACGCCCGCGTCCGCTCGCGTTTGCCGTCGCCGCATATCTTGGCGACCGCGATCGTGGTGTTGTCGTAGAGCAGCGACAGCGGCACGCCGCCGAAGAACGCGAACGCCGACACATGGCCGTCGAGGAACGCCTCGGTTGTCTCGCGCGGATACGCCTTTACAAAGCACGCGTCCGATTGCGGCAGGTCCATGCAGAAGAAGTGGATCTTCTGCCGGACGCCCCCGATCACCGCGACCGCCTCGCCAAAATCCACTTGGCCATGCCCGGGTGGGTGCGCCAGCGGCACGAATGTCTCGCGGCCGCGCGCCCGGCAGATGCGGACATAGTCCTTCACCACCGTGTAGCCGCCGCTGAAGTCATGCTCGTCGCGCAGCCGCTCGAATATCCGCTTCGCCGTGTGCCGCTGCTTCACCGGCCCAGTCCGGTCTGCCTCCAGGATCGTAACGATCACCGGTAGCAGCGTGCCCAGCTTGGGCTTCGCCACCGGCGCCGTCCGCGTGTAGCCCGGCGGCAACGAGAACCGGCACATCTTCAGCACCGTCTCCCGGCTCAACCCGAAAACCCGCGCCGCCTCACGCCGGCTGTGGCCCTCGACAAAAACGAAACGCCGTACCGCGGCATAGTTGTCCACGCCAAACATCCCCGGCCGCCCCCAAAAGGACCAGCCTAACCAATGGCCGGGTTTTACACCGCCCTCATCGGCACTCTGCCGACGATCCAATGGCCTGGTTTGTCACCGCCGTGCACACTCAGAAGACACCGACCCATTTATGACAACATCGCTTTGGATGAATGAAACCCGCCTTGAGTTTCTATCCTCGGAAACTCCAAAAAATGAGCCAAGAGATTTCAAGTAATTTCGCAGTTCTTCCAAATTAAACATGTCGGCACTGTCACAGATTCGATTCCATGAAATTGATTTGATCCTGCTTCAATACCAGCATCCGCCTCAATTCGTGGATCTGGGAATTTGCCTGCAGCAGCTTTTCATCCTGCGAGGCATTCTGGTCATTTAAATCGGCCGATTGCTGAGCCAATTCATTTTCGAGACGCTTCACATCTATTTCACGACCGCGCAGAGCCTGGAGGGTGTTCTCAAGCCGGCTGGTTACCGCCGTTCTTGATTGCTCGACCTGCGCCTTGGCCGTTCTCACGGAATCGAGGTTCGCGTTCAAACGGGAAAGCTTACGGTCAAGCGTACCGGCAGTGATCTCCAATTGCTTGTTGGCCTCTTTCTGGCTGATCAATTCAGCGAGAATTTTTTCATTCTCGGCTCTTACGCTTGCATTCACCTGCTCAAACATCTGCACCCGCGAATTGAGTGAATCAATCGTATTGCGGTACTCGTGCAGCTCGCGGTCTTTGAGCTTGGAGTCGTGCTGATTTTTTTCAAATCGCTGCGTCAAGTCGCTTCGCAATTGCGCAACTTCCTGCTCTCTCTTTAGCAACTTTTGCGTAAACTCTTCATTATCGCGCGATAGCTTCTCGTTTAAATCACGCGCCAACGAAAGAGCTTCCGTGTTGCTGCTGATAACGTCTTCGAAATTCTCACAGCGCTTTGCCAGCAACACCGCAGTCTGAGTTGCCTCCAACAGGCTGGACGACAATTCGAGAATGCGATTGGCGTCAGATTCGACCTGAAACAGGAGCGACTTGTTGTTCAGTTCGAGATTCTCAATCTCACTCTGCATCGAAGAGATTGTAATTAAATTCTCAGATAGACTGTCTTCAGCTTCTTTTTTTGAAATATTGAGCAGTTGCTCTCTTTGAATCAAGATATCGAATTCAGCTTGCAGGCCATCAATCTCTTGAGTTAGCGCCTTAACCTGACCTAGACTCTGTCCTAGGTCGGTGCTTATTTCTAAATTCTTCGTAAATTCTTCGTCATATTTTACTTTTATGAACTGATAGTCATAATTCAAACCTGAATAGTCGACGGCCAACTTCCGGTGCCGCTCGAACGCTCCGGCCACTTCTTTCTCGATGGAAGCCACGATGCCGGTCAGCGACTGCAAGAATGAGAGCCCGGAATTCACATCCACCAGGCTTTTTTCGATAAGCTTCTGAGATTCGCCCAAAAAATGAAATTCTGTGCGGTCTTCCGAAGCGGGCTGAAGATCATCCCCCAGCATGAAGCCACCCCGTTTGTGGGAATCGCCGCTGACCGCCTGGCCAAGTGCGTTAAACCCAAACAATGTCGCAATGCGGCCCATTATCGCCCGTCGCCCTCTCAAACGCAGATATATAAATTACTATAGCACAGGGTGGTTAATTGCGAGGTCGCCCAAAACGTTAACGGCGGGCATGGCACGCTGGTGCTCGGTGCGAACACGCTCACACCGATCGTTCTTCCACCGACGGGAATCAGCCACGAGGAGCTGCCTGCCCTGCGCGGCAGCTGCGACTGTCCGTCGTCAGAACATTTGGCACAACTCGCGGCGTAAATTAGCGGAGTGCGGGCCTCGTCTGGGGTTGGGTTTTAGGCGGCGAGCTTGCGGTGTTGCAAGCGCCGATGCTCGATGGTTTGTCGCTTGATCCTTTCACGTTGTTT
>NZ_CAMBTS010000017.1 GCF_945870625.1 Novosphingobium sp. Chol11 | reverse complement strand
CGCGCCGCCTTCACCTCGACGAAATTGCCGATCCGCGCGCCTTCTTCCAGCACCGCGCCGGGGCGCAGCCGCGCGAACGGGCCGACCGAGACGCCGCTTTCCAGCACCGCCCCCTCGATATGGCAGAACGCATGGATCACGACATTGTCGGCGACGGTCACGCCGGGGCCAAACACCACATTCTGCTCCACCGTGACATCGCGGCCCAGCACTGTGTCCCACGCAAACCACACCGTTTCGGGCGCGATCAGCGTCGCGCCATCGGCCATCGTGGCCAGCCGCCGCTTGGCCTGCCAGCGTGCTTCGGCCTCAGCCAATTCGGCGCGGCTGTTGATGCCGACCACCTCGTCCTCGTCATCGGTGACGACCACGGCGCAAGTCCGCCCATCGAGGCTGGCGATATTGACGATATCGGTCAGGTAATATTCGCCCGCCGCGTTCGCATTGGTGACCCGCGCCAGCAATGCGAACAGATCGGCCGCACGCACCGCCATCAGCCCGGAATTGCACAAGGTGCAGGCCCGCTCCTCTTGGCTCGCATCCTTGTACTCGACCATTTTGACGATCCGGCCATCGTCGTGCGCAATCACACGGCCATATTGCAGCGCGTCGGCCGGCTGAAAGCCCAGTACGACCACCGCCGGATCGTCCGGCTCATGCAGCCGCTCGATCATCGCGCGCATCGTTTCGGGGCGCACGAATGGCACGTCGCCATAGAGGATCAGCACATCGCCCGCGAATCCGGCCAGCGCGCCGCCAGCCTGTTGCACCGCATGGCCGGTGCCCAGCTGCGGCTCCTGCACCGCCAGTTCAGCGCTGCCCGCAAGCGCCGCTTCAAGCTGGTCGCGTCCGCTGCCGACCACGACAACCTTGCGCGCCGGATCTAGCTGATCAGCGCTGGCCAGCAAGTGCATCAACATCGGCCTCCCGGCGATCTTGTGGAGCACTTTGTGCAGGTCGCTTTTCATGCGGGTACCCTTGCCGGCGGCAAGAACGATCAGGGCGAGGGGTGCGGTTTCGGTCATGACGCCACCCTTGCCAGCATTTGCTTGCAGTTTCTAGAATGCCGCGTCACTGGCGCTGGGGATGCGCTCATTTCCTTTCGATATTGTCGGATTCGATCTCGACGGCACTTTGCTCGATACCTCGGCAGACTTGGGCCATGCGCTCAATCATGTGCTGACGACGATCGGGCGTCCCGCTGTGCCGATTGCCGAGGCACGCCGGTTTATCGGCGGCGGCACCGGGCAGATGCTGCGCGGCGCGCTGACCGCGAGCGGCGGGTTCGAAGAGGCCGATATCCCGGCGTGGCAGGACCAGATGATCGCGTATTACAAGCAGAACATCGCGCGCCATACCCGCCTGTTTCCGGGCGGCGAAGCGATGCTAGACGCGCTGGCCGCGCGGGGGGTAACGCTCGCCGTCGCCACCAACAAGCGCGAGGCGCTGGCCATGCAATTGTTCGAGGAGCTGGGCCTTGCCAGCCGCTTTGCGACGATCATCGGCGGCGATACGCTGGGCCTCGACAAGGCCAAGCCTGCGCCCGACATGCTGCACGAGATGGTTGCGCGCTGCGGCGGCGGGCGCGCAGCATTTGTCGGCGATACCACGTTCGATGTCGGCGCCGCGCGCGCCGCGCAGATGCCGGTGATCGCGGTGCGGTTCGGCTTTTGCGATTTGCCGCCCGATCGGCTTGGCGCGAACCGGGTGATCGATCATTTCGATGAATTGATCCCCGCGCTTGAGGCGCTTGGCTAAAGCGCGTCTTGCCCTTTGTCATCTGTCGATCCATCTAAACGCGGCAATGATCGCAGGAGCCAAAGCCGATGTCCGAAGATTACACCCCGCCCCCGGTCTGGATCTGGGACAAGGCCAATGGCGGCGCATTTGCCGGCGTCAACCGGCCTACGGCTGGCGCGCAGCGCGAAGGCGAACTGCCCGTCGGCCAGCATCCCTTCCAGCTCTATTCGCTGGGCACACCAAACGGCCAGAAGGCCACCATCATGCTCGAAGAATTGCTCGAACTGGGCATTGCCGAGGCCGAATATGATGCGTGGATGATCAAGATTTTCGAACAGGACCAGTTCACCACTGGCTTTGTCGGCATCAATCCCAATTCAAAAATCCCCGCGATGGTCGACCACAGCGGCCCTGAACCGATCCGGGTGTTCGAATCGGGCGCGATCATTCTGCATCTGGCGGAAAAATTCGGCAAATTTCTGCCTTCAGGCGGCAAGGAGCGCGCCGAGGTGCTCTCGTGGCTGTTCTGGCAGGTCGGCTCAGCGCCGTTCATCGGCGGCGGCTTCGGGCATTTCTATCACTACGCGCCGTTCAAGATCGAATACGCGATTGATCGCTATGCGATGGAAACCAAACGCCTGTTCGATGTCGCCAACAACCGCCTTAAGGAATCGCGCTTCCTTGGCGGGGACGACTATTCCATCGCCGATATCGCTACTTATCCTTGGCTCGGCGCGATCCATCGCGGCGATGCTTATGGCGATGCCGCGACCTTCCTCTCCATGCAGGAATACGAAGCGGTCGGGCGCTGGGTGGCCGAAATCGACGCCCGCCCTGGCGCGCAACGCGGCCGCATTGTCAACACCACCAAAGGCCCGCTCGAACGCCACGCGGCCAGCGATTTTGCCGCAGCAGCGCAGGCCGCGACGTAACCTGCGGGTTAACCCGGGTTTCAAGCTGTCCTTGGGGGGTACGATCCTTGCGGCGTGCCCCCTTTTCATCCGCAAATGCACCGCTATAAGCGCGCGACGCTTTGGGGCGTCGCCAAGTGGTAAGGCAGCGGCTTTTGATGCCGCCATCCGCAGGTTCGAATCCTGCCGCCCCAGCCAGCGCAGCGTCAGATTGCAGCCAGCGCAGCGCGCTTTGGCGAAACGGAGCATCATGACCGCCCCCATCCCGGAAAATGAAGCGCGCGAAATGTTTGCGCATTGCGTGCAAGTCTTGGGCGGGGTCACGGCCTCCTCGCGGCGGCTCGAAATAGACGAGCGCGCCATCCGCCGCTTCGTCAGCGGCGAACGTCCGTTGAACGCGGGCATCCTGACCGACACGGCCAAAGCGCTGCGCCGCCTCACCGCCGAAGCCGCGGTGGCGGAGGCGGACCTCGCGGCGCTGATCGGTGCGCAAACCCCGCCCGAGGCGCACTAGATTGCGGCCAATGCCGGGAATGAACCCTCTCTACACCGCGATGCCGACCACGGTGTTTGAACACATGTCGGGCCTCGCCCGTTCGCTGGGCGCGATCAATCTGGGGCAAGGTTTCCCTGATGAACCGCCACCGCCTGCGCTCTGCGCTGCGGTAGCAAAGGCGATGGCCGAACGCTCGCAGCACTATCCGCCCAGCGCTGGCGTGCCCGAACTGCGCGATGCGGTCGCAGCGTTTTATAGCCGCACGCAAGCGCTGCAGCTTGCGCGCGAACAGGTGATCATAACCTCGGGCGCGACTGAGGCACTGGCTGCTGCCGTGATGGCGGTGGTCTGCCCCGGCGACGAGGTGCTGCTGTTTGCGCCCGCCTACGATGCTTATGCCCCGCTGGTGCGCCGCGCGGGCGGGGAGCCGGTGTTCGTGCCGCTCGCGCCGCCGCGCTGGGCTTATCCCGCAGCCGCCATCGCCGCCGCGATCACCCCGCGCACCCGCGCGATCATGCTCAACGATCCGCTCAATCCCACTGGTTCGGTCGCCTCGGCTGAAGAACTGGCGATGCTCGCCCGGCTATGCTGCGCGCACGATCTGATCGCGATCTGCGACGAGGTCTGGGAAAACGTGCGCTTTGATGGCCAGCCGCACCGCTCCCTGCTCGCGGAACCGGGAATGGCGGCCCGCGCGATCAAGATCGGCTCGGCTGGCAAGATCTTCGGCGCAACCGGGTGGAAAGTCGGCTGGATGGTCGCCGCGCCCGAGATCGCCACTGTGCTGGCCAAAGCGCACCAGTTCCTGACCTTCACCACCCCGCCGATGCTGCAATGGGCGGTCGCCGAAGGGCTGGCCGACCCTGCCCTCGCGGCCGCCCTGCAAGCCGATTGGGCCGCGTCGCGCGCGGTGCTCAACAATGGCCTTGCCCGCGAAGGTTTCGCCGTGCTGGAAAACAGCGCAACCTGGTTTTCCTGCATCGATCTCGCCGCCAGCGGCATCGCGCTCGATGATGCAACCTTTAGCGACCGCGCAGTCCGCGAAGCAGGCGTCGCCTCGATCCCGCTCTCGGCGCTATGGGAAGGCGATGGCGCGCCGCTTGGGATCGTGCGCCTGTGCCACTGCAAACCGCCCGTGATGCTGGAGGAAGCGGCGGCGCGGCTGGCGCAGTGGCGCAAAAGCCTCTGAACCCGGGCTAACCCCGCCGCGCCCAAATCAGCATCCGTGGGCGCTATTGCAGCGCGCGCATCACGCTGCGCCAAGACACCAGCTTGAAGTTCTGCGCCGCCGGGGCATTGTCGCCGTCTTGCGCCACGAACAATCCCGCCGGGTAGCGCGGGCCAAAATTGCCGGGATGGAAGGCGATGCCGTCGGTTTCCTCGGTTGCCCCCAGCGCGCCCGCCGCAATGCGAAACCGGCCCGCCGGGCGCAAATCAGGCAACTGGAACAGCGCATAGGCGTTGTCCCCCTGGCTGGAAGCAATCAACCAGCCGCCGCGCCGCCCGAGGGGAGCCAAGGCCAGCCCCTCGACATCGGCAACAAGCTGCGTGCCATCGACCGCCGCGACCAGCTTTCCGCTGCGCGATCCGCCCGCGCGCGCGTCGAACGCCCAGATGCCGCGATCTTCTTCGCCGACGAACAGCGTCTGGCTGCGCGGATCGACCACGCAGCCCTCGGTCTGCGTCTCCAGCTTGAGCTGGCGCACGATCCGCCCGCGCGGCGCGGCAATGCCCCTGCCCACGCCCGCGCCCAGCCGGATCGCCACTTGCGCCACCGTGCCGTCTTTCAGCACCGAAAACGCATGCAGCCGCGCGCCGCGCCGCATCAGGCACACCCCATAAGCCTCGCCCGTGCCGCCGCTCACCGTGCCGAGCGGGATCAGCTTTTCGCGGCGCGTATCCAGCCGGTAAAGCCGCAGCCGCGCCGCCGCCAGATCATTGCGGTCGCTGGCAACCACAATGACCCCGGCGCGCCCCATCGGCAGCAGATCGACATTATTCAAACGTCCATCGGCCGAAAAATCGCGCGGTTTGCCATCAAGACCATAGACGTAGAGCCCGGCCTTCTTGTCGGTCGCTGCGATCAGGCTGCGCGATGGGCGGCGCGGATTGCGCCAGATCGCCGGATCGTCTGCCGCATCGGCCGCCGCCGTGCCCACCGGCACCGTTTCGCCCTGCGCCGCAACACTGACGGTCGCTGGCGCGGCCCCTGCCGAAACAGGCACCGCGCACAGCGCCGCGAGCAACCAGAGACGCCGCATCAAAAAGCGTATCGAGCGACGATCTGGAACACCGGCCCACCAGTTTCCGATTCAAGTTCATACTCATCGAAGCTGCGCGCGCGCTGATCGTCGATCGTGGTGAACTTGTTGAACACCTCGTCCTTGCTGCCATTGAGCAGGTTTGAGCCAACCGCCCTGAGCGTGAAGCTCTTGCCAAAGCGCTTTTCGATGAACACTTCGAGGTCGGCGCCATACGTGGTGCGAACTTCCTCGCCGACGAGGCGATCATAGGCCGGACCTTGCTTGCGATACGTCGCGCCGATCGTGCCGCCGATCTTGGGGAAGTTCTGGATCATGCCGAAGTTGTACACATACTTCGATTGGCCATTGAAGCGCCGCGTGCCGAAATCATCCCTAATGCTGCTCTGCATCAAGGTCAGGTTGCCGAAAATGCCGGTTTCGCGCAGGCCGATAAAGCCAAGGCTTGTTGAAAGATCGAATTCAACACCCCAAACTTCGCCGCTGCCGGTGTTACGGGGTTGCAGCACGAAGGTATTCTCGCCTTCAGAGCCTTCCACCCCGGTGTTGGCCACTTCGACGACATTCTTGATCGTGCGGTAAAACACGTTCGCCCCGATCACACCTGTCCGGCCGATACGATGCTCGTAGCCAAGATCACCGCCCCACGAAGATTCGGGGAGCAGCCTCGGGTTGCCCAGCAGATCGTTATCGCCAAGCTCGGCTTCCAGCAAAGCGGGCGAGATGAAATCGAAGCGCGGACGGCGCACAGTGCGCGCGACCGAGGCCGTGATCCGGCCCGCTCCCAAATCAACACGCACCGATGCCGATGGCAGCAGGAAGTCATACTTCACGCGCGACGAGGCATCTGCGGGATCGACCGTGAAATCGTCGATCCGCATCTCGGTGTTTTCCCAGCGGAGGCCCGCCTCAAACTTGAAGATCCCGCTCTTGCCCTCGATCAGGGCATAGAGGTCGCGGCGGTCTTCCTCGATCCGGTTAAATCCGCCTGGCGTCGGTTCGGGCGTATCGAACGGCGTGGCGAATTCATCGGGATTGTTGGTTGCCTGATTATAGCCGGAAAGATTGGCGGTCACGTTGAAGCGGTTGCGCAGTTCGGCAATGTTGGTTTTGCGGAACTTGTTTTGAACAAAACCGCCGACCGCGAGGGTGAGATTGCTACCAAGCCGGAACGATTGTTCCAGTTCACCAGAAAGTTCGGTATCGCGGAGCGCGCTCGTGGTGAAATCCCCCGTATAGCGCGGCCTGCTGCGATCAAAATCGATCTCGTGCTCAAACTCGCGCTGCGTATCCCGGAAGTTTGCGAAGCTAAGGCGGGCGGAAGTCTTGCCCCAATCCGTTTCATGGCTGAACTTGCTGGTCAGCGCCATGCTCTCCTGTTTGATGAACAGCGGGTTGAAGTTGTCGGTCAGCAGTGTGCCATCGGCATTCAGCCGAACGGGGCCTGTCGAGATCGCTGGGTCATTGAATTCGAACGAGCGCTCGATCTGTTCGCGATCTGTGCGCACATAGTTTCCGGCGATTTCAAACTTGGTGCCATCGCGCTCCATCGCCCAACTGATGTTGCCGGCGTAGTCGGTGCCGTTGCGCACATCAGACTGCTCTTCGCGGTTGTCGAAATCATCGGTCGCGAAATTCGGATTGTTTTCCGGCGAATCGCCGTAGCGCAAGCTCTTCTTCTTCTTCGGAGCATAGCGCCCCTGAACGTTGGCACCGATCAGCAACCGGCCCGGCCCAAGCTGCCCGCCGTAGTAGAGGCCGCCGCTGGGCTTGACCTTGCCATCATCGAAAAACAGGGCTCCGCCGCGGACATAGCCGCCATCCATCGTGAAGGCGTCGCGCAGAACAATGTTGAGCGTGCCGGCCACAGCATCACCAGTACGGCGCGCCGACGAGGAGCGGACGATTTCGACTTGCTTGACGAGCTCGGCCGGAACCCGGTCGAGGAAGAACGAGCGGTCGAAGCCCGCGCCGGGCACCCTGTCGCCGTTGATCAGGATCTGGGTATAGCCGGGATCAAGACCGCGCAGGCGCGCACCGTCGCTCTCAAGCACGTCGGACAGGAACGTGACCGATGGCACCCGTTTCAGCGCATCACCAGCGGTGAGCGGCTCGAAGCGGCGGAAGTACTCTTCGTCATAGACCAGCTTGGGCTCGACGCCTGCTTCGTCGCGGTTGCGAAAGCCTATCTCGGCCTGGACCACGATTTCGCGCGCGGCCCGGGTGGTTTCGTCAGCCATCTCGTCCGCTGCACCGTCGGCTGCTTGTGCAGTTGCGAAGGAAAGCGCGCTGCCAGCAAGGAACAAAGCACGGGCCACGACGCGGTAAGGGCGCACGCGGAAAAGTTTGCTGCTCATAACGAAAACCCCTGATCTCTCTTTGAAACTCGAGGTTCCTCTAAGCTCTTCACCTGACAAAAATGTGACAGATCCTCCACATCTTGCGGTTGACAATCATTCGCAACCACCTGCGGGCGACTTTTCCTCGCAAGTGCAAAAAGTTACGGCCCGCCGCACAAAATGCGACGGGCCAGATCTCCTCTCCAGGAAAGTTCCGATCGGGATACGCGTGGGCTCTAACGGCCCATCGCACTCCCGAGCCGGTGATAGAGATGCGAGAACTTCACCGACTCAGGTTTGTCCTCGATCTCCTTGAGGTAAAACAACACGGCTTCGCGCAGCAGCTTGAAGTCTTCGGTCGAAAGGACCGCGCGGGCGCGGGGTGGCTCTGACATGACGCTCTCCCTGCTCATCGCGCTTTACGCTGCAAACTGGTTCATCGTGTTGTGAACGCCGCCCGCTTTCAGCGCGGCTTCCCCGGCGAAGTACTCCTTGTGATCATCGCCAATGTCGCTGCCCGACATGTTCTGGTGCTTCACGCAGGCAATACCCTGGCGGATTTCTTGACGCTGCACGCCCTTCACATAGCCGAGCATGCCCGCCTCGCCGAAGTACTCGCGCGCCAGATTGTCGGTGCTGAGCGCGGCGGTGTGATACGTCGGCAGCGTGATCAGGTGGTGGAAGATCCCAGCCTGCGCTGCGGCGTCGCGTTGGAAGGTGCGGATGCGCTCGTCGGCTTCCGCGCCAAGCTCGGTGGCATCGTAATCCACGCTCATCAGACGGGCGCGGTCATAAGCGCTCACATCCTTGCCCGCTTCGACCCATGCGTCATAGACCTGCTGACGGAAATTGAGCGTCCAGTTGAAGCTGGGCGAGTTGTTGTACACCAGCTTGGCGTTGGGGATCACCTCGCGGATGCGGTTCACCATGCCGCCGATCTGGCCAATGTGCGGCTTTTCGGTTTCGATCCACAGCAGGTCCGCGCCGTTCTGCAGGCTGGTGATGCTGTCGAGCACGCAGCGGTCTTCGCCTGTGCCGGGGCGGAATTGAAACAGGTTCGAAGGCAGGCGCTTCGGCTTCATCAGCTTGCCGTCGCGGGTGATCAGCACATCGCCGTGGGTGATGCTCGCAGGATCAACTTCATCGCAATCGAGGAAGCTGTTGTACTGGTCGGCGATGTCGCCCGGCTCGCGGGTGAAGGCGATCTGCTTCGTCAGGCCAGCGCCGAGCGAGTCGGTGCGCGCCACGATCACGCCGTCATCGACGCCAAGCTCAAGGAACGCATAACGTACCGCGCGGATCTTCGCGAGGAAGTCCTCGTGCGGCACGGTGACTTTGCCATCCTGATGGCCGCACTGCTTTTCGTCCGAAACCTGATTTTCGATCTGGATGCAGCAAGCGCCCGCCTCGATGAACTTCTTGGCGAGAAGATAGGTCGCCTCGGCATTGCCGAAGCCCGCGTCGATATCGGCCACGATCGGCACGATATGCGTTTCGTAATGATCGATGTCGTGCTGGATCTTGGCGGACTTGACCTGATCGCCAGCGGTGCGCGCGGCATCCAGATCGCGGAACATCATGCCCAGTTCGCGCGCATCGGCCTGCTTGAGGAAGGTATAAAGCTCGGCGATCAGGTCCGAAACGCTGGTCTTCTCGTGCATCGACTGATCTGGCAGCGGGCCGAATTCGCTGCGCAACGCGGCGACCATCCAGCCCGAAAGATAGAGATAACGGCCCTTGGTCGTGCCGAAATGCTTCTTGATCGAAATCATCTTCTGCTGGCCGATAAAGCCGTGCCAGCACCCCAGCGACTGCGTGTACTCTGCCGGATCGGCGTCATAGGCGGCCATGTCGGCGCGCATGATCTTCGCGGTGTAGCGCGCGATATCGAGGCCCGAATGGAACCGGTTCTGCAGCCGCATCCGCGCCACCGATTCCGCTTCGATGCCAGTCCAAGTGGTGGCAAAAGGCGCGATGGCCGTTCCGGCGCTGTGAATGGTCTGCTGATAGTTCATGTCGTGTCGCTTTCATGGAAAGGCGCTGAGTGTAGCCCGCCACTAGGCGCGGGCGCAGCTCTGCGAAATCCGCAGCAGGGTCGTGTTGTCAAACATTACAGATAATGCTTGTAAAGTTGTACAGGCTTGACAAGATGACGTGTCATGACTGCACGACCGCTCTATCTTGGCCCGCGCATCAAGCGCCTGCGCCGCGAACTCGGCCTCACCCAGGCCGCGATGGCCGAAGAGCTCGCGATTTCACCCAGCTATATCGCCCTGATTGAGCGCAACCAGCGCCCGCTCACTGCCGATCTGCTGCTCCGGCTGGCGCGGTCTTACAAGCTTGATATGGCCGAACTCGCCGCCGACGACCGCGATGATTATGCCCGCCGCCTCGCCGCGGTGCTGCGCGATCCGATCTTTGCCGAGATCGATCTGCCCCCGCTCGAAGTGGCCGATGTCGCCACCAGCTTTCCCGGCATGACCGAGGCGATGCTGCGGCTGCACGGTGCCTATGTGCGCGAGCAACAGGCGCTGGCGGGCCTGCGCGGCGGCGGCGGCGGCGCGCTGGCGAACGATCCGGTGGGCGAGGCGCGGGCCTTCATCGCGCAACATCGCAACCACTTCGCGCCGATCGACACGCGCGCCGAAGCGCTGGCCGCCGAAATCGACAGCAGTGGCGGCGCGGCGGAATGGCTGCGCAAGCAGGGCGTGCGCGTCCGTTCACTGCCCGGCGATGTGATGATGGGCGCGGTCCGCCGCTATGACCGGCACGGCGAGCAATTGCTGCTCGATGATGCCCTGCCCGCCGCCAGCCGCGCCTTCCAGATCGCGCTGCATATCGCCTACAGCGCCTTGAACGGCGAAATCGCCGCGATGGTGCGCGGGGCCAGTTTCGCCAGCAAGACCGCCGCCAGTCTCGTGCGGCGTACGCTTGCCGGTTATGGCGCGGCGGCGCTGATGATGCCCTATGGCCGCTTTGCTCGCGCGGCGGAGGACTGCGCTTATGATATCGAAGCGCTCGCCGGGCAGTTCGGCGCGGGCTTCGAGCAGGTTGCCCACCGCCTCACCACGCTGGGCCGCCCGGGGCAGGAGGGCGTGCCGTTCTTCTTCATCCGGGTCGACGCGGCGGGCAATGTGTCGAAGCGGTTCGATGGCGCGGGCTTCCCCTTTGCCGCGCATGGCGGGGCCTGCCCGCTGTGGCGGCTGCACAACGTGTTTCGCATGCCCGGCGAAATCGCCAGCCAGTGGCTCGAATTGCCCGATGGCCAGCGCTTTTTCTCGATCCTGCGCACCGTCGTCGCGGGCGGCGGCGGCTTTCACCGCCCGCGCACCACCCGCGCCATCGCGCTCGCGTGCGCCGCCGAACACGCGCCGCGTCTGATCTACGCGCGCGGCCAAGACCCCCGCACTGCCGACGCCACCCCCATCGGCATCGCCTGCCGCCTGTGCAACCGCGCCGGCTGCATCGCTCGCGCCGAACCCCCGCTCGGCCGCGACATCCTGCCGGACGACTACCGCCGGGGCGCAGAGCCGTTCAGCTTTGCGGAGAGTTGAAGGCGAAACGATTACTTTGGGCCAAGCCGATCTCAACTCCGTGAAAAAATTGGCGTTGCAGAAATAGGCTGGGCAATACCGAATTACCCAATGGACGAACCACCTTCGCTCGTGCAAAAGATTTATGGTGCGATGCAGTTCACGCCGATCGACGGGAACTGGGCGCCCACAACAACTGCCCCTTGCAAACGCCTCTTGCAATCGGCCCTTGGCAGGAAGGAGCTCTTTCAAGCACTTGTCTTATTGACCGCATGGGAGAGCCCGGATGAAACCTACGGGTTGCGATCCGGCACCGAAGGAGCAACCCCCCAGGAAACTCTCAGGCACCAGAAACCGTGTGGTCTTGACACTCTGGAGAGTGGTGGCGTCTGTTTGTTTGGCCATCCGCCGACGGAGAAAGCCCTGACTTTGGTTGCCGGCAAAGCCGCAGGCGTTCCAGATGGGTCAAGCTCTCAGGCACAAGCGACAGAGATGGGGAAATGACGCCGCGCCGGATCCCGTGATCCGGCCACTACGCTTTTCACCCACAGGAGCACAGCTCATGTCGCATATCGCTGTTATCGGCGCCGGGATCACCGGCATTACCACGGCCCACGCGCTTCTCGAACGTGGCCACACCGTCACCGTCATCGATCGCCAACCCATGCCCGCCATGGAAACCTCGTTTGCCAATGGCGGCCAGCTTTCTGCCAGCAACGCCGAAGTCTGGAATTCGGCGGCCACCGTGTTCAAGGGCTTGCGCTGGATGGCCCGGCGCGATGCGCCGCTTCTGCTCAATCCCCGGCCCGGTTGGCACAAATATTCATGGCTCGCGGAATTTCTGGGTGCCATCCCCCGCCATGATATCAACACCGTTGAAACCGTGCGGCTGGCCATCGCGGCGCGCCAGCATCTTTTCGATATCGCCGCGCGCGAAGGGATCGATTTCGACTGCGAAACCCTCGGGATACTCCATATCTATCGCAACGAAGCCAGCTTTACCGGTGCGGCGCGCGGCAATGCACTGGTGCGCCAGGGCGGGCTTGATCGCTATCAGGTCACGCCCGAAGAAATGCGCGCCATCGATCCAACGTTGTCCGGCCCCTTGTATGGCGGTTATTTCACCCCGTCAGATTCGACCGGCGACATCTGCAAGTTCACCCGCGGTCTTGCAGCCGCCTGCGTGCGGAGGGGCGCGGTGTTGCACCTCGACCGGACGGTGCAGGCAATCACGGCCAACGAACACGGCGTGACGATTACTACCTCGAGCTTGCGCGATCCGCGCGCCGAAGACGTTCAGAATTTCGGCGCTGCGGTCATTTGCGCTGGTGTCGGCAGCCGCCGCCTTGCCGCGATGGTCGGCGACCGGGTCAATGTCTACCCGGTCAAAGGGTATTCGATCACCGTGATGCTGCGCGATTCGGCAAGCCAGGCCGCTGCACCGTGGGTCAGCCTGCTTGACGAAGATTCAAAGATCGTCACGTCCCGGCTTGGCGCGGACCGCTTTCGCGTGGCGGGCACAGCAGAGTTCAATGGCGAGAACCGGGATATCCGGGCCGACCGGATCGCCCCGCTGGTCGATTGGGTGCGCCAGCTTTTTCCCGGCGTCAGTGTGGGCGAAGTGCTGCCTTGGGCAGGATTGCGCCCGATGCTTCCCGATATGATGCCACGTGTGGGCGCGGGGCGCGGGCGTCATGTGTTTTACAACACCGGACACGGGCATCTTGGCTGGACGCTCAGCGCTGTCACCGCGCAGATGATTTCCGCGACCATCGACCAGTCGCTGATGGCGCAGACCGGCAGCAACGCGGCGTAATCAGGACTCCAGGTCCGGCTTGGCAGAGCCGGCCTGGGGTCACCCCTTCAACCAAACCTTGATCACCATCGCCACCGCGCCCAGCACCGCGATGCTCATTGCCCAGATCGCGGCCATCCACGCCAGCCGCCGCCACAGCGGGGTGGCTTCGGCGCGTTCGGCGCCGCTCAGCTGCGGGTCAATGATAGCCATGCGTGCCCACTTTCCCGCGAAATACCCAATAGGCCCAGCCGGTGTAGGCAAGGATCAGCGGCATCACCAAAGCAACCCCGATCAGCATGAACATCTGGCTGCGTTCGGGCGCGGCGGCCTCCCAGATGGTCACCGATTGCGGCACGACATAGGGCCACATCGAGACGCCAAGGCCAATCGCGCCGAGCACGAACAATGCCAGCGCCAGCAAGAACGAACGCGCCGCACGCCGCTCGCTCAGCCCCTTGAGCAGCAGCACCGCGACCAGCCCGGTGACAGCAGGCACAGGCAAAAGATACCACAGCAGCGGCGCGGCAAACCAGCGCTGGAAATACTGCGCGGCGAGAAACGGCGTGGCGAGGCTGACCGCCGCCATCAGCGCCAGCGTGGTCAGCGCGGCGAGGCGGGCGTGGCCATAGGCGCGAGTCTCGGCGCTGCCCTCTGTCTTCAGCGCCAGATAGCACGCGCCGAGCAGCGCATAGCCGCAAACCACACACACGCCGGTCATCAACGAATAGGGCGAGAGCCAGCTCAGCCAGTCGCCATCATAGGCGCGGCCAACGACATGGATGCCCTGCAGCAAAGCGCCCAGAACCACGCCTTGCGAAAATGCTGCGACCAGCGATCCGCCGAAGAACGCCATGTCCCAGAATGCACGGTGGCTGGGGTCGCGCCAACGAAACTCGAACGCAACACCGCGAAAGACGAGGCCCAGCATCATCGCCATGATCAGCGGATAGGTCGCGGGCAGGATGATCGCATAAGCGAGCGGAAACGCGGCAAACAGCCCGCCGCCGCCCAGCACCAGCCAGGTCTCGTTGCCATCCCATACCGGCGCGATGGAGTTCATCGCCTGATCGCGCTCCTCGCCGGGGCGATAGAACGGAAACAGGATGCCGATGCCCAGGTCGAAACCATCCATCACCACATACATCAGCACCGCAAAGGCAATGATGAACGCCCAGATCGTGGTGAGGTCCGCGCCCATGATCATGCCACATGCCCTTGCGGCATGGTGCCGATCTCCGCATTGCCCTGCGCCGGGCCGGGGGTGATCCCGGCGGCGCGCACCGGCGCTTCGCCCAGTTCCTCAAGCCCGCCTTCGTGCGGATGCGGCGCGGTGGCCATCAGTTTGAGCAAGTACCAGATACCAACGCCGAACACCGCGCAATAGACCAGCACGAACGCGACCAATGAGGCAGCGACCGCAGGCGCAGCAATCGGGCTAGCGCTCTGCGCGGTGGTGAGCAGGCCATAGACGGTGTAGGGCTGGCGGCCGACTTCGGTGGTGCACCAGCCGGCGATCACCGCGATGATGCCCGACGGCCCCATCACCAACGCGGCGCGGTGCAGCCAGCGCCACGTGTAAAGCGCCTTGTTGGCCCGCGCGATCAGGCTCCAGATGCCGAGGCCCAGCATCGCCATGCCAATGCCGACCATGATCCGGAACGACCAGAACACGATGGCGACGGGCGGGCGCTTGTCGGGCGCGATGGTGTCGAGCCCCTTCAACGGCGCGTTCATGTCGTGCTTGAGGATGAGGCTCGATGCCTTGGGAATGCCGATGGCATAATCGAGCTGCTGGGTCTTGTCGTTGGGAATGCCGAACAGATAGAGCGGCGCGCCTTCGGGGTGTGATTGGAAATGCCCCTCCATCGCCATCACTTTGGCCGGCTGATACTCCAGCGTATTGAGCCCGTGCTCGTCGCCGGCAATGATCTGGATCGGCGCGACGATCGCCGCCATCCACATCGCCATCGAAAACATCTTCCGCGCATGCGGCTTCGTGCTGTCCTTGAGCAAGTGCCACGCGCCCACCGCGCCCACCACAAACGCGGTGGTGAGATAAGCCGCGATCACTGTGTGGACGAGGCGGTAAGGAAAGCTGGGGTTGAAAATGATCGCCAGCCAGCTTGGCCCCGGCACGAATTGGCCATTGGGGGCGATTTCAAAGCCGGTCGGCGTCTGCATCCACGAATTGACCGAGATGATCCAGAATGCCGAGACGAACGTGCCCAGCGCCACCATCAAGGTCGCGGCATAGTGCGGACCGCGCCCCACTTTGCCCATGCCGAACAGCATGACGCCCAGAAAGCCCGCCTCCAGAAAGAACGCGGTGAGCACTTCGTAAGCCATCAACGGCCCGATCACGCCGCCCACCTTGTCGGAAAAAACCGACCAGTTGGTGCCGAACTGGTATGACATGACCAGCCCCGAAACCACGCCCATCGCGAACGTGACCGAGAAGATCTTCAGCCAATAGCGAAACAAGTCGAGGTACAGTTCCTTGCCAGTCTTGAGCCAGAGCCCCTCAAGCACCGCCAGATAACTCGCCAGTCCGATCGAGATCGACGGAAAGACGAAATGAAAGCTCACCGTGAAAGCAAACTGCATCCGCGCCAAAGTAAGTGCGTCAAGACCGAATATCACCGGCGTGCTCCAAACTGGGGGACGACTCACATTCGTCCGCCACTGGGCTAGAACTTCACCAAACTGACTGCCAGTGCGATTGTTCCTCTCTCGCATGCAAAAAGTGCAATCACCCCTCGGGCAGAGCGGCTGCCGCGCAAGCCTTCGTGCGGCTTGCCGGGCGGAGGCCGCGCCGCTATCCGCACGGTCACCTCATCAGAAAGCGCTCCATCTTGGCCACGATCATTCCGATTGCCGATGTCGATCCTGCCTTGGTCGAAGAACTGCTCGATGCAGCGTTCGAACCAGCGCGCCGGGGGCGCACCGCATACAAAGTGCGCGAGGGGATGGAATGCCTCGCCGCGCTTTCGTTTGCAGTGCTGGACGAGGATCAGATGCTCGTTGGCACGATCCAGTGCTGGCCCATCGCGCTCACCGCGCCGGGCAATGGCCATTCAGCAGGCCGCGCCTATCCGATGATCATGGTCGGGCCGGTCGCGGTGCTGCCTGCGCTCCACGGCGAAGGCTACGGCAAGGCGCTGATGACCGCCAGCCTCACCGCGATCGATCCGCGCGCGCCGCTGCCGCAAGTGCTGATCGGCGATCCGGAATATTACGAGCGCTTCTTTGGCTTCAGCGCGGCGCATACCGGCGGATGGCAGCTTCCCGGCCCGTTCGAGCCGCACCGTCTGCTCTGCCGCACCGCTGTTCCGGAATTGCTTCCGCCAGAAGGCATGCTGGGCCCTTGGCGCAAGTGACCTGATCTGGCATCGCGTTTGCCGTGCCCTACGAACCGCCTCCTGCCCTCGCCTCGCTCTCGCTCGCCGAGCTGACCGCTCTGGCTGACGGGCGCGATCAGCCGCCGCTCGAAAAATGGGCGCCCCAGCGCACCGGCGACAGCGAGATGCGCATTGCCGCCGATGGCGCGTGGTTTCATCAAGGCGGGCGGATCACCCGCCCGGCGATGGTCCGCGCCTTTGCCCGGCTCATCATGCGCGATGCGGCGGGGCAGCACTGGCTGGTCACGCCGGCCGAGCGGCTGACAATCGCGGTCGACGATGCCGCCTTCATCGCCATCGACATGGAAGCGCGCACCGATGAGCGCGGCGCGCCGGTTCTGGCGTTTCAGCTCAACACCGATGATCTGCTGCTGCTCGGGCCGGATCATCGCTTGCGCGTCGGCGGCAGCGCCGATCAGCCCGCCTTCTATCTGGCGGTGCGCCATGGGGCCGAGGCGCGGCTCAATCGCAGCACATATGGCCAGCTTATCGATCATGCGCTCGCCGTGTCCGCTCCCGATGCGCTGGCGGTGGAAAGCCTGGGGCAACGTTTTGCGCTGGTGCCGCCCGCATGATGGTGCCTCCCGCATGAACTCGCCGCTGCTGGCGCGCCTTACCACGCTGTTCGAGGAAGGCCACCGCGCCCCGGCCGCACCGGTTTACGAGGACTGGCGCGCGGCGGCGGGCACGGCGATGCGCGCCGCCGCCGTGCTGATCGCGGTGACCGACCGCAGGGCCCATGCCGATGGCCCCGGCGTGCTGATGATCCACCGCCCCTCGCACATGCGCGCGCATCCGGGGCAGGCGGCGTTTCCGGGCGGCAAGATCGATCCCGGCGAAACTCCGATTGAGGCCGCACTGCGCGAAGCGAACGAGGAACTGGGCATCGATGCCGCCGATGTGCGCGTGATCGGCGCGACCGACGAGTATCGCACCGGCACCGGCTATCTGATCACCCCGGTGCTGGCGGTTGTGCCCGATGACTTGGCGCTGCGGCCCAATCCGGCCGAAGTCGCCGCGTGGTTCGAGCCGCCGCTCGGCTTTCTGCTCGATCCGGCCAACCAGACAAGCCACAGCGGCGAATGGAATGGCCGCAAAGGCAGCTACATCGAAATCCTGTGGCGCGAGCACCGCGTCTGGGGCGTCACCGCCGGGATCATCGCCAACCTGACCCAGCGGCTGGGCTACCATGGCTGAACGCCTGCCCGCCGCCGACTGGACGCAGCGCGCCGATCTGGCCGCGCTGATCGCCGCGCTCGATCCTGAGAGCCAGGGCCTGTGCCGCTATGTCGGCGGCGCAGTGCGCGATACCTTGCTGGGGCTGACCGTCGCGGATATCGACATCGCGACCCAGCTTTTGCCCGACGAGGTGCTCGCACGGCTGAAAGCGGCGGGGATCAAGGCGGTGCCCACCGGTCTTGCCCACGGCACGATCACCGCCGTGATCGCGGGCGGCCCGGCGGAAATCACCACCTTGCGCCGCGACGTTTCCACCGATGGCCGCCACGCCACCGTCGCCTTTTCGAGCGACTGGCAAGAGGACGCCGCGCGGCGCGACTTCACGATCAACGCGCTTTCTGCCGATCCGCGCGATCTATCCATCCATGATTACTTCGGCGGCCTTGCCGATCTGACGGCGCGGCGGGTGCGCTTTATCGGCGCAGCGGAAGCGCGCATCGCCGAGGATTACTTGCGCATCCTGCGCTATTTCCGCTTTCAGGCGCGGTTTGGCTCGCTGCCTGCCGATGCCGAGGCAGAAGCCGCCTGCGCGCGGCTCGCCCCCGGCATGAAGGGCCTCTCACGCGAGCGGATCGGCTGGGAACTGCTCAATCTGCTCGGTTTGCCAGATCCAGCCGCCACCGCGCAGCGCATGGCGCAGCTTGGCGTGCTCGCGCAGATCCTGCCCGAGGCGGACCCCGCGCCCCTGCCTGCGCTCATCGCCGCCGAACAGCGCGCAGCGGCCGCGCCCGATGCGCTGCGCCGCCTCGCCGCGATGCTGCCGCCCGATCCTGACCTCGCCGGGCTGGTCGGTGCGCGGCTGCGGCTCTCGATCAACCAGCGCAAGCGGCTGGCGCTGGCGGTCGTGCGCGCCGAACCAGACGCAAACGCGCGCGCGCTGGCGTATCAGGTCGGCCGGGAAGCCGCGAGCGACCGGTTGCTCATCGCTGGAGGCGATCTAGCGCCGCTGGCAGGCTGGGAGGTTCCGCGCTTCCCGCTCAAAGGCGGCGCAATCGTGGCGCGCGGCATCAGCGCCGGGCCGGATGTGGCGCGCATCCTGCGCGCGGTGGAAAGCCGTTGGGTCGCCGAAGGTTTTCCTGATGCGGCACGGTTGGGTGATCTGCTCGGTGAAGAACTGACCGCCTAACTCAACCCTTCCACGCCCGCCGATCTTCAGCAGCGCGCAGCACTTCATAAGCCGTCTGCAGTTTCAGAAACTCTGCCGCCGCCGCCTTGTCGCCGGGGCGCAAATCGGGGTGGACTTCCTTGGCGCGCGTGCGCCAGGCCTTGCGCACCGCTTCGAAATCGGCGTCGCTTTCCAGCCCCAAGGCCTCCAGCGCGCGCATTTCGTCGCGGCTGCGGGTGCCGTCGCCCGGTCCGCCCCAGGCCGCCCAGGCCGCCTCGCGGTAGCCTTCGGTATCGCCGCGCTCCGCCTTCTCGCGCAGTTCGGCTTCTTCCTTGTCGAGCCCTTCGAAGTAGTTCCAGCCGGAATTGTACTCGGCGGCATGGCGCTCGCAGAAATACCAACGGTCCGGGTTGTTCGGCGATTTCGGCGCGGGGCAATCGCCCTTGGCATCGCAGCCATGCCGGTCGCACAGCCGCACGGTGGCCGCCTCGCTGCTCGCGCCATAGCCGCGCCAACGCGGAAAGCCCCAGTCTGCCGATCTACCTTGCCGTGCCATGCGAACTTTCAAGCGGCTCCCGAAATTGGAAGCATGGCATCATGCCACAGCCGCCGCTTGCAGACCAGATGCCTGACGGGCGGTAGCTTATTGAACGGTCACCGTCACCGCGCGGCGATTCTGCGCCCAGCTGTCCTCGTCCGAGCCAAGCGCAATCGGGCGCTCCTTGCCATAGCTGACCGTGGTGATGCGCGAGGCATCGATGCCGAGGCTGACCAGATAGTTCTTGGCCGCGTTGGCGCGCCGTTCGCCCAGCGCGATGTTGTAATCGCGCGTGCCGCGCTCGTCGCAGTGCCCTTCGATGCTGATCGCCTTGGCGGGATAGCGCGCAAGCCACTGCGCCTGGCTTTGCAGCACGCCCTGATCGCGCGCATCGACATTATAGCGATCCGTATCGAACAGGATGGTGTCGCTCTGCACCGAGGCGAGGAAATCGGCCTGGCTGCCCGGAACCGGGCCGGTCGGCTGGCTTGACATCGCGCTGTTGGTGCTGGTGCTGGGCTGCGGGGGCGGCGGCAGATCCTTGGGCGTGCTCGCGCAAGCGGCCAGAGCAAGGCTGAGGGCGATCAGCGACACGGGGGCGATTCTGATGGACATGCGGTTCACTCCGGCGGGGACAAGGTTGCAGCAGGACTTTGTTGATAACGTGCCTTGCGTGCAGCGAAATCGCAATCGGATTCGCACGCGGGTCTGGCCCGGAGCAGGCCAGAATGGTCCAATTCAGGGCAGAACTGGCCCCCATGCCGGATCGGAGGCATCGACCGGCGTGTTCAGCCGCCGCTCGTTGCGCCCGGTCAGATCGACCTGCCAGATCGAAGTCCGGCCGCTGCCCCGCGCGGTGCGGAAAAATTGCACGATGCGCCCGTTCGGGGCCCAGGTCGGCGCCTCATCCTGCCAACTATCTGTCAGGAAACGCATATTGCCGCCGCCCGGGCTCATCACCGCGATGCGGAAGTTGCCGCCCATGTGGGTAAACGCGATCTGATCGCCGCGCGGGCTCCATTCGGGCGTGGCGGCGCGGCCCCCGGCAAAGCTGATCCGCCGCTGGTTCGATCCGTCGGCGTTCATCACATAGACCTGCTGGCTGCCCGAACGGTCGCTTTCGAACACGATCTTCGATCCATCGGGCGAATAGCTGCCGCCGACATCGATGCCCGGCGAATCGGTCAGCTTGGTGGAAGGGCCGCCCTCTGCCGAAACGCGGTAAATGTCGGTGTTGCCCGCGATCGCCATCGAATAGAGGATCGACTGGCCATCGAGCGACCAGCGCGGCGCGAATGTCGGCCCTTTGCCCTCGGTGACCAGTTGCTGACGGCCGGTGCCGATGTCGTAGATATAGATGCGCGGGTTGCCGCTCACATAGCTGAGATAAACGATCCGGCTATAATTGGGCGAGTAGCGCGGGGTGAGCGCGGTGGCCTGCCCGCTGGTGATGAAGCGGTGATTGGCCCCGTCCGAATCCATGATCGCCAGCTGCTTGCGGCGGCGGCCCTTGGGCCCGGTTTCGGCGATATAGGCGATCTTGCTATCGAAGAACGGGTTTTCGCCCGATAGCCGCGCATAGACCATGTCAGCGCATTTGTGCGCCGCGCGCCGCCATTCCTCGGGCTTCACCACATAGCCCTGCCGCGCCAGCTCGCTGCCCAGCGCCACGTCATAGAGATAGCAACCGACCGTCAGCCGCCCATCCTCGCCGCCTTTGACAAAGCCGTGCACCAGCATCTCAGTCGACCGCGCGCGCCATCCGCCAAAGGCCGGCGCGGCCACTTCGCCATAGCCGATGCCGGGCAGCGCATCGGGGCCGACCGGCTTGAACAGGCCGTTGTTCTTGAGATCGTTGAACACCACGCGCGCCACATTCTTGCCCAGCGCCTCAGTGTTGCCGCCCTCCGCCGCCGTGCTGACCACGGTATTGGTGGGGAACGCGGGGATCGCGATGCCCAGATCCTGCCATTCGCTTTCGTCGGAAACGGTGACCTGAAGCGGCCCGGACCCGGCAGCAACAGGACCGGTTTGCGGGGAATCGGGCGCTGTTGCATCGGAGGGGGACTGGCTCTCATTTTGGGGCAGCAGCGAGCTTGCGAAAGCAGGCGCAGCAAACAGAGCCAAACCAATTGCTAAAAATGTGCGGGTCATAGGGCCAACTTCCGATCAAATTTTGCTTGGATTTCCTTCCAGCCATCGTAGAATTTGGCGGGAAGCTGAAACGGTACTGTGAGACGAACCGCACGAATAGCACGTTCCTTATGTTGTTTTACTTGAGCCTGATTCGAATTATTTATGCCGATCGTGCGAGCAGTTGGTTGGCCATCTAAACTTCCATCTTGAGCCAATCGAAAAGTCACCAAGGTTATTAGCTTATCGGTGTCCACTCCCTGCGGAACTTGCCACTGGCCACGGCTTCTTATCTGTCGTTGAACTTCGGAATTCAATGATGCCGCTATCTGGGGACTCATTGTTTCTGCCGGCGGCGTGCGCGCGGTGCCGGGGTCGGTTGCGCCGCGCACGCCCTTGAGGAAGTCATCGCCGATGCGGCTGCCCCCGGCTGGCGTTTTGGCGGCGCGGCTGGGGCGGTCGTCGGTCGGCCTCGCCGGCGGCGCTTTGGCAGCAGGCGTTTTGGCCGGCGCTGCCTTGGCGGACGGGGTTTTGGCGGGCGGCATTTTGATGGTGGTCTTCGGCGGCGCGGGCTGCGGCTGCACGCGGGGCGGCTGCGGGCGCGGAATTGGCTTGGGTAAAGGCTGGGGAAGCGGCGGCGACGGCTTAGGCGGGGTTACTTGTGGCGCAGGTGCTGGCTCGGGTTCGGGCACAGTCTGGGGCTGGGGCTGGGGCTGGGCCTCGCCCAGTTCGGGTGCAACATCGGGGGCGGCCTGCGCGTCGGGCTCGGTCGTAGCCGAACGCTCCGCAATCACATCCGACACGGTCACCGTCATTCGTTCGGGCAGCGGCGGCACCGTGCGGCCCGGCGGGGCCAGCGTCAGCGCGGCGATCAGCCCGGCATGCGCGGCAAGCGCGATGACCAGCGCCAGCGCTTCTTCACGGGTCAGACCAGAGGCAGCGGTTTCGCGGATCACCATGGGGCTATGGGCCATCCGATTATGGGGCCGTGGCTGAACCGTTGGTGACCAGCGAGATCGATTTGAACCCGGCAGCATTGAGCGCGCCCATCACCGCGATCACCCGGCCATAATCCAGTCCCCTGTCGGCGCGCAGGGTAACGAGCGGCGGGCTCGCGCCCCGGCTCAGCCCCGCCAGCCGGTCGCCCAGCTCGCCCGGGGCCAGCTCCTGATCATCCAGAAACAACCGCCCCTCGCCGTCCATGCTCACGGTGATCTGGTCCGCCTCCTGCTTCAGCGCCTCGGCCTGGCTGTCGGGCAGATCGATCGGCACCCCGGCGCTCAGCATCGGCGCAGTCACCATGAAAATAATCAGCAGCACCAGCATGACATCGACCAGCGGCGTTACGTTGATCTCCGACATCGGCGCATTACCCTCGCGCCCTCGCCGCCTGCGGCTGACACTCGCGCCCATCATACCTCCAGCTCGCGGCTCAAGGTCGCATGAAAGCGATCGGCAAAGCGAAACAGGCGCGCTTCAAACCGGTTCACCCGGTGCGAAAAGCGGTTGTAGGCAATCACCGCCGGGATCGCGGCAAACAGGCCGATGGCGGTGGCAAACAGCGCCTCGGAAATGCCGGGGGCCACCACCGCGAGCGAGGAATTGGCCTGCGCACCGATGCTGAAAAAGCGTCCCATGATGCCCCAGACGGTGCCGAACAGCCCCACGAACGGCGCCACCGCGCCCACCGTGGCGAGGAAATTGAGCCGGTTGGCCAGCCGTTCGGTTTCGCTCGTCACTGCGCTTTCCATCGCGCTGCTCAGCCGCTGGCGCGTGCCTTCGCGGTCGATGGTCTTGCCTGCGGTCGAGCGCCGCCATTCGGCCAGCGCGGCGGTCACGATGCGCGCGCTGGGGATGTCCTTCTTGCCCTGCTCCTTGTGAAACGCATCGACATCGCGCGCCTCCCAAAAGCCATCTTCATACCTGTCGCAGGCGCGGCGCACGCTGCCCATCTTGAGCCAGAAACCTACCACGATCGTCCAGGTCCAGACCGAGGCAAGCACCAGCGCGCCCATCACCACCCGCACCACCACATCGGCATTGAGGAACAGCTCGATCGGATTGAGCCGGGTTGGCATGCCGGCATCGGTAATGGCACTGGCGCTGGCACCGGCCACGGCAAGAAGCGGGATCATCATGCGGAAACACAACTTTCATCAGGAAAGTGGGGGAAAACAATCGGAGCAATCGCGGCAAGCCAGCTGGCCGGCTGGCGGCGCGGGCGGCCATTCGGCGCGACAAACGCGATCCTGAGCTGCGCCTCGCACAACAATTCGCCCCCGCGCAGCGCGCGCTGGACCATGCGGCAGGTCGCCGGGCTGATGGCGGTCACAATGCTGCGGAGCACCACCGCATCGTCCAGCCGCGCCGGGCGGGCATAGCGCAAGGCAAGGTCGGCAACGGTATAAGCGCCCTCGCCAGCATCATGCGCCGCGCGTTGCTCGATGCCCAGCAGCCGCAGCATGTCCGCGCGCGCGCGTTCGAACCAGCGCAAGTAATTGGCATGGTAGACCACGCCCGAAAGATCGGTGTCCTCAAAATACACGCGCACCGCAAACAGGTGGCATGAACCGTCAAAGCGGCCAGAAGGAGGCTCGGGCAAGGTCATAACGTGCGCCGCTGTTAGCGCACCGGCGAGTCGAAGGGCAAGCCGAACCGGCGGTTTTGTTAACCATAGTGCGGAAGCCCGCGTTTCAAGCTAGCAAAGGCCCCAGCGCCCGCCCTGCAAAGATATGCACGTGCAGATGCGGCACTTCCTGATGGCTGTTCGTGCCGGTGTTGGCCAGCAGGCGATATCCCGGCGCCACCAGCCCCGCCTCGCGCGCCACCGCGCCAACCGCGCGGACGAAGCCTGTAATCTCGGCCGGTGTCGCCTTCGCCGAAAAATCGTCCCAGCTGACATAAGCGCCCTTGGGGATCACCAGAATATGCGTCGGCGACTGCGGATTGATGTCGTGAAACGCAAGGCTCCATTCGTCCTCGCGCACTTTCCTGCACGGAATCTCGCCGCGCAAGATCTTGGCGAACACGTTTTCGTCATCATAAGGCTGTGTGGCATCGACCGGCATGTCAGGCGCTCCTGCTGGCTTTTTCCGCAATCCCCGAGGTGCCTTCGCGGCGTTCCAGCTCGCCCAGCACATCGGCCATGGTCACCCCCTTCGCGCCCAGCAGCACCAGCAGATGGAACACCAGATCGGCCGCTTCGCCGGTCAGGTCTTGCGCCGTGCCGGTAAGCGCGGCGATCACCACTTCGGTGGCTTCCTCGCCCACTTTCTGCGCGATCTTGGGCACGCCGCGCGCATGCAGCTTGGCGACATAGCTGGCCGCCGGATCGCCAAGGCGGCGCTCTGCGATCAGCGCTTCGAGGCGGGCGAGGATCGCAGCATGGTTCATTACGGGGCCACGAATGGCGCGCCGCCGCGCCCCGGTCAAGCCAATCAATCAGGCCATTTAGTCTCTGCGCCGCCCGTTGCGCCGCCCGAGGATGAGGCCGAGCACCCCGATCGCAAACAGGATGATGTTGTTCGGTTCCGGCACCGACGTATCGCCAGCCTGCGCGCAGGCGGCACCAATCGGAACAAGCACCAGCGCCGCACCAGCCAACAGGCTGTGCGCGAGGAAATGGGGAGGCCTGACCATGCAAAAGTTAATGCAAACCTTGTGCCACCGCTGCTGCATGCGCGGGGGACCGGCGGGCCCAATAGTTAACGCCAGCCGCCGCTCACCCGCGCATGTAAAGCGCGCCGACGATTTCAGCTCCTCGCGGGCAACCCCGCCGCGCGCAGCGCCGCATGCGCCTCGGCCACGCTGTGATGGCCAAAGTGAAAGATCGAGGCCGCGAGCACCGCGCTGGCGTGGCCCTGCGTCACCCCCTCGACCAGATGATCGAGGCTGCCCACCCCGCCGCTGGCGATCACTGGCACCGACACCGCATCGGCAATCGCGCGGGTCAATGCCAGATCATAGCCCGCCCGGGTGCCGTCGCCGTCCATCGAAGTGACCAGCAATTCGCCCGCGCCCAGCCGCGCCAGGTTTTCGGCATGCGACAGCGCATCGATGCCGGTCGCCTTGCGCCCGCCGTGGGTGAAAATCTCCCACCGGCCCGGCCCCGTCGCCCGCGCATCGACCGAGCCGACGACGCACTGCGCACCAAACTTCTCGGCAATATCGCGCACCAGTTCGGGCCGCGCGACTGCCGCCGAATTGACCGCGACCTTGTCCGCGCCTGCCAGCAATAGCGCCCGCGCATCCTCAGGCGTCCGCACCCCGCCGCCCACCGTCAACGGCATGAAGCACACTTCGGCAGTGCGCGCGACGACATCGAGCAAAGTCCCGCGCCCCTCATGCGTCGCCGAGATATCGAGGAAACACAGCTCGTCCGCGCCCGCCTTGTCATAGGCCCGCGCCTGCTCGACTGGATCGCCCGCATCGCGCAGATCGACAAAGTTCACGCCCTTCACCACGCGCCCATCGCGCACATCAAGGCAGGGAATAACGCGGATGCGGACGGTCACCGGCGCAGATCCCTCAGAAGGATTGAAGCGAATAACGCTGCCAGAGCGGCACATAGCAGGACGGACAAACAATACTGAGCCGGGTTCTGTGCCTTGCGGAAAGTGCCGAAGAGCGGACCGAGAGGCGCTACCTCGCCTGACAACAGAGCGCGTATGGCGAGCCATAGCCACACCGCGGTAGCTAAGATGTCGAGGAGAATGATCACGCCTCCGCCACCGCAATCGCGGCCGCCAGATCGAGCCGCCCCTCAAACAGTGCCCGCCCCGTAATCACGCCCTCGATCCCGTCGCTCTCATGAATTTTGAGCATGCGGATATCGTCGATGCCCTTCACCCCGCCGCTGGCAATCACCGGCAGCCGCGTCGCGCGCGCCAGATCAAGCGTCGCGTCGATATTGCAGCCCTTCAGCAGTCCGTCGCGCCCCACGTCGGTAAACAGGATCGAGGCCACGCCCGCGTCTTCAAACCGCCGCGCCATGTCGGCAATCGAAACGTTGGAGACTTCCGCCCAGCCCTCGGTCGCGACCATGCCGTCCCGCGCATCGACCGCGACGACGATCCCGCCGGGATAGGCGCGTGCCATGTCCTTCACGAACTCTGGGTCCTTCAGCGCCGCCGTGCCGATCACCACCCGCGCCACGCCCAGATCGAACCAGCCATCGACCGCGATGGAATTGCGGATGCCGCCGCCTAATTGCACGTGGCCCGGAAACACCTTGAGGATGCCCTCGACCGCCGCGCGGTTCACCGCTTCCCCCGCGAACGCCCCGTCCAGATCGACGACGTGGAGATACTGCGAGCCCGCCTCGGCAAACAGCATCGCCTGCGCTGCCGGGTCGTCGCCATAAACGGTCGCGCGCGACATATCGCCTTCGGCCAAGCGAACAACCTGTCCGGCCTTGAGATCAATGGCGGGAAAAACAATCATGGCTTCCACTCCAGAAATCGCGCCAGCAGCGCAATCCCGTAATCTTGGCTCTTTTCGGGGTGAAACTGCACCCCCAGCACGGTATCCTGCGCCACCGCCGCGACCAACCCGCCGCCATGATCGGTCATGGCGGCAACAGTCGCGGGATCGCTGGCGGCGAAGTGAAACGAGTGCAGGAAATAGGCCTCGCCAGGGACGATCAAGCTGTGATGGCGCGAGGGCGCAACATCGTTCCAGCCCATGTGCGGAACTTTAATGGCGGGATCGGTGCGTTCGATCTCGCGCAACTCGCCGCCGATCCAGCCAAGGCCAGTGCATTCGCCGAATTCGATGCTGCGCTCGGCGAGCAATTGCATGCCCACGCAAATCCCCAGAAACGGCGCCGCGCCCACTTGCACCCGCTCGGTCATCGCCTCGACCAACCCCGGCACAGCGCGCAAGGCTTCGGCGCAGGCGCGAAATGCGCCGACACCGGGCAACACGATCCGATCCGCCGCGCGCACCACCGCCGGGTCGGCGGTAACGCAGACCCCCTCGGCCCCGGCAGCTTTCAGCGCATTGGCGACCGAACGCAGATTGCCTGCGCCATAATCGACCAGCGTAATGACCTCAGCCACCCAGAATGCCCTTGGTCGATGGCACGGCATCGCCCTTGCGGGGGTCGATCTCCACCGCTGCGCGCATCGCCCGGGCAAAGCCCTTGAAAATGCCTTCGATGATGTGATGATTGTTCTGCCCGTAAAGGCATTCGATGTGCAGCGTGATGCCCGCGGCCTGCGCCACCGACTGGAACCAGTGCTCGAACAGTTCGGTATCCATCTCGCCCAGGCGCGGCTGCGTGAAAGCGGCTTTCCAAATCAGCACCGGGCGGCCCGAGATATCGAGCGCCACGCGCGCCAGCGCTTCGTCCATCGGCGAATAGGCTGTGCCGTACCGCGTGATGCCCTTCTTGTCGCCCAGCGCCTGCGCAATCGCCTGCCCCAGCGCAATCGCGCTGTCTTCGGTGGTGTGGTGCTGGTCGACATGGAGGTCGCCCTTCACGTGGCAGGTCACGTCGATCAGCGAATGGCGGCTGAACTGCTCGATCATGTGATCGAGGAAACCGATCCCGGTCGACACATCATAAACCCCCGTGCCATCGAGATTGACCGCAACATTGATGGCGGTTTCATGGGTAGTGCGGGCGATCGATCCGGTGCGCATGGCGCTGGCTATAAGCCGCTTGGGCGCAGAATCAATCTCCGCCCCCTGCGCGCTCCCTCTTGACCCCGGCGCGGGCCAAGGCCATCGGTAGCGCCATGACCGATACGCCCGACAGCATGATCCCCTACGATGAAATTGTGCAGGAGGCGCTGCGCGCGGTGGTCGGCCGTGTGCTCGGTCAGGTTGAGGCCGCTGGTGGTTTTCTGCCAGGGAACCATCATTTCTACATCACGTTCAAGACCGGAGCCCCCGGGGTTTCGATCCCGCAGCGGCTGAGAGAGCGGTTTCCCGACGAAATGACGATCGTCATCCAGAACAAGTTCTGGGATCTCAAGGTGAGCGATCAGGGCTTTACCGTTGGGCTTAGCTTCAACCAGATTCCCTCGACCCTGATCATTCCGTTCAGCGCGATTACCGCATTTGTCGATCCGGCGGTCGATTTCGGCCTGCAATTTCAGGCCGCTGGCGACATCGAGGAAGATGTTCACCCCGATGATGCACAAAACGATTCGCCAGGCGATGATGCGCCAGGCGAGAGCCGCACATCCGACAGCGACGATGGAACCAATGTGGTGACCGTCGATTTTCGCAAGAAGTGAACGTTTCGCAAGAAGTGATTGGCGCGCGGGCGTCGGCGCAGTCCTGCGGACGCGCCCTGCAAACGCGAGGTTGATGATGGCCCTTTTCAAGAAAACAGCAGCAAAAGCGAAAGCCGACGCCGCGCCCGATGCGGAGCCGGTTTCCGCCGTGGCCGATATCATCCTGGCCGATATCGCAATGCACGCGGGCGAGACCATTCTGCGGCGCGGGGTTGAACGGGCGCTACCCGGCAATGGCCCGGTCAAAAACATTGCCGGGGGCATCGGCAGCGGCATCGCCGCGCGGCTGATCAAGCTGGCGGCGCTGCGCATCGCCACCCGCTCGGTGCCGGGGGCCATCGCCGTCAGCGGCGCGATGCTCGCCAAATCGCTCTACGACCGGCGGCGCGCCAAGGCGGCCCGGAAGAAATAGGCACAGGCATGGCCCGCAAGCATTCCAGACATGGCCCCTACGAGGATGCTGCCGATGCGGAGGAAGCGCCGGTCGTTGTCCCGGCCTGCTGGCTTTGCGGGCGGCCAACGGGCAAAACCATCGTCTGGCACCATCCCGTGCCCAAAAGCCGGGGCGGGCGCGAGGTCGTGCCCATGCATCCGATCTGCCAGCAAACGCTGATCGCCAATTTCACCAATTCGGAATTGCAACGCCACGGCATGGATGTCGCCGGCCTGCTGGCCAACGAGTCGGTGCGCAAGTTCGTCGATTGGGTGGCGAACAAAGATCCCGACTTCAACGCGTCGACTGCCAAGAAACAGCGCTAAGGCGGCGCTATCCCGGCGCTATTGCTGTAAATTCTCGCCTCGATGCACAGCGCTTGACGATTTGCCGCGCTTTGCGGCATCAGCGTGCATGGTCCAAACTGCTCAAGACGACACGCTCCACCGCCGGGGTCTGATGTTCATCCTCTCCTCGCCATCGGGCGCGGGCAAGACCACGATCGCGCGCATGCTGCTCGCGGCAGACATGGAACTGGCCGTATCGGTCTCCGCCACCACCCGCCCGATGCGCAGCGGCGAGGTCGATGGCAAAGACTATCACTTTGTAACGCAAGCCGAATTTGATCGCATGGTCGAGGCAGGCGAGTTTTACGAATGGGCGCATGTGTTCGGCCATAGCTATGGCACGCCCAAGGGCGCGATCCGCGCGGGGCTGAAAGCGGGGCAGGACTTCCTGTTCGACATCGATTGGCAGGGCACGCAGCAGCTCTATCAAAAGGCCGAGCGCGATGTGGTGCGCGTATTCATCCTGCCGCCCAGCCTTGCCGAACTCAGCAACCGCCTGATCGGCCGAGGCACCGACAGCGCCGAAGTCATCGCCGCCCGCATGGCCCGCGCCCAGGCCGAAATCAGCCACTGGGATGGCTACGACTACGTCGTGATCAACGACGACGTCGAGGTGTGCTTTGCCAAAGTGCACGAAATCCTGAACGCCGAACGCATGCGCCGCACCCGCCAGACCGGGCTGATCGATTTCGTCCGCGAACTGACGCGAGGGTGAACAGCTGCGCCCCCGATTCGCGCCGCGCCGCTGCCGCTCAGTGACCGCTGGGATCGACCGGGTCTTCTGAAATCCAGCCGTTGACGATGCCGCCGTCGATCGGAAGCGCCGAGCCGACGAAATAATCGCCCGCGCGGCTGGCGAGGTAGATCGCGCCGCCTGCCATGTCTTCCAGATTGCCGATCCGTTTGGCCGGAATGCCGCGCGCCGATGCTTCGGGATTGAGCGCGGCGGCCTTGTTCATTTCCGAGGCAAACGCGCCCGGGCAGAGCGCGCTGACCACGATATTGTCGCGGATCAGACGCGCCGCCATGCGCCGCGTCAGCTGGACCAGCGCCGCTTTCGAAGCCTGATAGCTATAGGTTTCCCAGGCATTGATCCGCAGCCCGTCAATCGAGGCGATGTTGATGACCTTGGCCGGGTGCTCGGTCGCGGCCGCCTTCAGCAGGCCGTGCAGCTTCTGCGTCAGGAAAAACGGCGTTTTGACATTGAGGTTCATCACCTTGTCCCAGCCGATCTCGGGGAAATCCTCAAACTCTGCGCCCCATGCCACACCGGCATTGTTGACGAGGATGTCGAGCTTGCTTTCGCGCTGGCTCAAATCCTCGACCAGCGCCTCAATCCCGGCGGCAGACGATATATCGCCCGGCAGCGCAATGCACCGCTCGCCCAGTTCTGCGGCGGTTTCCTCGACCACCGCGGCCTTGCGCGCGGTGATGTACACCCGCTCGCAGCCGGCCGCGAGATAGCCTTCAGCAATCATCCGGCCAATGCCGCGCGATCCGCCCGTCACCACCGCCACGCGGCCTTCAAGACTGAACAGTTTGGAAAAATCCATGCGCTTATTCCTCAATAGCCACTGAGCTGCGCCACGCGCTCAGTGTGATAAAACTGGTCGCCCATGAATTCGGCGAGTGCGCGGTCGCGCTTCATGTAAAGGCCGATGTCGTATTCATCGGTCATGCCTACGCCGCCGTGCATCTGCACGCTTTCGCGCACGGTCAGATTGCACACCTGCCCGGCCTTGGCCTTGGCCGCCGCGACCATCAACTCGGCGCGATCCGAACCGCCATCGAGCAATTGCTGCGCCTTGATCACCACCGCGTGCGCGATCTCAAGCTCGGAATAGAGGTGCGCCGCGCGGTGCTGCAGCGCCTGAAATTCTCCGATCAGCTTGCCGAACTGCTTGCGGGTCTTGAGGTAGGCCGTCGTCATGTCGAATGCGCCCGAGGCAACCCCGGTCTGCTCGGCCGCCGCGCCGCTGCGCCCGGCATTGAGCACACTGTTCAAAAGCGCGCGCCCGCCATCGACATCCCCGATCACACAGTCGCCATCAAGCTCGACATTGTCGAACGTGACATGGCTCGCCATCGACGAATCGAGCAGGCGCACCGCATTATGGCCGATCCCGGCGGCATCGCGGGGCACGGCAAACAGCGTTACGCCGTCGGCATCGTCATCACGGCCTGCGGTGCGCGCGGCAACAATGATCGCATCCGCTGAAGCACCCTGCACCACGAACTGCTTCTTGCCCGAGAGGCGAAAGCCGTTGCCCGCGCGCTCGGCGCGCACGGCGATGCTCTGGGGGCGGTGCTTGGGGCCTTCGTCGATGGCCATGGCGAGCACCGTATCGCCCGCGATCACGCCGGGTAGCCAACGTCCGCGCAGATCATCAGAACCGCCCGCCAGCGCGGTGACACCCATCACCGATGTGGTGAGAAACGGCGAAGGCGTCAGATTGCGGCCAATCTCGGCCAGCACGATCCCGGCCTCGACATGGCCCATCGCCAGCCCGCCATCGGCTTCGCTGGCCAGCATGCCGGTGAGGCCCAGTTCGGCAAACTGCTTCCACAGCGCGTGGGCAAAGCCATCCTGGCAATTGCTTGCGCGCAAGCTGCGCAGCTGCTTTTTGATGTTGCCTTCGTCGGCCATGAAGCCCGCGACGGACGCAGCCAGCATGGCCTGATCTTCGGTGTGAAACAATGGCATTGGTTCTCTCCCCTTCCCGTTTTCGGGAAGATTGCCGAGCAAAGTTAAGGGTTTAAGCGCCAGGCAGATCGAGGATGCGCTTGGCCACAACGTTGAGCATCACCTCGCTGGTGCCGCCCTCGATCGAGTTGGCCTTGGTGCGCAGCCAGCCGCGCGCGGTGCCGCCGCCCCGGCTTTCCTCGCTCTCCCATTCCAGCGCATTGCTGCCGCCTGCATTCATGAACAGCTCGTGGCGGCGCTTGTTGAGTTCGGTCCCGGCATATTTCATCATGTTGGACTGCGCCGGATGGCCTCGGCCCACTTTGGCTTCATCGAGGAACTTCTCACCCATCGCCGCATAAGCCAGCGCATCGACATCGAACATCGCCAGTTGCGCGCGCAGCATCGGCTCCGCAAGGCCGTTGCGCGAGAGCGCCGCGCCGATCGTGGTGGCACGGTCGCCGCCGCCCGCGCCCGAAATCATCTCGCGCTCGTGGCCGAGCAGATACTTGGCCACATCCCAGCCGCGATTGACCTCGCCAACGATCTGCACCTTCGGCACCTTGACGTTGTCGAAAAAGGTCTCGCAGAACGGCGAATTGCCGCTGATCAGCAGGATCGGCTTGGTCGTCACCCCCGGCGTGGTCATGTCGAACAGCAGGAAGCTGATACCCTGATACTTGTTGGCCTTGTCGGTGCGGACGAGGCAGAAAATCCAGTCGGCCTTGTCGGCATACGAGGTCCAGATCTTCTGGCCATTGACCACCCAGTGATCGCCCCCCACCGGATCAATGACTTCCTCGCCGTAGGTCTGCAAGCTGACAAGGTCAGAGCCTGAGCCCGGCTCCGAATAACCCTGGCACCAGCGGATTTCGCCGCGCGCAATCTCGCCCAGATAGTGCACCTTCTGCGCCTCGGTGCCAAACTTGAGCAGCGCCGGGCCCAGCATCCAGATGCCGAAGCTGGAGAGCGGCGGCCGCGCACCGATCCGCGACAACTCCTCGCGCCACACTTTGGCCTCCGCCGGGCTCATGCCCGCACCGCCATAAGCCTTGGGCCAATCGGGCACGGTATAGCCCTTGGCGATGCAGGCATCGAGCCATGCCTTCTGCGCGTCGTTCTTGAATGTGAAGTTGCGCCCGCCCCAGCAGATGTCATCCTCATCGCGCACCGGCTCGCGCATTTCGGCGGGGCAGTTTGCGTCAATCCAGCTGCGCAGCTCGCTGCGGAAGGCTTCAAGATCAGACATCGGGGGCAATCCTCTCTCCATTTAATCGCAAGGTTAAGGCGAGTCGCGATGCTCTGGCAAGCGCCGATTTCTCGGCGTTTGGGCAGGGCGGGCTGCCGTAGCGTCAACGCGTTGTGCATTGACGCGCGCGGTGCCGCGCCCCATCACGCGGAAAAACATAGCCCTCAGACTTGCTGCAGGAGAGGCCAGATGCGATTCGAAGGAAAGACAGCCGTCATCACCGGCGCGGCATCGGGCATCGGGCGCGCCGCCGTGCTGTTGTTCGCGGCTGAAGGCGCAAATGTCTACGCCGCCGATATCGACGAGACTGGCATGGCCGAGACCGCCGCCCTCTCGAACGGCAGCGTCACCTGCGTGCGCTGCGACGTCACCAATTGTGAGGACATCAAGGCGCTGATGGACCGTGCCGCCGCCGAGACCGGCGGCATCGACGCGCTGTTCAACAATGCCGGCGCGGGCGGCGATTCCGCCCCGATTGACGAGATCGAGCCCGCCGGTTGGGACCGCACGATGGACCTGCTGCTGCGCTCGGTCGCGTTCGGCATCCGCTATGCCGCGCCCCACATGAAGGGCCGCGCCGGGGCCGCCATCGTCAATACGTCCAGCATCGCCGCCGTCGGCCCCGGCTATTCGCCCAGCGCCTATGCCGTGGCAAAGGCAGGCGTGCTGCATCTTACCAAGACATCGGCCACCGATCTTGCGAAGTTCCAGATCCGGGTCAACGCGGTGCAGCCGGGCTTCATCAACACCAACATTTTCACCCGCCATCTCGAAATGAGCGGCGAATTGGAGGCGCAGGCCAAAGGCGCCATCGCCATGTTGTCGGCGGTCGCGCAGCCAGTGGCGCGCGGCGGGCAATCCAATGATATCGCCGAGGCCGTGCTATTCCTGTGCAGCGAGGCCGCCAGCTTCGTGAACGGCACCTCGCTGATCGTCGATGGCGGGATGACGCTGGGTCCGCGCCATAGCTGGGATCCTGCTACCCCCGATCTGTTCAGCACCTTGCGCGACATGAAGGCGGCGGCGGACGCTGCGGGCACTTGATCTTGGGGCAGGCATCGCGCACGATTTATCCGATAGATTAAAACGCGGGTTTCAGCGCTCCCGATGCGCTCTTGGAGAGAACAATGGATTTCGAGCCGAACGAAAAGCAGGTCTTCTGGCGCAACCGCGTGCGCGATTTCATAGAGGCCCATGTCCGCCCCCGCCACAAGGATTACAAGGCCGAGCAGGCCACCGGCGATCGCTGGAAAGTGCTGCAAGTGGTCGAAGAGGAAAAGGCCCGCGCCAAAGCGCAGGGCATCTGGAACCTGTTCATGCCGCCGCGCAATTCGGGGCATCACCATGTCGATGAAACCTTCGAGTTCGAAGGCCCCGGGCTCACCAATCTGGAATACGCGCTCTGCGCCGAAGAAATGGGCCGGATCAACTGGGCCAGCGAAGTGTTCAATTGCTCCGCGCCCGATACCGGCAACATGGAAGTGTTCCACCGCTATGGCACCGCCGCGCAGAAAGAGCGCTGGCTGCGCCCGCTGATGAACGGCGAGATCCGCTCCGCCTTCCTGATGACCGAGCCTCTCGTCGCTTCGTCGGACGCCACCAACATCGAAACCTCGATGACACGGGATGGCGATGAACTGGTGATCAACGGGCGCAAGTGGTGGTCTTCGGGCCTCGGCGATCCGCGCTGCAAGATCGCCATCGTGATGGGCAAGACCGATACCGAGGCCAAGCGCCACCAGCAGCAGTCGCAGGTTCTGGTCCCGATGGACGCGCCCGGCGTCAACATCCTGCGCCACCTGCCGGTGTTCGGCTATGACGATGCGCCGCACGGCCACATGGAAGTCCTGCTCGAAAACGTGCGCGTTCCAGCAGAAAACGTCCTGCTGGGCGAAGGACGCGGGTTCGAAATCGCGCAAGGCCGCCTCGGACCTGGCCGCATCCACCACTGCATGCGCACCATCGGCGTTGCCGAAGAAGCCATCTCGAAGATGGCCAAGCGCCTCCAGTCGCGCGTCGCCTTCGGCAAGCGGATTTCGGAGCAATCGGTGTGGGAAGAGCGCATCGCCCGCGCGCGCATCGACATCGAGATGACCCGCCTGCTCTGCCTCAAAGCCGCCGACATGATGGACAAGGTGGGCAACAAGGCCGCCGCGCTCGAAATCGCGATGATCAAGGTGCAAGCGCCGAACATGGCGCTGCGCATCATCGATGATGCGATCCAGGCGCACGGCGGCGGCGGCGTGTCCGATGATTTCGGCCTTGCCAATGCTTATGCCCATCAGCGCACCTTGCGCCTCGCCGATGGCCCGGACGAAGTGCACGCCCGCGCCATCGCCCGCATCGAATTCGCCCGCCACGC
>NZ_CAMBTS010000016.1 GCF_945870625.1 Novosphingobium sp. Chol11 | reverse complement strand
GCCAGATCAGCTGTCTTCCCGCCCGCCTCTGCCTCCTTCAGCACTCCGATAATCTGCTCTTCCGTGAACCGTGATCGCTTCATCTGTCCGTCCTTCAAGGGGCCGGACTCTAATCATTCTTGGAGGAAAATCAGGGGGTCACGTCAATCGGGGCTGCCTTGATCGGCTGACCGCTGCAGCCATTCCAAGGCCTCTGGCGGAGACGCCTTCGCGATCTCCATCAATATCAGCCCGTAGAACCGCTGGGCATCGGCATTCCCTGATCGAGCAGCAAGTAGAAACCATCCACCAGCCTCTTGCAGATCGTCAGGACTTCCGTTTGTCAGAAGCAGCAATGCCAGTTCGACTTGGGCACCCTCGTTGCCCCGCCGAGCATGCCAATTAAGCGCCGCTTTAGCTTTGGCTATGTCGCCTGAACTCAGGAACTGACGTGCCGCAGATAAACTGAAAGGAGCAATTGGCACGCTGGGAGGCGAGAACAAATCTGACCGTGAAGCCCAAATTACCTCAGGGTAAAGTTGAAGGGTTTCAAGAGCTTTTCCGCTGCCTTGATCGCCTAGCTCCTTTGCCCGCAAAAAGTACGGCACCGCTTCAACCCGTTTGACTTGCCTTGTACCTTCAAAGCCAGTCATTAACTGATAGCCCATTTCCCAGTTGGCTATCTTCGCCCATGTCGGGTCAACGCTTTGAGCTGCAATTAACAAATAGCGCAAAGCAGATTCGGGGTCTTTGGATACACCCACTCCGTTCAAATAGTACTTGTAGAGTTTGAAAGCGGCGGCTGCAGCCAACTCAGGACTGCTGCCTTCGACCACTTTCGCATATAGCTTTGCAGCTTTAATGTAGTCTCCATTCTCGTCGGCTTTGTTGGCTGATAGGAATGCAGTGTTGTTGAAAAAACCTGCTTGAGCTGGTTGTGCTACGGCAAGTAGGACCGCAGCGAGAAGTGCCGAGCGTGTAGTTTTAAAATTCTTTGGCACGTGCCTTCTCCTGCCCAACCCGATTCTGGGAATTTTATTTTGCAACGCAGCGGAATTGAAGTTCAACACTCCCTGGATGCGCTGCTCGCGAGGAGCTTAGCTTGAGATCAACCGTTTCCAACGCCTGCCCGTGCATTTCGCAGAACGCATTGGCCTCTGCATACACTTTTGCCTTCGCTCCGGACGGCGTTCCTGTACCAAATTGCGCGCTACGCTTTGTTATCAAGAATGTGCCCTTGTCCATCGGGACCACACCGCTGCTAGCGCAACCGCTCAATAGGACGGCAAGAACCGCGCAGCCCAAAAACCTAGCCATTTTATCGAGACTCCTATGTTGGGCACTGTCCCCAACTCGGGGCGCAGCAGGTCAATCATGTTAAATCGTCGCACGGGCTTGGTCTTAAATCACGAAAAAATTTCTCGTGGCCCCATCCGTCACAGATGCTCAAGGCCAAGGCCCTACCCCCCCGGGGGGGGGCTTTGAATTGGGTCAGAGGTGGCTGGCCAGTGCCTTGGGGCCTTTTGAGGCGCCAAACCCGAAAGCCATCCGATGCCATCGGCCTAAAGCCCATGAGTTATCGGGGAGCCATTATGGGATCTAAGGGAATAATTTATAATTTATCCTTATAAATCAGGGATAATTGGCGGAAGAGGTGGGATTCGAACCCACGGATAGGTTTCCCCATCGCTGGTTTTCAAGACCAGTTCCTTAAACCACTCGGACACTCTTCCATACCGATTGCGTGATGGCGGCGGGTGGTTTGCCGCCAGTGGGTTCTGAATCGCGCTGGGAGGGCGATAGCGGCGTTGCGGCCTGTCGCAAAGGGGATTCACAAATCGGGTCAGCCTGTGGCACAAGCACGCGTGATGATCGTCAAACAAGCGCAGTCTGTTTTCAAAACGCCCAGAGCGTTGCGCGCAGCGGCGGCGGCCTTGTTGCTGTCGTTGCTGGCAGGGCCGGCGCGCGCACAGGAAAACGCGGAGGCAGGGTTTCAGGGTTATCTCCAACTGCTCGCCGCACGAGCACGCGGCGCAGGCGTGAGCGAGGCAACGATTGCGGCCGTCACTGGCGGGCTGACCCTCAATCCCCGCGTCATCAGCCTTGATCGCGCGCAGCCGGGCGGCGGCGCGGCCAGCTTGATCCCGTCATTCGAGCCTTACCGGCGCAAGCACGTCGATCCTGCGCGGATTAGCGGCGGGCGGCGGATCGTTGCCGAGTCCGCCGGCGCCCTGGCACAACTTGAGCAGCGCTACGGCGTGCCCGCCAAGATCCTGCTCGCGATATGGGGGCATGAAAGCAATTACGGCGCCTACACCGGTGATTTCGACCTAGCCCGCTCGCTGGCAACGCTCGCCTATGAAGGGCGGCGGCGCGAGCTGTTTGCGGGCGAGTTCATTGCCCTGCTCAAGATGATTGATCGCGGCGTGCCGCGCTCCAAACTTGTCGGCAGCTGGGCAGGGGCATTCGGTAACCCGCAGTTCCTGCCCAGCGTTTATCTCAAAGTGGCGCAGGACGCCGATGGCAATGGGTTTGCCGATATCTGGGCGAGCAAGGCCGATACTCTGGCCTCGATCGCCAACTATTTTCGCGATGCTGGCTGGCGGCCGGGCGAGCCCTGGGGCTCTGCCGTGACCACACCGGCGGGGCTCGACCGCGCCGCGCTTGGCACCTCGCTGGCATCGCCGCGATGTCCAAAGGTCTATGCACGCCATTCGCGCTGGCGCACGATGCGCGAGTGGCGGGCGCTGGGAATGGCGCCGCGTTCGGGGATCTGGCCAGATGATACCATGATGGCCAGCCTCATCGAGCCGGACGGTCCGGGCCGCACCGCCTATCTGCTAACCGGAAATTATCGGGTTATCCTCGATTATAACTGTTCGAACCTCTATGCTCTTTCCGTGGGACTGCTGGCCGATGAAATCGCGCGTTAGTGTAAGCGTTCTTTGCTTTGGCCTGATCATGATCGCGGCGGACCCTTTGTCTGCGCGCGCCCCTGCGCCGCCGCTTGAGCGCGAAGTTGGACCGGGCGGCGATTACCCGGTGCAGATCGGCGATCCATTTGTGGTGGACGGCAAAACCTATACGCCTGCAGACACGATGAATTACGATGCGGTCGGCTATGCTGTGCCTTCGGCAATGGATGACGGGTTGACGGGAGTGAGCGGGGCCCACCGCACGTTGCCGATACCGTCTTATGTCGAAGTGACCTCGCTCGATACCGGACGCACGGCGCTGGTCAGGCTTGAACGCCGGGGCCCGATGACGGGCGATGGGCTGGTTGCGCTCTCGGACATGGCCAGCAGTTTGATCGGGATCACGCCGGGCGCGCGCGGCGCTGTGCGGGTGCGCCGCGTCAATCCGCCCGAGCAGGAGCGCGCGCTGCTGCGCACAGGGCAAACAGCCCCTATGCGCATGGATACACCTCCGGGGCTGCTCACCGCGCTTCGCCGCAAGCTGGGCGTGGCTGGCCCAGCAGAGCCTGCGCCGATCCAGAATGCCGCCGTGAACAAGCCTCTGGTAGCGCGCAAACCGGCTGTGATCGTGCCTGCTGCCGCGGCCAGACCGCAGATTGCGCGCGAACCCGCTGCCGCAGTTGTTTCTGCGGCAAGCTCGTCAAAGGGTGGCGGATATTATGTGCAAGTGGGCGCGTACTCCAGCAAGGCGAGCGCGCAGGCGGTAGCAAAACGGGCTGGCGGCAAAGCGGTCCAGGCTGGCAAATTATGGCGCGTGCGCATCGGGCAAAATGCGCCGCGCGCCGAGGCCGACGCGGCGCTGGCGAAGGCGCGCCGAGCGGGCTATGCCGATGCACGGGTTCTGAGCGACAAGTGAGCTGGCAGGATCGCCATCGGGGATAAAGCTTGCGCCGACGATTGATCTCTATTGCTACGATGATTTCGCTTGCGGCCACGCCGCTGTCAGCAGCCGGGCAGGTCATGCAGGCGAACCCGGCCTTGATGCCGGTCCTGACTGCGCCGATCGCTCTGATAATCGATGTCAATTCTGGCCGCGTTCTGTTCGAGCGGCAAGCGCATCGGCGGTTTGTGCCTGCCTCCTTGACCAAGATCATGACCAGTTATGTGGCGTTCGAATTAATCGCGGCAGGGAAACTAAACCTTGCGCGGCGCATTCGCATGAGCCCGCAAGCCTATCGCCAGTGGCACCGGGTTGGGAGCACGATGTTTCTGGCCGATGGCAGCGAAACGACTGTGGCTGAATTGCTCGACGGCATCATTACGGTTTCGGCTAATGATGGCTGTGTCGTTTTGGCAGAGGGGATTGCCGGAAGTGTGCCGGGCTTTACGGCGATGATGAATGCGCAGGCCCGCAAGCTGGGCCTCAAGGATTCGCATTTCAACACGCCCAATGGGTGGATGGACGACGGCGAAACGTATGTCAGTGCAGCCGATCTCGCGACGTTGAGCACGGCTTTGATTACGCGCCACCCGGCGCTCTATCGGCGGTTTTATGGGCGCGATCATCTGGAATTCCGGGGGATCGAGCAACCCAATCACAATCCGCTCTATGGCCACACGGCCGGGGCAGACGGCGTAAAAACCGGGTTCACCAACGAAGCGGGCTATGGCCTTGTGGGCACCGCGATCCGGGGCGGGCGGCGATTGATGATGGTTGTCGGGGGATACGACCGCCCGAAAGACCGCGCGCTGCAATCGCGGGCGTTCATGGAATGGGGCTTCGGCGCGTGGGAAGCGCATCCGCTCTATGCCAGCCGCGTCCGCATCGGGCCGGCGAAAGTTCAGGGCGGGACGGCAAGGGCGGTTGATCTGGTCGCGCCAAATCCGGTCGCGGTAACTCTTCCGCGCGGCACCCGTGTGAGATACAGTCTTGCCATCCGTTACAGAGGACCGCTGAAAGCGCCAATCTTGGCCGGCGATCCGGTGGCGACCCTCGTGGTGCGCGCCGAAGGACAGGGCGAGCAGCGCGTACCGCTTGTTGCCGCACGAAATGTTCCACAAGGCGGCTGGCTGTCGCGGATCAGCGATGGCTTCGCCGCGATGGGTTTTGCCGCGATCACCGGGCGATGAAGGGACGCTTCATCACTTTTGAAGGCGGGGAAGGGGCCGGCAAATCGACCCAGGCCCGGCTTTTGGCAGAAGCCTTGCAGATGGCCGGTCACGAAGTCGTGATCACACGCGAACCAGGCGGCACGGCAGGGGCCGAGGCCATTCGCGGGCTCTTGCTGGCGTGCGACGGCCACGATTGGGGCCCGCGCGCAGAGGCCCTGCTCTTTGCAGCGGCGCGCGCCGACCATGTCGAACGGTTGATCCGTCCGGCGCTGACACGCGGCGCGTGGGTCATCTGCGACCGCTATCTCGATAGCAGCCGCGCCTATCAGGGCGGGGCGGGCGGGCTAAGCGATGAGGACATTCTGGCGTTGCATGGCATCGGCAGCGAGGGACTGCTGCCCGATCTCACTCTGCTGCTTACGCTTGATCCGGACCTGGCGCAGCGCCGCCTGAAGCTGCGCGATGCAGGGCAGGCCGACCGCATCGGCGGGCGGGCGGTTGCCTATCACGCCAAAGTGGCGCAGGCGTTCGAGCGCATGGCCGCAGAGGCTCCCGAGCGCTTTGTACGGATCGAAGCGGCCGGCGCACCCGAAAAGGTTCATGCCCTTGTCATGGCGGCGCTGGAGCGAATGTGACCACTTTGGCAGGCCACGATGAGGCGTGGCGGGTATGGCGCGCAGCCGCGGCGAGCGACCGAATGCACCATGCATGGATACTGGCGGGCCGCGAAGGGCTAGGGAAGGGGCTGTTTGCGCGTCAGGCCGCCGCCGATCTGGTGGCGGAGCCTGGCGTGCATAGCCCGGCGCTGGCGAACCATCCCGATGTCCATCTCCTCTGCCCGCTTCCCGCCAATGAAGATGAGGCGAAGAAAAGAGATGAGAGGACATCCTATCTCAAAAAGCGCAACATCTCAGTGGAGCAGGTGCGAGAAATGCAGCGCCGTCTGGTGACTCGGCCAACGCTCGGCGAGCGCCGTGTGGTGCTGATCGATGCCGCCGATGCGTTGGAGAAGGGCGCGGTCAATGCGCTGCTCAAAAGCTTGGAAGAGCCGCCAGTCGGCACCTTCTTCATGCTCGTAGTGCACCAGTTGGGACGGCTGCTCCCCACTGTACGATCACGGTGTACGGTGCTGAGGTTTCACCCGCTGGGCGATGCGATGCTTGCCAGCGTGCTTGATGAGGCGGCTCCTGAGCTTGACAGCGGCGCGCGTGCGGCAGCGATTGCGGTTGCAGGCGGCTCGCCTGGCCGGGCATTGGGCTTTGCCACGCACAATCTGGGCGTTGCATGGAAAATCATGCAGCGCCTGATTCAGAACGGCGATCCCGATTTTGCGCTGAGGGCTGAATTGTCGCAAGCGCTGGGCCAAAGGCCTGACCGCGAACGCCTGATCGCGGCGATCGAGGCCGCGCGCATGGTTCTGGTCGGTGCATTGGGCAGCGCCGACACAGCGGCCCGCCTGCGCATTGCCGATGCGCATGGCGCGATGGCGGGATTGGCTGCGCAAGCGCCAACTTACAACTTTGAACCAGCGCTGCTGCTGATCGAAATCGGTGCCTTGCTGGCATCGGTGGCGCAGACTAGGGAAGGGACTGACTAAGTTTTTGCGGCCCAAGGAAGCGAATATCTCGATGGGGAAACCCTACTACATCACCACCGCAATCAGCTATCCGAATGGCAAGCCGCATATCGGCCACGCCTATGAGGCGATTGCCGCCGACGTGATCGCGCGATTTCACAAAGCCATGGGGCGCGATGTGCGGTTTCAGACCGGCACCGACGAGCACGGCCTCAAAATGGCGCAAAAGGCACGGGAACTGGGGCTGACACCGGGTGAGCTCGCCGATCAAATGTCGCGCCATTTCATTGATATGGCCGAAGCTCTCCATATCGATTATGATGTTTTCCTGCGAACAACCGAGGCTCGCCATCACGAAGCCTCGCGCGCGATATGGCAGCGCATGGAAGCCAATGGCGACCTCTATCTGGATCGTTACGAGGGCTGGTACTCGCTGCGCGACGAGGCCTACTACGACGAGAGCGAACTTGTTGCCGGGGAGGACGGCGAAAAGCTTTCGCCGCAAGGCACGCCGGTGGAATGGACCGTCGAGGAAAGCTGGTTTTTCCGCCTTTCGCGATATCAGGAGCCGCTTTTGGCGCTTTATCGCGATCAGCCCGATTTTATCCGGCCCGAGGCCCGGCGCAATGAAATGGCCTCGTTCGTCGCACAGGGCCTGCGCGACCTTTCGGTATCGCGCACCAGCTTCGATTGGGGCGTGAAGGTACCCAGCGGCGAAGCCCACGTGATGTATGTGTGGGTCGATGCGCTGACCAACTATCTTACCGGGTTGGGATGGCCCGATGAAACCGCCGAATTTGCGAAGTTCTGGCCGGCTGATCTCCACTTGATCGGCAAGGATATCGTGCGGTTCCATTCGATCTATTGGCCGGCATTCCTCATGAGCGCGGGTTTGCCCGTTCCCAGACAGGTGTTCGGTCATGGTTTTCTGCTCAACCGCGGGCAGAAGGAATCGAAATCGCTAGGAAACGTGACAGATCCGGTTGCTCTGGCAAAGACATTCGGCGTTGATCCGCTGCGCTATTTCCTCATGCGCGAAGTCGTGTTCGGTCAGGATGGATCCTATTCGGCCGAAGCCATCGTGACGCGGTGCAACGCCGAACTTGCCAATGGCTATGGCAATCTGGTTCAACGCACATTGGCGATGATATTCAAGAACATGGAAGGCGAGATTGCCGCGTTCTCGAAGTCGGATGCAGATTGCGCCATGCTCGCTACGGTTTCGGATATCTGCGGCGTTGACGTGCCGCGCGAGTTTGCTGCGCTCAACTTTTCGAGCGGAGTCGATGCTTGGATGCGCGGAGTTTTTGCCTGCAACCAGTACATCGATGAGCAAGCTCCGTGGGCCTTGCGCAAGACCAATCCGGAACGGATGCGCGCAGTGCTACTGACGTTGTTCATGGCCATCCGCGATCTGGCGATAGCCATTCTTCCGGTGGTCCCGTCCACCGCCCATGCTGTGCTCGATCAGCTTGGCATACCGCGCGAGGAGCGCGGCTATGGCGCACTGCAAGACGCCAATTGGTATCTTGCGCGGGCAACCATTGGCGAGCGGATTGCCGCTCCTGTCGCAGCCTTTCCGCGGCTTGATCTGCCCGTTGATGCCGCCGAGCCCGCCTGATGCTGATCGATTCGCACTGCCACCTCAATTACAAGGGTCTGATCGAGGAGCAGGGGGCTGTGCTGGAACGCGCGCGGGCGCGCGGCGTGCGCGGTTTCCTCAATATCTCGACCAAACGCGGCGAATGGGATGCGGTGGTTGCCACGGCAAGGCGCGAGCCCGACGTCTGGGCCAGCGTCGGCATTCATCCGCACGAGGCCGATCGGCATGCCGGGCTGGATGCGGCGCTGTTGCGCGAAGCGGTGCAAGATCCGCGCGTGATCGCAATCGGGGAAACCGGCCTCGATTACTATTATGACAAATCAGACCGCAAGGTGCAGCAGGATCTGTTTCGGGTGCATATCGCCGTGGCCCGCGAAACCGGATTGCCGGTGATCATCCACACCCGCGACGCTGAGGCGGACACGGCCGCGATCTTGACCGAGGAGATGGCGCGGGGCGCTTTTCCGGCGCTGATCCACTGTTTTACGGCTTCGGCCGAGTTTGGGCAGCAGGTGCTTGACTTGGGACTGACCATTTCGATCTCGGGCATCGTAACCTTCAAAAATGCCAAGGACTTACAGTCCTTTGCAGCGCAAGTACCCGATGATCGCTTGCTGGTTGAAACCGACGCGCCGTTCCTCGCGCCGATCCCGCATCGCGGCCGTGTTTGCGAACCAGCCTTCGTCGCCGACACATGCGCCTACGTGGCGGCGCTGCGCGGCACCGACAGCGCAGCTTTGGCGGCGCAGACCAGCGCAAACTTCTTTCGCTTGTTCAGCAAGGCCGCGCTGTGAAACTGGTGGTGCTAGGCTGCGGAACGTCCACTGGCGTGCCCCGGATTGGCAACGATTGGGGCGATTGCGATCCCTCTGAACCGCGCAATCGTCGCACCCGCGTTGCCATCACGGTCGAAGGTAGCGACGGCTTGCGGCTGTTGGTCGATACGCCAACCGATCTGCGGCACCAGCTGTTGACAACCGGAATCGACCGGATTGACGGCGTTGTCTGGACGCACGATCACGCCGATCACACACACGGCATCGATGACTTACGCCCGGTGCGCATGGCCCGGAGCGCCCCGATTCCCGGTTATGCGGCAGACGAGACCGTCAGGCGGCTGCGGCAACGCTTTGGCTACGTTTTTGCCGGGCAGTTTGGTTATCCAACCATCTGCAATCTTGAAAATCTCGATCGGGTGCGGATGATTTGTGGCATCGGCATAAGCCATTGCCAGATGCCGCATGGCCCTGCGCAGTCGACGGCTTTTCGGTTTGAGCAGAATGGTAAATCAATCGGTTACGCGACCGACTTCAGCGAGATTACCGGAGAAATGGTCACGCTGTTCGACCGTGTAGACGTCCTTGTCGTAGATGCCTTGCGCCGCAAGCCGCATCCCACACACGCGCATCTGGCGATGTCGCTGGAACTGGTCGAGGCCTGCCGCGCGGGCCACGCTGTGCTGACCCATCTCGACAAGAGCATGGATTATCGAAGCTTGTGCGATGAAACTCCGTCGCACGTTGAACCTGGGTTTGATGGCATGGAGATCGTGCTGTGAGCGGCGACAGGATCGTGGCGATCATCGGCATCGTCATGGCGCTTGTTCTTGTGCTCGCAAACAGCCGTTTGCGCCGGCAACCGTTGCGCGCCAGCGCTTGGATGGCGGGTGTCTGGCTGGTGCTTATCATCGCATCAGCCGTGCTGTTCGCGGGGTTCCGCCGCTGAGCAGGCATTGCGTTATTTAACATAATAATTATTATCAATTTAAAGGAAGCGGATCGTGAACGAAGCAGACGGTGTGCCAGCCTTCTTCCAAGATGCTTCTCCCGGCGGAATCGCGCGTTTGCTTGGCATCATGGCGAGACTGCGCGATCCACGCAGCGGTTGCGAATGGGATATCGCACAAAACTTTTCGAGCATCGCGCCGTATACGATCGAAGAAGCCTACGAAGTTGCCGACGCAATCGCGCGAAATGACCTCACCGCCTTGCGCGAAGAACTTGGCGACCTTCTCCTGCAGGTCGTGTTTCACGCCCGCATCGCGCAGGAACTCGGCGCATTTGATTTTGCCGCGGTTGCCGATGCCATCTCGGACAAGATGGAAGCACGTCATCCGCATATCTTCGGCGGCGTGGATGATGCTGGCCAATCGCGCGAGGACCGCTGGGAAACGCGCAAGGCCGCCGAACGCATGGCCAAGGGTGCGCAAGGCGCGCTCGATGGTGTGGCGCTGGCGTTGCCCGCCTTGATGCGCGCCGAAAAGCTCCAGAAGCGTGCGGCCAGGGTCGGCTTCGATTGGGCCGACGCCGTTGGACCTGCGGCAAAAGTGCTTGAGGAAATGGATGAGCTTGCGCGTGCAACAACCGCTGCCGAAAGGCTTGAAGAAGCAGGTGACCTGCTCTTTGCAGCGGTCAACCTTGTTCGGCGTTATGACATAGCGCCCGAGGATGCCCTGCGCCATGGCAATCGCAAGTTCGAGGCAAGGTTTCGCGCGATGGAAGCATTAGGTGGGGGCGCATTTGCCTCGCTGACGCTAGATGAGCAAGAGGCGCTCTGGCAGACGGTCAAGGCGAGCGAAACCGCCACCGAAGCATAAATGAAGCATCACATCTGCGCAAATCGGCCCAATTCGCGCTGGCTTAACCGCACCTTCAGGCGCTGCGCTGGCGCACCAAGATTATCCTCCGTCTGAAACTCGGATAATATCTCGCCGTGCGCATGCAGCCAGGCGAGGCGTTGACCATCGGCCATGGGAACGGTTAGCTCAAGCACTTGCGCCCCGCCCGTGAGCAAGCGTCCAAGCAATTCCAGCAGATCGCCGACGCCTTCCCCGGTCACGGCCGAGATGGGCACCACTGCAAGATCAGGAACCTCGGCCGCGATCAGATCACGGCGCATGGCGCGCTCATCGTTGGCGAGAAGGTCCCACTTGTTCCACGCCTCGATCATCGGGATGGAACTCCCCTCCTCCCCGATCACCCCGAGTTCGGCAAGAATCTGCTCGACCTCGAGCTTTTGCTGCGCAGTGGCGGGGTTGGCGATGTCACGAACGTGGACGATGACATCGGCGGCAGTGACTTCTTCGAGCGTGGCGCGGAACGCAGCAACGAGCTGCGTTGGCAGATCGGAAATGAAGCCCACCGTGTCCGAAAGGATCGCTTTATCGACGGCGGGCAACCGAATGGCACGCATGGTCGGGTCAAGCGTCGCAAAGAGCAAATCCTCAGCCATCACGTGCGCGCCGGTGAGATGATTGAAAAGCGTCGATTTGCCCGCATTGGTGTAGCCAACCAATGCGACTACTGGCCAGGGTGCACGCTGGCGCCGCTCGCGGTGGAGGCCGCGCGTGCGGCGTACCTGTTCTAGCTCGAGCCGAATGCGCGACATGCGGCCGCGGATCAATCGCCTGTCCGCTTCGATCTGGGTTTCGCCCGGCCCGCCGAGAAACCCGAAACCACCGCGCTGGCGCTCAAGATGGGTCCAGCTGCGGACAAGGCGGCCCGCCTGATAATCGAGATGCGCGAGCTCGACCTGCAACCGGCCCTCTGCCGTCGCGGCGCGTTCACCAAAGATTTCGAGGATCAGCCCGGTGCGGTCAATGACCTTGCGCGAAAGCTTTTCCTCAAGATTGCGCTGCTGGATCGCGGAAAGCGCGCCGTCAACGATCACCAGTTCGGCATCGCTCTGGTTGATCGCGACGCCGATCTTTTCAACCTGGCCCTCGCCAAACAAGGTGGATGGCCGCACCGCGCGGATGGGCAGGATGAAGGCGTCCACCACCTCTATCCCGATTGCCCGCGCCAGCCCCTGCGCCTCTTCAAGCCGCGCGTCGGCATCCTCGCCAAGGGCGCCGCGTTGACGCACATCGGGAAGGACAACGACCGCGCGCGCGCCGCGCGATACCTCGCCCGTGAGCGCCTCATCGCTGCGGCCAAACTCGAACCCACTCATCGCAGCGGGCTCAGGACGCTTCGCCCTCCCATTCGCCCGACAGGTCTACATGCCCGGCAGGCTGGATGGTCGAGACGGCGTGCTTGTAGGCCAGCTGCACATACCCTTCGCGTTCGAGCAGCATGCAAAACAGATCGTAGGAAGCCACTTTTCCTTGAAGCATAACACCGTTGACGAGGAACATCGTCACTTGCACCCCGGCATCGCGCACGCTGGAAAGGAACACGTCCTGCAGCAGGCGGCGCTTACCCGAATCTTCTTGCCCGTTCTGGAAATGGGCAACCGAAAGCTGTTGCCCCGGCATGATAGTGGAAATGGCATGCTTGTAGACCAGCTGGGTCTGTCCATCGCGGCGCAGGAGGATGGAGAAATTGTCGAACCAGGTCACGATGCCTTGCAGCTTCACGCCCTTGACCAGAAACATGGTAACGGGCGTCTTGCTCTTGCGCAGATGATTGAGAAACAGGTCTTGCAGATTTTGCGCTTTGCCGTTGCCGGAGCTGACAGGCGCGGCCACGATTTCGGGCGGCGCGCCAGTTTCCGCTTGAATGGGAACCGCCGTTGCAGGTTCGGCCTTCGCCCGCGGGCGCGCAGTCAATGTTTTACCGGCCATTGTGTCAGCCTCCTTTTATATTGGCCCAGACGCTGTGATGCGCCTGCGCAAGCTGGCTTCCATGCCGCTGACCGGCCTTGGCCGGTCAAGGGCCTTTCGGCCGGGTTCGTTTCAAAGCGCGTTCGTCAATCCCGTCACTTCGCTCGCATGACTACACGAGGGTCAGGCAAAATTCAATCTGCATCCTCGTCCCCGCGTCGGTCGGCCATCCCAAGGAGCTTGAGCTTGCGGTGCAAGGCTGAGCGTTCCATCCCGATAAAGCTCGCTGTCTTCGAGATGTTCCCCGAAAAGCGCCGAATTTGAACTTTCAGGTACTCCCGCTCAAAGTTCTCGCGGGCCTCGCGCAGCGGCACGCCCATCAATGCAGAAGTCGCGGTGTCACCCCCAAGCCGGGTGCTGACGATCTCTGCGGGCAACATATCGGCATCGATCCGGGCAAGCCGTTCGCGCGGGGCCAGAATGATCGTACGCTCGACCACGTTGCGCAACTGGCGCACGTTCCCCGGCCAATCATAGCTTTGCATCGCGGCAACCGCTTCTGGCGCAAGGATCGGGGGCGCAACTCCTTGTTCATTGGCATAACGGGCGAAGAAATGCTCGGCCAGCGCGGGAATATCATCGCGGCGATCGGTAAGCGAGGGAACCGCGACCGGCACCACATTGAGCCGGTAGAACAGATCCTCCCGGAACCGTTGATCCGCTATTTCACGTTCGAGCGGGCGCGAACTGGAGGAGACGACCCGTACATCAACCCTGATCTGACGGTGCCCTCCGACGCGCACAAACGACTGCTCGGTCAGCACCCGCAAGATGCGTGCCTGGCTCGATGCGGGCATCTCGCCCACTTCGTCAAGAAACAAGGTTCCCCCATCCGCCATCTCCAAAAGGCCCGCGCGCACCAGCTTGCCATCAGATTCTTCACCGAAAAGTTCCTGCTCGAACCGTTCGGGCGTGATCCGTGCTGAATTGACGGTCACAAAGGCATGCGCGCTGCGCGGGCTCCACGAGTGGAGCAACCTTGCGGCGACTTCCTTGCCCGACCCTGCCGGCCCGGTGATCAACAACCGGCTTCCAGTGTTGGCCACGCGCTTGAGCGTGGCGCGAACATGGTTGATCGCGGCAGAATTTCCGGTGAACTCGTCAGCCATCGAAAAGCCATGACGCAACCGCGCGTTCTCGCGGCGCAGGCGCTCGGTTTCGGTCGCGCGTTCGACCAGCAGCAAGAGACGCTCTGCCTCGAACGGTTTTTCGATGAAATCCATTGCGCCCCGTCCGATCGCGGAGACTGCGGTGTCGATATTGCCATGGCCGGAAAAAATGATCACCGGCAGTTCAGGCTCGCGCTTCTTGATCTCATCCAGCACCTCAAGACCGTCCATCGCGCTGCCATGGAGCCATACATCGAGCAGCACGAGGCTGGGCCGACGCTCATCGATGGCCGCCAGCGCGCTGGTGCTATCGGCCGCCAGGCGGCAACCATAGCCTTCATCGCTGAGCACGCCCGCGACAAGCTCGCGGATGTCGCGTTCATCATCGACGACAAGGATATCAAGTGCCATAAATGAGGTCCTGTTATGGAATGATCAGCGCGAGGCGCGGCCGATGAGGGCTTCAGCGAAATCGGCATTGCCGCCCGCCTCAAGCGGCCGGCGCGCGAAGCGCATGCTTACGCAGGTGCCGCCTCGCGCAGCAGCAGCAAAGGTCATTTCGCCGCCATGCTCCTCGACAATCTTGTTGACGATGGCGAGGCCAAGTCCAGTGCCCTTCTCGCGCGTGGTCATGTAAGGCTCGACAATCCGCTCCTTGTCGGCGGGAAGCCCGATCCCGTTGTCCGTGACCATGACCGTGATGCTCTGCTGATCGCCACCGAGCGCAATATCTATCCGGCCACGAAAATCGATGTCTTCACTTTGCGCACGCTGCTCGACGGCCTCAACCGCGTTCTTGAGCACATTGGTCATGGCCTGGCCAAATTGGTGACGATCGGCCTCAAACGGCATCAGCGGGGCGCCCTCAAAGCTGAAATCGATGGCGGAATGGGCGACTTCCTGAAGAAACAGCGCCTGACGAACCAGATCGTTGGCGTCCTCTGTGCGAAATACCGGCTTGGGCAATCGTGCGAAGGAAGAAAATTCATCAACCATCCGGCGCAGGGCTCCGACCTGCCGAATGATCGTGGCGGTCAATTCCTCGAAAAGTTCCGGGTCAGTTTCAATCTGGCGGCCATAGCGCCGCTTGAGCCGTTCGGTCGCCAGCTGGATCGGCGTGAGCGGATTTTTGATCTCATGCGCGATACGCCGCGCGACATCTGACCAGGCTGCACGGCGCTGATCGAGCAACTGGCGCGTGATGTCTTCAAGCGTGATGACATGGCCATTGCGATCGGCGGTAGCCTTGACCGCTAGGGTCAGCAATTCGCCGCCTTTCGCCAGATGGACAATGCCGTTCACCTCCCCGCCGGCGATAAACTGCGCCAATTGCGGAGCAACATCGGCCAGCGGCGTGGCCACCGGGCTTGGCACACCAGAGTCGAGCAGCAGCTTTTGCGCTGAACTATTCATCAGCCGGATATGTCCGTCCCGGTCGATCGACAAGATGCCCGCAGTGATCGATTCGAGCACGGCTTCGATGAAAGCGCGCCTGACCTCAAGCTGCGCATTGGCTTTGACCAGCGCCTGTGTCTGCGTTTCGAGTTGCGATGTCATGCGGTTAAAGGCGCGCGCCAACATCCCCACTTCATCGGTGCCGCTTCCGACTGCGACACGCATCGCAAAATTGCCGCTGCCGACATTGCGCGCCGCCGAAACCAGCTCCACTAGCGGCGCAACCTGCCTATCGGCAAAGCGCAGCGCTACCCAGACCGCGAGCCCCACCAGCGCAAGGCTGATAACCAGCAGTGCGAGGTTGAACCGCAATTGCAAGGCGCGCGCGCGGCCTGTCAAAACATCGTAGGCGCGCAGCACACTTTGTGCCCGCTTCCACTGGTTGAGCGCCAGCGCATCGGATGTGCGCGCCACATAGAGATAAATGCCGCGCGTGCGGTCTACCGGAGTTACCGCCTCAATCCGCTCGGCCGACGCATTGACGACTACCGGTTCACCGCCGTCCAGCTTGCGCAATTGATCCGGCGTGACCCGCTGCCGCTGACCGTTCTGGTTGGGATCGACAATCGCGGCGGTGCGCAAAGTGCCGTCGCTGCCGCGCTCAAGGATCGCCGATTCGTTCAGCTTGCGGTTGATCACCTGCCAGGAATACCCTTCGGCAAAGTCCTGGCTGGTGATGGGGGCCTGGCCCAGATAATCGCGCAGATCGCCTGCCATCGCGACGCTCTCGTTACCCACGTCCCGCAGCTTGTCGGTATAATAACCACGCGCCAGACTGTTGGCATTCTCCAGCATGCCGCGCGAGTTGTCCGAGAACCAGAACTCGACGCCGGACTGAAACAGCAGCGAGGCGAAAATCACCACGAGCAGGGTGGGGATCGCAGCAATCAGGGAAAACAGCCAGACAAGCCGAACATGGAGCCGCCCGCTAGTTCCCAGCACTCCGAACGCAGCGCGCCGCAAAGCGAGTCTGCGGCCAGCAAGCACGATCAGCGCCATAGCTGGCACCAAAGTGCCCACCAGCAGGCTGGTCGTGAGCTGGGCGGGCAGCAACTGGTTGCCTGCGCTGTTCGCCCCAAGCGCCACCCAGCTGATGCCGATCATGAGTGCTAGCGCAAAGGCTGCGGTGAGTTCGAGCAGCAGAAATGCATTGGCTCGGCGCAGGGCAACAAGGAGCCGCCGATACCACCGAGGCAAGCGCCGCGATCGTTTTTTGAGAGTACCGCTCATCGTTGCTAATTAACAACACCGCTGTTGCTTGATTGCAAGCGCTATTGTCCTAGTTACCCTGCACTGAGGCGCATTTCATCGCAAAGGTGTGGCAGATTCAGGGTTGATGCCAAGCTCTGACAGGCGCTTGCGCAAGGTGTTGCGGTTGATCCCCAGCAATTGCGCCGCGCGCAGTTGATTGCCCCCGGTTTGCGCCAAGGCATGCAGAAAGAGCGGAGCTTCGAAAGCAGCGATCGCCGCATCATAGAGCGCCCCGGACTCGGGCTGGTTTTCGGCCAGCCACAAATCAAGCGCCTGCGCCAGATCGGCGTTGCTCGCTTGGGCTGGCCCGGCAGCAGGCTCGGGCGAAACTGGGTCCGAAAGCAGCAGCGGCTCGATTGATGGCACGTCGATGACATCTTCGCGCGCAAGCAAAGCGAGGCGAAAGATGAAATTGCGCAGTTCGCGCACATTGCCGCGCCAAGGCTGTCGCGCGAGCAGCGCGATGGCCTCGTGCGTCAGCTGCCGCCGAGGTAGTCCCTCCATCGCCGCACGCGCGAGGAAATGGCGCGACAGCGCTTCGATATCCTCGCCGCGCTCGCGCAGGGGGGGAAGCGCGATCGGAACGACCGCAATCCGGTAATATAGGTCCTCGCGGAAGTTACCTGCTGCGATCATCGGCAGGAGATCGCGGTTGGTGGCAGCAACAATGCGGCAATCGAGCGTGACTTCATCGGTCCCGCCAACGCGCCGGATCTTGCCCGATTGCAGCGCGCGCAGCAGCCGGGTCTGCGCTTGCAACGGCATGTCGCCGATCTCGTCCAGAAACAGCGTCCCTCCGGCGGCCAGCTCGAACTTGCCGAGGTGGCGCGCGGCGGCCCCGGTAAATGCACCCTTCTCATGCCCGAAGAGTTCGCTTTCGATCAGTTCAGAGGGTATTGCTGCGGTGTTCACCGCGATGAACGGGCCAGCAGCGCGATTACCGAACTGGTGGATAGCCTCGGCCACGAGCTCCTTGCCCGTGCCCGATTCGCCGAGGATAAGGACACTAAGGTCATTGCGCAGAACCCGGGTGATCATCCGGTAGACCGCCTGCATAGCATGACTACGCCCCACCAAGGGGAGCCCCTGCGCAACTTCCTCGGTCTCGTCAGGTTCGCTGGGCATGTTCGCTGCGCCGACAGCCCGGTGCGCGGTACGGACCAGCTCTTCAAGATCGAACGGCTTGGGAAAATACTCGAAGGCGCCGGTGTCGCTGGCGCGCACGGCAGTATCTAGCGTGTTTTGAGCAGAGAGGATGATCACCGGCATATGCGGCGCACCCGCCCTCGCCCGCGCAAGCGTTTCGATCCCATCGCCGTCTGTCAGCACAACGTCGGTGAGCATCAGGCAGTAGGAGCGTCCGGCCAGCATCCGGTCACGCTCGGCAATCGAATCGCAGCGATCAATGCTGAAACCTTCTGCCTCCAGCGCGGCGGTGATCACCAGCGCGATCGATGCATCGTCTTCGACAAGCAAAACCCGCCTTGTCATTGCTGCGCAGATCCGAGCCTGCCAGGACGGGATTTTTCCGGGGCGGCCACCGGCAGGTGGACGCGGAAATGGGTCCAGCCTTTAATCTCGTCCCGATCGTGCGTGACGCGGCCGTTCATCTCGCGAACCAACTTCTGGACCAGCGCCAGGCCGAGGCCCTGACCATTTTTTTTGGCGGTGACGAACGGCTCGAAAATGTGATCGCGCAAAGCAGGATCGATGCCAGAGCCGTTGTCGCTGATCCTGAGCTCGATCGGCAAGCGCACCGGTTTCTCACCTGCTCCTGCGTGAAGTTGGATGCCACTGGCAAAACGTGTGCGCACGGCAATGCGCGGTGCCGCCTTGCTCCCGCTTGCTTCCTGCGCATTGGCCAGCAGATTGAGCACCACTTGGACAAGCGCGTCCGGGCTGGCGCTGACCAGCGGCAAGGATGGATCAAATTCCTCCTCGATCACGAACGCGCCGCTGCGCCCGGCGGCGATGACCGCTTGTGCGCGGCGAACCGCTTCATGGAGGTTGCACGCCGTCGCTGGAACAGCGCTGCGGCGCGAGAGTGATTGCATTTGGTCGATCAGTTTGGCGACCCGGTCGACTTCTGAAGTGATCAGGTCCGTCAATGCCAGATCCTTGCCGTCGAGCTTGCGTCCCAGCAATTGCGCCGCGCCCCGAATTCCTGCGAGCGGGTTCTTGATCTCATGCGCCAACACTTCGGGCGCGCGCAGCGCGGTGCCCTCCCCCGCGCCCGCGCTTTCGCCCGAAAACGCCTCCACGCCGACCGCCTCGTGCAGCACCAGCATCTGCCAACCGGGGCAATGCGCCACCGGCGCCGTCATGACATCGATCCGGCGCGCAGGTTGGCCCAGGACGCGCACTTTCGCATCACGGGCAAACAACTGTGCCTCTCCTTCCGCTAAACGACTGAAGATCAGGGGCTCGTCAAACTCGAACACGTCTTCGACAGGCTTGCCGTTCAGCCGCCGTGCTCCTTGCCCGGTCAATTGCTCGGCTGCCGGATTTGCCGACGCAATCGTAAGATCCGGCGAAAGGAGCACCACCGCGAGCGGAAAGCTTGAGATGATGCGCTTGGGATCCGGGCGCCCGCTCTCTCCTTTGCGCCAATCGGAAGGCCCACTCATGCGGCGATAAGCCGTTCCGGCGCGGCTAGCAGCCGCGTGTAGAAAGCCGCAAGGCTGGCCAGCACTTCTGCAGGTTCATCGATGAAATTGACCCGGTTGCGAAATTCAGCCGAACCGTTCAGTCCCTTTGTGTACCAGCCGATATGTTTGCGCGCCATGTTGACCCCGGTTACCGGGCCGTAGTGATCCAACATGGCCTGGTAGTGTTCGATGACAAGCGCATATTGCTGGGCCAGCGTGGGATCGCTCCGTTGCTCGCCGGTCTCGAGCCAATGCATGATCTGACCGAGCAGCCAGGGCCTTCCATAAGCGCCCCGCCCGATCATCACCCCGTCTGCGCCGCTTTGCTCGAGCGCTGCGGCGGCATCGGCAATCTCGCAGATATCGCCATTGACCAGTACGGGGATCGAAACGGCGTCCTTCACCTTTCGTACAAAGCGCCAATCCGCCGCGCCTTTGTACATCTGGTTGCGGGTGCGGCCGTGGACCGTGATCATCTGCGCGCCGATATCCTGCGCGATCCGCGCGAGTTCTGGCGCATTGAGGCTGTCATGGCACCAACCCATCCGCATCTTGACGGTTACCGGCACTTTGACTGCCTTGACCGTTGCTTCGATCAGCGCGGCGGCAAGGCGAACATCGCGCATCAGCGCCGATCCGGCCTCGCCGTTCACGACTTTGCGGACAGGGCAACCCATGTTTATATCGATGATGGCGGCACCGCGGTCTTCCGAGAGCTTTGCCGCCTCCGCCATCTGGGCCGGATCGCAGCCGACCAGCTGCATCGAGACCGGCTCTTCACTTGGATCCCACGCCCATTTCTGGATCGATTGCCGTGTCTCGCGGATTGCGGCGGGCGAGGCGAGCATTTCGGTGACGTTCAGCCCCGAGCCGAAGCGGCGCACCATCGTCCGAAACGGCAAATCGGAAACCCCGGTCATCGGGGCAAGCACCACTGGGCAGAGGATCTGCACCGGACCGATGTTGATGGCGGCCAGCTTGGGCGGGATGAGAAGCGAAGTCATGGCTTGAACCGTATCTGCCTAAAAAACAGGCATGCGCTTACTGGATTGCATCCCCCTCGGCAAGTTCTGTAAGGGGCACGCTCAATGACCCCGTTTCCGCCCTGCACCGCGATGCGGCCCCGGCTACGATGCGCATAGCCGCGCTTGTCGTTGCCGGGGGCAGAGGCCTGCGGGCGGGCGGGACCTTGCCCAAACAGTTCGCGCTGTGGCGCGGCAAGCCGCTCTTGCGCCATTCGGTTGAAATCCTGGCGGCAAACGGCATCACCCCGATCATTGTCGCGATTCCGCAAGGGTTTGAAAGTGTCGCGGCTGAAGCGCTGCTCGGTGTCCCCGGCGTGCGCCTGGTTAGCGGCGGCGCAACCCGGCAGGCTTCGGTCAAAGCCGGATTGGAAGCGCTGGGCGGCGCAGCGCCCGAGGCCGTGTTGATCCACGACGCCGCGCGGCCCGATCTTCCTGAATCAGTGATCGAGCGGCTGATTGGAGCACTGGCGGCCCATCCCGGAGCAATCCCGGTATTGCCGGTGGTCGATAGCGTGGTGCGCGGCGACGGCGGAATGCGCGAAGCAGCGGTGCCGCGCGAAGAACTTTACAGGGTGCAGACCCCGCAAGCCTTTCGGTTTGATGCCATCCTTGATGCGCACCAAGCCTGGTCAAGCGCATTGGAGGCCAGCGACGATGCCTCCGTTGCCGACGCCGCTGGTCTAGATGTCGCGCTGGTCGAGGGTGATGAACGGCTGCGCAAAATAACCTTTGCCACCGATTTTGAGGAAAACCAGATGACCACGTTGATGCCGCGCACCGGCATGGGATTTGACGTTCACCGGCTGGTTGAGGGTGAGGACCTATGGCTGTGCGGGGTGAAGCTTGATCATCCCTTGGGGCTATCGGGCCATAGCGATGCCGACGTTGCGATCCATTCGCTGGTCGATGCGTTGCTCGGCGCATTGGCGGCAGGCGATATCGGAGATCATTTTCCTCCATCGGACCCGCAATGGAAGGGCGCGGCTTCCGATCGCTTTCTCGCCCACGCCGGCGCACTGGTGATGGCGGCGGGGATGGTCATCGCCAATGTCGACGTCACCATTATCTGCGAGGCTCCGCGCATCGGGCCGCACAAGATGGCCATGCGGGCGCGGCTGGCGCACATTCTTGGGATCCAAATCGGGCAGGTCAGCGTTAAAGCCACAACGACCGAACGCCTCGGCCTGACCGGACGCGGTGAGGGCATCGCCGCTCAAGCCATCGCAACACTCGTTGCGGCCTAACTTTGGAAGCCCAACATTGGAAGAAAGTCACGCCATGATCGCCAAACGCTTGTTACCAAGTTTTGCCGCGCTGGCGGCGCTCGCCGCCGGGCAATGCGCGCTGGCACAAGATGCCGCCTGCCTTTCAGAGCAGGAAGTCGTCAGCCTGGTCAGCTTTGCCCTGCCCACGGTCATGGAAAGCACGATCAAGACCTGCCGACCGCAGCTCTCGCCGCAAGGATATTTCGGCGGGCAAGGGCCGGCGCTGGTGGCTCGCTTTGCTGCTGGCAAGCCTGCCAATTGGCCCGGCGCGAAGGCCGCTTTCCTCAAACTGGGAGCTAGCAAAGACGCCGAAACGCGCGACGTGATCGCCAAGCTTCCCGACAGCGCCCTGCAGCCGTTTGCCGAAGGCCTTGTGGCGCAACTCGTCGCCAGCAAGATCAAACCCGATCGGTGCAAAGCCATCGAACGCGGCGTCAGCCTGATCGCACCTTTGCCGCCGCAGAATACGGCCGAACTCATCGCCTTTGTGATCGTTCTGGCCGATAAGGCCGGCGCGGACAAGGCATCGAAATTTTCGATCTGTCCGTCGCGGAGCTGAACTGAACAATGGACGCCCTTCTCCCCCCCGATCTGATCGCGCTCGCGGCCAAAGTGATTGCCGCCAACCAGGCCTCTGGCCGAACCATCGCCGTGGCAGAAAGCTGCACCGGCGGGCTTGTCGCCGCCGCGCTGACCGAAATTGCGGGAAGCTCGGCAGTGTTTGATCGCGGCTTTGTGACATATTCGAACGAGGCCAAGCATGAGATGCTCGGTGTCTCGCTGGATCTAATCGATACCTTCGGCGCGGTATCGCTCGCAGTCGCTTGGTCAATGGCGCAAGGCGCGCTCAAGTATTCGCGCGCAGATGTCACGGTTGCGATCACCGGAGTGGCCGGCCCCGGCGGCGGCAGCGAACTGAAGCCTATAGGCACCGTCGTGTTCGCTCGCGCCGAACGTGGCGAGGATCCCGAGGCGGTAAATTCAGAAACAAAGCTCTTCGCGCCAACGAGCACCCGCGCGGAAGTGCGGCATCAGGCTGCCGTCGTCGCGCTCGAACTGCTGCTGCCGTAAAGCTTTTGAGCCCGACCTTCGAACGCCGCGACCATCTTGCGGAAAGCGCGATCAAGATACTGCCCGGCCAGCTTTTCGAAAATGACATTGCGAAAGCTGAAATCAACGCTGAAATCGATTACGCAGGCGTTTGGGCCAGCAGGCGTGAATTGCCAGATATTGCGCAAGTTTTTGAGCGGCCCATCGACATAGTCGACCGCGATCTGCTCGGCGCGATGCTTGCGCACGCGCGAGGTGAACTTCTCGTTGATGACATTGAATCCGACCATCATATCAGCCACCATCTCATCGGCACTGTCCGATCGGATCCGGGTCGCCACCACCCATGGCAGAAACTCTGGGTAGCGCTTCACATCGGCGACAAGGTCGAACATCTGTTCGGCTGACCAAGGCAAATGGCGAGTCTCGGCGATCTTTGGCACGCCTGCTTCAGCCTTTCGCCGCAGCTTTGGCCAAACCCGCTTCCCGCGCGGCGCGCATCGCCGCAAAATCTTCGCCCGCGTGATAGCTTGAACGGGTGAGCGGGCTTGCCGCGACCTGCAAAAAGCCCTTCGCCCGGGCAATGGCACCGAATGCGTCAAACGCTTTGGGCGTGATGAAGTCGATCACTTTGGCGTGTTTGGGGGTGGGCTGAAGATACTGGCCCATCGTCAGAAAATCGATCTGCGCCGAACGCATGTCGTCCATCACCTGATGGACCTCAAGCCGCTCCTCACCGAGACCGAGCATGATTCCAGACTTGGTAAAGATGCGTGGATCATGCCGCTTAACCTGTTCGAGCAGCCGCAGCGAGGCATAGTACCGCGCACCCGGGCGGATCATGGGGTAAAGCCGGGGAACGGTCTCCAGATTGTGATTATAAACATCGGGCCCAGCCACGACGATCGATTCCACCGCACTTTGCGCCTTGCCGCGAAAGTCGGGCGTGAGGATTTCAATGGTAGTTGCAGGGGTCATGGCGCGGAGCGCGCGGATCACCTCCACGAACTGGCTGGCCCCGCCATCGGGCAGATCATCCCGGTCGACCGAGGTGATGACGATATGCTCAAGCCCCAGTTTCGCGGCGGCTTCGGCCACGTGCCCCGGTTCAGCCAGATCAACCGCGCGCGGCATCCCGGTCTTGACGTTGCAAAATGCGCAGGCGCGGGTGCAGACATCGCCAAGAATCATTACTGTCGCATGCTTCTTGGTCCAGCATTCGCCGATATTGGGACAGGCAGCCTCTTCGCATACCGTGGTCAAGCCAAGGCCGCGCATCAACGCCTTGGTCTCGTTATAGCCCTTGCTGGTGGGCGCCTTTACACGGATCCAATCGGGTTTGCGTTGGCGGGCGGGCTCAATATCGCGAGTGCTGATCGATGGATTGCTCATCGCATGCAGATAGGCGTTCTAGCGCGTGCTTGAAAGTGTCATTTGAAAAGCCCAAGCAACCGCTCATGACCATCAAGCCTTCTCCCGAATTAGAACACCTGCTGAAGGGCTATCGCCATTTTCGCGAGGAGGATTGGACGCCCAAGCTAGAGCGCTGGAAGCAGCTGCGCAGGGGGCAGGATCCGCAGGTCATGATCATCGCCTGCTCGGACAGCCGAGTCGATCCTGCGCAGATTTTCGATACCGATCCTGGCGAGATTTTCGTGGTGCGCAATGTGGCAGCGCTGGTTCCGCCATTTGAAACCATTCCGGGCCATCACGGGGTTTCGGCAGCGCTCGAATTTGCGGTGCATGTACTGAAGGTCAAAAAGATCGTAGTCATGGGCCACGGTGCTTGTGGAGGCTGCCGCGTGGCGTTGACGCGCGAAATGCGCGGTGCACAGCTAGGCGAAGGTGGTTTCGTTGCAGACTGGATCAGCCTGCTCGATCAGGCGCGCGAACCGATCGCCGCGACTCTTGGCACCAGCGGTCCATTAGCAGAAAGAGCGATGGAGCTGGCCGGCGTCAAAGTAAGCCTCGACAATCTGCGCACCTTTCCCTCCATCCGGCAGAAGGAAGCAGATGGCCAATTGAAGCTCCGCGGCGCGTATTTTGCCATTTCCGATGGCGTGCTTCATCTGCTCGACGAGAGCACGGGCGAGTTCGAACCGGTCGTTTGAAAAAAGCCAAACGAAAAGGGCGGCCCCAAGGACCGCCCTCCAGTTTTATGAGCTCTGATTTTGGTGCAAGCTCGGGGCGTTAGCTGCCTGCTTTTGATGCCGCATGAATCGCCCATAGCTTGGCGAGAGGCGCGCGGATGCCAGTGACTTTGGCGAAAGTAGCCTGCGCTTCAGCAAACTTGCCAGAGTCCACTTGGGCGATGCCGAGCCGGGTGAGCGTTCGGTCCTGATCGATGCCGCCCTTTGCGATAGCGGTAGCATACATTTCTTCGGCTTTCGCAGCTTCGCCATAGGAGAGGAAAGCATCGCCAGCCGCTTGCGCGGTTTTCCCATTTGCTGCGGTCTTCGCATCGCGCTCCAGCGCCGGAAGCGATGCCTGATCCGCAGCGACGCGGCCCTTCGACTGGCTCAGCGCGTCGGACACGAACATGTCGCCCGGCTTGAGTACACCCTTGGCAATGGCCGCCTCGGTGATCTTCAGAACTTCGCCGGGCAAGCGACGCGGGTCGGCCGATTCGATATATTCGATGTATTCGCGCTCAACGACCTTCGGACTTTCTTCCAGCGCGCCCGTGCGCAGGAACAGCCGTCCAAGATCGAGCGACTCCTCTTTGCCGAAAGTGCTGAACTCGCGGACCAGCTGGCCGGCCCCCAAGAAGTTGATCGCGGTGGGTTCGGCAGCAACCTGAAGCAGCGACCATTCGATCGCCTGCGGGCCCAGCTTGCCCTTGTAAGCGATGACTTGCGCGCGCTTATACCAGGCTGAAGGCACTGCCGAACCAGCGGCTTTACGGACATCGACAGCCATACGCAGCGCGGTCAGTCCCTCAGCACCCTTGCCTTGCTGGGCATATGCATCCGCGAGCATTTCGGCAGCTGCGTTTTCGGCCACATTGCCCTGAACCGCTTTGGTCAGCGCGTCGACCGCCCCTGGCCAATCGTTTTCGGCATAGCTGAAGTAGCCGAGATAAAAATTGGACAGCGGGACTTTGTCAGCCTCCAGCAGGCCGCTATCCAGCATGTTCTTGATGCCGCGCTTGCGCATCTTGCTATCTTCCAGCCAGCCGCCGAGCTGCACGGCAAATTGGCCTGCCGCGATCCGGTCCTGCGAGGTCTTTACGACGGCTTCCGCTGCGGCGAGCTCGGCCGCAGCGTTGCCAAGCGTCGCCCTCAGGTTGGCGTCCGTGATGCCCTTGGCCTTTGCAGCACCGGCGGTGGTCAGCGTTTTCTGGATCGGTCCTGCAGCCGCCACGAATTCTTTGGAATAGGATGGCTTGGGCGCTTCTTTCTCTTTGGCCAACGCAGCGGCAGGGGCCACCGTGATCCCGGCAACGCCGCCGAGAAGCGCAAAGGCAAGCGCTGCTTGCGCGCCGCTGACAAAGTTCGAACGAGAAAGCCGCATCCAATTCTCTCCTTTTATGCCATGGAGGCAATTCCGGAAATCATCCCGGCGCGCCGTCCAAAGCTCCATAACCATGCGCTCTGCTGTGGCGCGATATTGCGCCCTTGGCAACGAATTGTAACTATGTGCAAGCGCGTGAACCGCGTTTGAATGCAAATCCACCGCGCCGTTAAGGCAGGTGAGCGCAAATGTGGAAAACAGGCGCTCATCCGCGCAGCTTGCTGGTCTTTGCCGCCCGGTTGCCGTAGTCTTGTCACACTTCCCCTCAGACAAGCGAAAAAGCCACCACTGTGAGCGACGACACCGGCATCATCGATCCCCCTTCTCCGTCGCGGGAACCCGAGTTCCAGCAGATCGACATCGTCGATGAGATGAAGACCAGTTACCTCGATTACGCGATGAGCGTGATCGTGGCGCGCGCGCTGCCCGATGTGCGGGATGGTCTGAAGCCGGTGCATCGCCGCATCCTGTGGACCGGCTATGAAAGCGGCTTCGTCGCGGGCAAGCCCTACCGCAAATCGGCGCGAATTGTCGGCGATTGCATGGGCAAGTATCACCCGCATGGTGACAGCGCGATTTACGATGCGCTGGCGCGCATGACGCAAGACTGGTCCATGCGGCTGCCGCTCATCGATGGTCAGGGCAATTTCGGTTCGATGGACCCAGATCCGCCGGCTTCGATGCGGTATACCGAGGCGCGTCTCGCCAAAGTCGCTGATTTCCTGCTGGGCGACATCGAAAAGGATACGGTCAACTTCCAACCCAACTACGACGGGCTGGAAAGCGAGCCGCAAGTCCTGCCTGCGCGCTTTCCCAATCTGCTGGTCAATGGCGCGGGCGGCATCGCTGTGGGCATGGCGACCAATATCCCGCCACATAACCTCGGCGAAGTCATCGATGGCTGCCTCGCTTATATGGACAATCCGCTGATCTCGATCGACGAGCTGATGCAGATTATTCCGGCCCCCGATTTCCCGACCGCGCCGCTCATTCTGGGCACAAGCGGCGCACGCAAGGCCTATACCGAGGGGCGCGGCTCGATTGTGATGCGCGCGCAGCACAAGATCGAGGAAGGGCGCGGCGACCGCCGCTCGATCGTGCTCACCTCGATCCCCTACCAGGTGGGCAAATCGGGTCTGGTCGAAAAACTAGCCGAAGCCGCCAAGGACAAGCGGATCGAGGGCATTTCGGATATCCGCGACGAATCGAGTAGAGCCGGTGTGCGCGTGGTCATCGAGCTGAAACGCGACGCAACGCCCGAAGTCGTGCTCAACCAGATCTGGCGCAATACCCCGGCGCAATCGAACTTCCCCGCCAACATGCTAGCGATCCGCGGCGGACGCCCAGAAACGCTCTCGCTCAAGGACATCATCGAAGCTTTCGTGCGCTTCCGCGAGGAAGTGATCACGCGGCGGACCAAGTTTGAACTCAATAAGGCGCGCGACCGGGCGCATATCTTGCTCGGTCTGGTCGTTGCCGTCACCAATCTCGATGAAGTTGTGCGGATCATCCGCGCTTCAGCCAACCCTGCCCTCGCCCGCGAAACCCTGCTGGCGCGCGAATGGCCGATGGGCGAGATCGCGCCCTACATTAAGCTCGTGGAGGCCATCGAGGACGAGGACCTTGCCGCCGAGGGCAGCAGCTACCGTCTGTCGGATTTTCAGGTGCGCGCGATTCTCGAACTCAGGCTGGTGCGCCTGACCGCGCTCGGCCGCGAGGAGATCGGTGCCGAGCTTGAGGTTCTGGCCGAAGCAATTGCAAGATACCTCGCCATCCTGGGAGACCGTGTCAAGCTCTACACGGTGATGCGCGAAGAACTGATCGAAGTGCGCGACAAGTATGCCACGCCGCGCCTCTCGCAGATCACCTCGCCCGCCGATGGGATCGAGGATGAGGACTTGATCGAGCGCGAGGACATGGTCGTCACGATCACGCTCGATGGCTATATCAAGCGCACGCCGCTCTCGACGTTCCGCGCCCAGAACCGCGGCGGCAAGGGCCGCAGCGGCATGGCGACCAAGGACGAAGATGCGGTTGCGACGATGCTCGTGACATCGACCCACACCCCGGTGCTATTCTTCTCCACCGCCGGCAAAGTGTACCGGCTGAAAGTCTGGCGCCTCCCCGAAGGCGGGCCGACCACGCGCGGGCGGCCGGTCGTCAATCTGCTCCCGGCACTCGATCAGGGCGAAACGATCACGTCTGTTTTGCCGCTCCCGGAAGATGAAAGCACATGGGGCGCGCTCAATGTGATGTTCGCCACGGCCAAGGGCAATGTGCGGCGCAACAGCATGGATGCCTTCGCCAATGTGCCGAGCAACGGCAAATATGCGATGCGTTTTGACGATGCCCCGGATGATCGGCTGATCGGCGTGGTCCTGCTGTCGGATAGCGATGATGTCTTGCTGGCGAGCCGTCAGGGCAAGGCGATCCGTTTCCCCGGCGACGACGTGCGCGAGTTTACCAGCCGGACATCGACCGGGGTGCGCGGGATGCTGCTGAAGGCCAATGACAAAGGCGAACCGGACGAAGTCATTTCACTGTCGGTGCTGCGCCGCGCCGGCGTGGCCGATCAGGACGAGCGCGAAGATTACCTGCGCCATGCCCCGTGGAAGGGCGAAGACGCCGATCGCGCGCCGCGTTTGATGGATGATGCACGCTTCGCCGATCTGGCCGCGCGCGAGCAATTCCTCCTCACGGTCTGCTCCAATGGTTATGGAAAGCTCTCATCGGCTTACGAATATCGGCGGACCGGACGCGGCGGACAAGGCATCACCAATATCGACAATATCGCGCGCAATGGCCCGGTTGTCGCCAGCTTCCCCGTAGAGCGGGCCGATCAGTTGATGCTGGTTACAGATCAGGCCAAGCTTATCCGCTTGCCGTTGACCACCTTGCGGGTGATCGGGCGCGGCACTGCGGGGGTGCGGCTGTTCAATGTTTCGGATAGCGAAAGCGTGGTCGGTGCAGTGCGCGTGCTCGAAGCTGAAGGCGGCGAGGACGACATCGAAACTGAAACCATGCCCGGCGCGCAATGAGCGAGCTTCCGCTCGTTGCCTACAAGGTCCTGACTGTGCCGGAGATGGCGCGGCTTGAGGCCGATGGTGTGTTTGCGGGCGCTCCAATCGATCTGGCCGATGGCTACATTCATCTGTCGACCGCCGCGCAATTGACAGAGACGGTCGACAAACATTTTGCCGGGCAAGACGATCTGCATGTAGTGGCAGTCGATCTGGCGGTTCTGGGCACTGCTGTGAAATGGGAACCATCGCGCGGGGGACAGCTGTTTCCGCATGTCTATGCGCCGTTGCCGCTATCGGCGGCGATTGCTTATGGACCGCTGGAACGTTCGGCAGACGGCGCCGTGGCGCTGCCCGTAGCGGGCTGATCCGCGCTGAACTCGCCGTGTTGGCGCAGCGTGCGAATGCCGCCAACGCAGATCAGAAGCTGGCCAAAGTAATAAAGCGGCCAAACCAGCAGATCGGGTATGGCGCTGCCGGCCAACGGCCCCATCCGCGCAAAGATCAACAAATCGGAAGCGGCGAACATGATCGCTCCGAGCCCAACCCGGCTCCGCGGAAAATCGCTGCGCCAAGCCGCTGCCGTCATTCCGCCGAGACCGAGCGCATAAAGCGATACCGACGCCGCGCCAGTCAGCAGGTAGGCCGCAACCGGTATGGCCGCCACCAGCGCAAGCGGGACCGCCACATCCGCGTTTGGGCGGCGATGACTGGTATAAAGCCCGATCGCCACCAGATGCCCGGCAAGGAAAGCGAGCGCGCCGCCCACAAAATCGATCTCCAGCACCATATCACCGATTGCCCCGAGCGCGAGCATCAGCGCGATGAGGTGCGCGCCGCGGGATGGATGATGCGCCCAGGCATAGGCCGCCAGAAGCCCGACACCTGCCCCCTTCCATGCAATGAGATAGACACCCGGAACGGTGTTTGGCCCCGCGAACCAATAGCTTATGCCGAACACCAGGCTGGCGAGCAGCCACGGCCTGCGTTCGCTCAGTGCTAATCCCGCCATACGTCCTCCCCTTGCGACAAGCACCATAGTGGGGTTGTCGCACACCGCTCGCAATGCCAATGCATAGCTGTGAAAGAACAAGTTCATATCATCGGCGGGGGCATGGCCGGAAGCGAGGCCGCCTGGCAACTGGCGCGGCGCGGCGTGCGGGTGCGGCTCTCCGAAATGCGCGGCGGCGGCGACCGCACGGCCGCACACAATGGTGATGGCCTCGCCGAGCTGGTCTGCTCAAATTCGTTCCGATCCGACGATGATGAGAAAAACGCGGTCGGTCTGCTGCATTACGAGATGCGCCAATGCGACAGCTTGCTGATGCGGGCGGCAGAACAAGCCCGGGTCCCGGCCGGATCGGCGCTGGCGGTGGACCGTGATGTGTTCTCGGCAGAAGTCGAAGCCGCGTTACGCGCGCAGCCAACGCTTGAAATCGTACGCGAACGGGTGGACGTGTTGCCCGGGGATGGGCTGACCATCGTGGCGACCGGGCCGCTGACCGCCCCTGCCCTAGCCGCCAGCATCGGCGCGGCCACAGGCGCGGACAGCCTCGCTTTTTTCGATGCGATCGCGCCGATCGTCTATCGCGATTCGATCGACATGGACGTGGCGTGGATGGCATCGCGCTGGGACAAAGGGGCAGAGGCCTCGCTCGCCATGGGCGGCGACGGGCGCGACTATATCAACTGCCCCATGAGCAAGGCCCAGTACCAGGCGTTCTGGGAGGAGCTGCTGGCGGGCGAGAAGACCGAATTCAAGGAGTGGGAGGCCAGCACGCCATATTTCGACGGCTGCATGCCAGTCGAGGTCATGGCGGCGCGCGGGGTGGAGACGCTGCGCTTCGGCCCGATGAAGCCCGTGGGCCTCGACAATCCCCACTGGGCAACACCGGAACATCCAAACGGGCGCTGGCCCTATGCGGTGGTGCAACTGCGGCAGGACAACAAGCTGGGCACACTTTGGAACATGGTCGGATTTCAGACCAAGCTCAAGCATGCTGAGCAGGTGCGCGTGTTCCGCACGATCCCTGGCCTCGAGAATGCGGAATTCGCGCGGCTTGGCGGGCTACATCGCAATACCTTCCTCAATTCCCCCACGCTGCTTGACCGGCAATTGCGCTTGAAGTGCGCGCCGCATATCCGCTTTGCCGGGCAGATCACCGGATGCGAAGGCTATGTCGAGAGCGGCGCAGTGGGGTTGCTGGCCGGCTTGATGACGGCAGCACAGATCGCCGGGACAGATTGGATGGCGCCGCCGCGCACCACCGCGCTTGGCGCGTTGCTATCGCATATCACCGGCGATGCCGAGGCTGACAGCTATCAGCCGATGAATGTCAATTTCGGGCTGTTTCCGCCGCCCGCAGCCGACGTGAAAAAGAAGGTGCGCAAGGAAGCTTACACCCAGCGCGCCAAAGCCGATCTTGGCGGGTGGCTGCCAGCTATCGCTTAAGCCTGCTTATTTGCATCTGCAGGCATGTTTCTTGGATGCCTGGGTCTTGGTGGTGGCAAACTCGGGGCGGTCCAGCGCCTGATCCCCGTTTGCATCTGCCGCCTTGAACTTGTTGGCGGTGGCAACGGCCCATTCCTCGAATGTCAGCAGGTTGTTGCCGTCGGTATCGAGCTTCCTGAAATCTTTGACACGCGGGCTGAGCAGTTCATTACGGGTGATGCGGCTGTCGCGGTCCTTGTCGAGCCGGTCGAAACGGCGCTGTTCGCGCGTGGCCTCGTTGGCCTGCGGCAGGCCAGGGCCGACCATGTCGCCCGGATCGGCTTCGGGCAGTTCCTCCGCTTCGCCGGGCACCGCGCTGGCCAATGCCAGGGGGGCCACTGCGGCCCCGGCACCGTCACTGGCGCGTCCCTGCCACCAGAACACGCCTGCCGCTACCAGCATGAGCGCAGCGAGCGCCCCAATCACGATCCTGTTCATGGCCTTGCCCCCATTGCTTAGGCTTAATCTCCTTGCGCGCAAAGCGGCAGGGAAAAGTCACACCATTTTGGCGTGACCTCGTTACCGACCCAGCAAACCGGCGCGCAGGATCACCAAAAACGCGCGCCAAGCCGGGACAGCGTCGCCGCTTGCCTCGCGCAGCGCCATGCCGCGCAGGATCGCCAGCGGGCGCATGGCGCGGGGCAGCCTTGCATGTTTCGGCGGCGCATCTGGCAGACCCAGCCATTGCGCCGCTGCATCCCTGATCGCGCTGTCCTCAGCCGCGCCAGAAAGGCGCGCAAGCGCGCTGATCGCCGCAAGCCGGGCGCGGGCCAGTTCCGCGCCGCCGTCTTCGCCCACGTTGCGCGCCTCATAGCCATCGACCAGCCCTGCCAAAGCGGCCCTTTCGCGGTCCCATGCGGAAAGCACGGCGAGCAGTGGTTCACCCGCTGGCCATGCCGATGCGGGCTCACCAAAGCGCTCGCGCCACCATGCCAGCCGCAGTTGGATCATGATCGGTTCGCGGTCGGCCCGCGCCGCATCCGCAAGCCTGCGGTCCAGCGCGAGCAAACCAGCCCATGCGGCGCGCATTTGGCTTAGCGCATAGGCAATCGCCAGTCGTTCGGGCGGGGTCAGCCAATCTTCCAGCGGCGCAAGCTCGGCGGGCGTCAGCGGTAGCACACCTTCTTTACCGCCGCGATGATCCGGGCCGCGTTGATCAGCGCCGCCCGTTCAAGGTTTGCGGCATAGGGCAACGGCACGTCCTCGTTGCAAACCCTAAGGACAGGCGCATCGAGATCGTCGAACCCCTCCTCCATCGCGACCGCGATGATCTCCGACGCGATGGAACAGACCGGAAAGCCTTCTTCGACCACGACCATGCGGTTGGTCCGAGCGAGGCTCTCCAGCACAGCCGCCTTGTCGAGCGGGCGAAGTGTGCGCAGATCGACGATTTCGGCCTCGATGCCCTCCCCCGCCAAGATAGCGGCTGCTTCGAGGGCTAGGCCCACGCCGATCGAATACGTGACGATGGTCACATCGTGGCCAGGCCGGACGATCCTCGCCTTGCCGATCGGCAGCACCCAATCTTCGATCTGCGGCACATCGAAGCTGCGCCCATAGACAAGCTCGTTTTCGAGGAAGATGACCGGGTCTTCGCTGCGGATGGCGGCTTTCAGCAAACCTTTAGCGTCCGCTGCGTCATAAGGCGCAATCACGATCAGCCCGGGAACCGAGGCATACCATGGCGCAAAGTTCTGGCTATGCTGCGCGCCAACGCGCGATGCAGCCCCGTTCGGCCCGCGAAAGACGATCGGGCAGCGCATCTGCCCGCCCGACATGTAATTGGTCTTGGCTGCCGAGTTGATGATGTGATCGATCGCTTGCAGCGCGAAGTTGAAGGTCATGAACTCAACGATCGGGCGCAGCCCGCCCATCGCCGCGCCCGCGCCGATCCCGGCAAAGCCATATTCGGTGATCGGCGTGTCGATCACGCGGCGCGGGCCGAATTCTTCAAGCAGCCCTTGAGTGACTTTGTACGCCCCCTGATACTCGGCGACTTCCTCGCCCATCACAAAGATGCGGTCATCGGCGCGCATTTCTTCGGCCATGGCATCGCGCAAGGCTTCGCGAACGGTATTCGAAGTCATCGCGGTTCCGGCAGGAACAACGGGATTGGACTGGCTCGTTGCAGCGGCCGCAGGGGCGCTGGGAACTTGCGCAGGAGCGCTGGGAACTGGCGCGTGCGAGATAGCGGGCTCAACTTCCGCCGTTGCGGCAGGCTCCGCGACAGGTGCAGCTGGCTCATTGTCGCCTTGTATCGTGGCGATCACGGTGCCGACCTTGACGCCTTCGGTGCCCTCAGCAACCATCAACGCGCCCATCACCCCTTCATCGACTGCCTCAAATTCCATCGTGGCCTTGTCGGTTTCGATCTCGGCAATGATGTCACCTGATTTCACTGCATCGCCAGGCTTGACCAGCCATTTGGCCAGCGTGCCCTCTTCCATGGTGGGCGAAAGCGCGGGCATCTTAAGCTCGATGGCCATCTCAGTACGTCTCCACCAGCACGTCGGTATAAAGTTCGGCCAGCGCGGGTTCAGCGGAGCTCTCGGCGAAATCGGCAGCTTCGGCCACAATCTGGCGGATGCGCTTGTCGATCTCCTTGATCCTGTCTTCACTCACACCGCGCTTGAGCAGATCCTGCTTGGCGGCCTCGATGGCGTCATGCTTGTCGCGCATTTCCTGCACTTCTTCGCGGCTGCGGTACTTTGCCGGGTCCGACATCGAATGGCCGCGATAGCGATAGGTGGTCATTTCCATCAGCACCGGCCCGTTGCCCGCGCGCACATAGGCCAAGGCAACTTCGGCGGCTTGACGCACTTCGAGCACATCCATCCCATTCACATCCATGCCCGGAATGCGAAAACCGGTTCCACGGCGATAAAAATGGGTTTCGGCCGAGCCGCGCTTGACCGAGGTGCCCATCGCATAGCCATTGTTCTCGATGACGAAGATGATCGGCAGCTTCCACAAGGCGGCCATGTTGAACGCTTCGTAGACCTGCCCCTGATTGGCCGCGCCGTCGCCGAAATATGCGAGGCACACCCCGCCATCGCCGCGATATTTGTGACCAAACGCAAGGCCAGTGCCCAGCGGCACCTGCGCGCCGACGATCCCGTGCCCGCCAAAAAATTTGTGCTCGGTTGAAAACATGTGCATCGAGCCGCCCTTGCCGCGCGAAATGCCGGCGGACCGCCCAGTTAGCTCGGCCATGATCAGTTTGGGATCGATCCCATAAGCCAGCATATGGCCATGATCACGGTAGCCGGTGATGACACTGTCGTGACCTTCGCTGAGCGCAGACTGCAGACCGACCGCAACTGCCTCCTGGCCGATATAGAGATGGCAGAAGCCGCCGATCAGCCCCAGTCCATAAAGCTGCCCTGCCTTTTCCTCGAAACGCCGGATCAGCACCATCTGCTCATAGAACTTGAGCATTTCCGCATCAGAAGCATCGTAGCGCGTGTTGTTGGCCAGGGCGCTTTGCAAACTGCGCAGGGCAAAGGCTGCTTCATCGTCGGCAACTGTCTCGGGCGAAAGGTCTTTAGCACCGGCAGCAGCAGGCGAGGCTGACGCTGGCGAGGGTTTGGCAGTGCGCGGAGTCGCGGATTTGGCCAAGGCGGATTTCCTTCTATGGCAGCCATGCAAGCAGCAACGTGCATTGCCGCAGGTCGCTATAGAGCCACGCGCCATGGTTCGGCAATCTCCCACGCATGCGAAGCGGGCTTGCCGGAATACCTATGCAAAGCACGCCAGCGCTGCGCCGCCAGACACACGCGGCGCGCTGCGTGCTCACGCGCCAACAATCGAAGGGGGGGAATGGTGCGCCCGGAGCGATTCGAACGCCCGGCCCTCAGATTCGTAGTCTGATGCTCTATCCAGCTGAGCTACGGGCGCTTAAGAGTGGCGGCCTTTAAAAGCGCTCCGGCAGCTTGGCAAGTCATTTCATGATCGATCAATCATCGCGACCAGTGCTTTTGCCAAGGGTACATCGAGCGGGGGCATGGCGCGATCAGCCAAATCGTGCGGATCGACCCAGGCCAGTTCGGCACCTGCTTCGCAGCGCGGCGCGCCTTGCCACGTGTAACATCCATAAAGCAGCAGCAAAACTGGACGCCGCGACGCGGAATCGCTTGCGCCGAAGCTGACCGGAAAGAGATCTTCGGCTTTGAGCAGAACGCCCAGTTCCTCTCCGATCTCGCGGATAACCGCCTCTATCGGCCCCTCCCCTTGTTCGATCTTGCCGCCGGGAAACTCCCACAGCCCGCCATGCTGACGACCTGGCGGCCGCCTTTGAAGAAGCACGCGCGACGCCCCATCGATCAGCGCCGCCGCCGCCACGCACACCATCGGAGAATTTTCAGACACGATGAACACCTCCTAAATCGTTTGTTAGTCACCCGGCGGCTACTTGCCAGATTGCCGAAGAGTACAGGATCTGATGCTATGTGGACGATGGCGCGCAAAATGCTGGTTGACCAGTCGGCGGCGACAGCCATCGAATATGGCCTGTTGATCGGCGTGATCGCCATGTCACTGGTGTTCAGCTTAGGCACGATCGCCAACGAACTGGGCAATCTCTATAATCTTATCGACAACAAAACGGTGAACGCTGCCAGCAAGCTCTGACGCCAATTAACGTTATCTTACGATTTGAACCGTATCTCAAGAGAAGCTCGTCAATGGGACAACATGACGCGAGCCGGGTAGAAGACATCAATAGGAGACCGACCATGAAGACTTTCCAAGAACTGCTGATCAACGAAGAAGGCGCCACCGCAATCGAGTACGGCCTGATCGCTGCGCTCATCGCTGTTGCCGCCATCACCGCCATGGGCGCACTGGGCAACTCGCTCTCGAACACCTTTATCCTGGTCTCGGGCCAGATGAACAACGCTTCGGACGGCAAGCTCTAAGCTTAGGCGTACTCTAGCGAAAATGCGGAACGGGCGGGGATTTCCCC
>NZ_CAMBTS010000015.1 GCF_945870625.1 Novosphingobium sp. Chol11 | reverse complement strand
GCCGCAATGCCATTGGCCTGACAGAACCGCGCCGCGTTCCACAGCTTGGTGGCAAAGTTGCGATAACCCTCGACCCGGCGCTCATCCATTTTCACATCGCGGCCCTGGCTTTCCATCGCCGCCATGAAAAACCGCAGCGCATCCGCGCCATATTGGTCAATCAGGACCAGCGGATCGACCACGTTGCCCTTGGACTTGGACATCTTCTGCCCGTCCGCCGCGCGCACCAGCCCATGGAGATAAAGCCGCTTCCACGGCACTTCCCCCTCCATGAAATGCATCCCCTGCATCGCCATACGCGCGCACCAGAAAAACAGGATGTCGAAGCCTGAAATCAGCAGGTCGTTGGGGTAGTGCTTGGCAAGGAGCGACTGTGAGCCCCTCCCGCTTGCGGGAGGGGTTGGGGTGGGCTGGTCCGACGCTGTGCCTGCCGCTGGCCCACCCCCGACCCCTCCCGCAGGCGGGAGGGGGGAATCCTCCGGCCAGCCGAGCGTGGCGAAGGGCCAGAGCGCGGAAGAGAACCATGTGTCGAGGACGTCGGGGTCGCGATAAATAACAAGCATGCCCGGCTGAGTGCCTGACATTTCAACCGCTTCATTGAGATCATCGGCGATTATGATTTGATCCGGCGTGACGCCATAGTATTCCGAAGCAGCAATTTTGACTTCGTCATCACCAGTCGCAACAAATGACATAGTAGCATTAGACGAATCATCAAAGCTCATAGGATCAAGAATTTCTCGGCTTGGCCCATACCAAGCCGGTATCCGATGCCCCCACCAAAGTTGCCGCGAAACACACCAAGGCTGGATATTCTCCATCCAATTGAAGTACGTCTTCTCCCACGTCTTCGGCACGATCTCAATTGCGCCGCTGCGCACCGCTTCCATCGGCGCGACCGCCAGCTTGGCAGCGTCGACATACCATTGATCGGTCAGCCACGGTTCGATCACCACGCCGCCGCGGTCGCCGTAAGGCGTCTGGATCGTGCGTGGCTCCGCGTCGAGTTCGATTTCCTCGCCGTCCTTGTTCTTGGTCACATAGGGCACCAGCGCGCCGAGCGCCTGCATCGCCTCGACCACCGCCGCGCGCGCGGCAAAGCGTTCCATGCCGACGAACGATTCCGGGATCAGTCCGTCGGCCACTTGCACCACATGGGCCTCGGCATCGAACATGTTGAGCATGTCGGCGGGCTTGATCCCGGCGCGCTTGCCCACTTCGAAATCGTTGAAATCGTGGCCCGGCGTGATCTTCACCGCGCCGCTGCCCAGCGCCGGATCGGCGTGTTCATCGGCCACGATGGGAATGCGCCGCCCGGTCAGCGGCAAGTCGATGAACTTGCCGATCACGGAGCGGTAGCGCGGGTCCTCCGCGTTCACCGCCACCGCCATATCGGCCAGCATCGTCTCGGGCCGGGTGGTGGCAACCACGATATGATCGCGCCCGTCGTCCAGCCGCGCGCCATCGGCCAGCGGATAGCGAAACTGCCAGAAGCTGCCCTTGATCTCGCGGGTTTCAACCTCAAGGTCGGAAATCGCGGTCTTGAGCTTGGGGTCCCAGTTCACCAGCCGCTTGTCGCGGTAGATCAGCCCCTCATTGTATAAGTCGACGAACACCTTCACCACCGCCTTGGTGAAATGCGGGTCCATCGTGAACTGTTCGCGCGACCAATCCATCGAGCAGCCCAGCCGGCGCAACTGGCCGGTGATCGTGCCGCCGCTTGTCCCTTTCCATTCCCAAACCTTCTCGATGAAGGCATCGCGGGTATAGTTGGCGCGCTTGTCCCCTGCCGCTTCCATCTGCCGCTCGACCACCATCTGCGTGGCGATCCCGGCATGATCGGTGCCCACCACCCACAGCGCATCCTTGCCGCGCAGCCGCTCGTAGCGCACGACGATGTCCTGCAGCGTATTGTCGAGCGCATGGCCGATGTGGAGCGACCCGGTCACGTTGGGCGGCGGATTGACGATGGTGAAGGGCGCAGCATCGGGGCGTTCGGGCCGAAACAGGCCGTGCGTTTCCCAGTGGGCATACCATTTCTTTTCGATCCGGGCGGGCTCGAACGTTTTGGGCAGCGCTTGCTCCGCCGCGTCTTGGGTTGGGGCTTCGGTCATGCGTCGCGCTTTGCCAGCGCGGGCCAATGCCTGCAAGCGTTCGCGGGCTTGCGGATGCCTTGCCCATGGTGCTGATTTCCCGCATGAAGCAAGCACGATGCGGGCGACAGCTGATTTTACCACCGAACCCGGCGCTGATGGCGGGCTGACATTGACGTTCAGGGGGCCGTTGCTGGTGTCTTCGATCGGCAGCGTCGATGGGCGCTTGCGTGCGGTTTCAGATGCCGTGACCGCAATCGATCTGGGCCAGATCGCCCGGATCGACACGGTCGGCGCGTGGACGGCGTGGAGCCTGTCGCAGCGACTGGGCGCGCCGATTGTCAACGCCAGCACCGATGCGCAGCGGCTCATCGCAGCGGTCAGCGGCTCGGACAGCAACACCGACCGGATCGAAGCGCCGCGCCTGCCGCTGTTCGAACGCGTGGCGGCAAATGTCGGCAAGTTCGTGATCGGGTCCGGGGCGGGCATCTTGCAAGTGTTCGGCTTTATGGGCCAGATCATCCTCGCCAGTGGCAATCTGCTGCGCCATCCTGGGCGGTTTCGCGGCAATGCGCTGTTTCATCAGATGGAGCTGATCGGGGTCAACGCGCTCAGCATTGTCGGGTTGATGAGCTTTCTGGTGGGCATCGTCATCGCGCAGCAAGGCTCTGTGCAATTGCGGCAATTTGGCGCGGAGTTCCTCACCGTCAATCTGGTCGGGCGGATCACCTTGCGCGAACTAGGCATCTTGATGACCGCGATCATGGTGGCGGGCCGTTCCGGCTCGGCCTTTGCCGCGCAGCTGGGAACGATGAAGCTGACCGAGGAAATCGATGCGATGCGCACCATCGGGGTTTCGCCGATCGAGGCGCTGGTGATCCCGCGCCTGCTTGCCACCATGCTGATGATGCCGCTGCTGGGCGTGTTTGGCGCGGCGATGGGGATCATCGGCGGGGCCTTTGTTTCCTCGCTCACTTTGGGCATCCCGTTCTTCGCGTTCCTCGCTCGCATTCCCGAAGTGGTGCCGCTCCATGATGTGTGGGTCGGGCTGATCAAGGGGCCGGTGTTCGGCCTGATCGTGGCCACGGCGGGCTGCTTTCAGGGCCTGCAGGTCAAAGCCGATGCCGAAGAAGTGGGCTCGCGGACGACTGCGGCAGTGGTTCTGGCGATTTTCATGGTGATCGTGCTCGATGCGTTTTTTGCGGTGTTCTTCACCGAAGTGGGTTGGGGATGAGCTGCGCTCCGACACCGGACACACCGGGCGATTTCCCGATCCGCGTCCGCGGATTGAAAAACGCGTTCGGCGATTTCGTGGTGCACGAACACCTCGATCTGGATGTGCGGCGCGGCGAGATACTGGGCGTGGTCGGCGGCTCCGGCACCGGCAAATCGGTGCTGATGCGCTCGATCATCGGGCTGCAGATCCCCGATGCGGGCGAGATCGAGGTGCTTGGCAGCGCGATCACCGATGCGCGCGATGATGACGATATCGACATCCGCTGCCGCTGGGGCATCCTGTTTCAAGGCGGCGCGCTGTTTTCCACATTGACCGTCGCGGAAAATGTCGAAGTGCCGCTGCGCGAGTTTTACCCCGAGATCGACGACCAGTTGCGCCATGAAATCGCGCGTTACAAAGTGCTGCTTTCGGGATTGCCGGCCGAGGCTACGGGCAAGTTTCCCTCCGAGCTTTCTGGCGGCATGCGCAAGCGCGCCGGCCTCGCGCGCGCGCTCGCGCTTGATCCCGAGCTATTGTTTCTCGACGAGCCGACCGCCGGGCTCGATCCGATCGGTGCGGCAGCGTTCGACCAGCTGATCCTGAACCTGCAGCAAACCCTTGGGCTCACTGTGTTTCTGATCACGCATGACCTTGATACGCTTTACGAGATTTGCGACCGGGTGGCGGTGATCGCCGACAAGCGGGTGATCGCGGTGGGCACGATCCCCGAACTTCTGGCCACCGATCATCCGTGGATCCAGCAATACTTCAATGGCCCGCGCGGGCGCGCCGCGCAGAATGCGCAGGAACGCAATGCCGAGCTGCTGCACGAAGCGGCCGCGATTGCGCAAGATCATGTCGCGCAAGATCAGACCGCACAAGATCGGACTGTCGCACCGGCGCGCGGACAGGCATAGAGAGACGCAATGGAAACACGGGCAAATCATATCTGGGTCGGCGTCGTAACCCTCGCGCTGCTGACAGGGCTTGCCGCGCTGACCATCTGGATCGCGCGGCTGGGCCAGGGTGATCAGCTCGAATACGATATCTTTTTCAAGCAATCGGTCGACGGCGTGACCAAAGGTTCCGCGATCTCGTTTTCGGGCGTACCGGCTGGCCTCGTCAAGGATATCGATCTGTGGGAGAAAGACCCCGAGTTCGTGCGCGTGCGGATCAAGATCGACAAGAAGATTCCGATCCTCCAGGGCACCACCGCCAGCCTTCAGGGCAGCTTTACCGGCGTGACCACCATCCTGCTCGATGGCGCGGTCAAAGGCGCGCCGCCAATCACCGAGCCGGGTCCGGCTGGTGCGCCGGTGATCCCGACCAAACGCGGCGGGCTGGGCGCGCTCTTGTCCAGCGCGCCGCTCCTGATCGAGCGGCTGGCCTCGCTGAGCGAGCGGCTTTCGCTGGTGCTGTCAGACAAGAACCAGAAATCGTTCGAGAACATTTTGGTCAATTCGGACAAGCTGACCGCTTCGCTGGCCGCCGCTGCGCCCGAAGTGAAGCAGACGTTGGCCGAACTGCAGATTGCCATCAAGCAGGCGACCGTCACGCTGGCCAGCATCGACAAGCTCTCCAATTCGGCCAACGAGATGGTCAATGATGAGGGCAATGGTCTGGCCAAGGAATTGCGCGCGACATTGAAGGCGGCGCAGCTCGCGGCCAAATCGCTACAGGATGTGTTTGACGAAACCCGGCCAACCGTGCGCCAGATCAACGAGCATTCCCTGCCCGCGCTCGAGGCAACCCTGCGCGATGTTCAGGCGACCTCGCAATCGCTGCGCGCGGTGACCGAACGGATCAACGATCGCGGCATCACCAGCGTGGTCGGCAGCCCCAAACTGCCGGACTACAAACCATGACGCTGCTGGTGCGCAGCGCGGAGAACGACTGATGAGCAGCATCCGCCCCGCCCTTTCGCTGGTGGCCCCGCTTCTGGCGCTGGGCCTCTCGGCCTGTGTCAATATCGGTGCCAAGTCGCCGAGCATTCTGCTCAGCTTGTCCTCCGCCACGGCACCAGCCGCCGGTTCGGGCTCCAGCGGCCTGCTTTCCGAGGCGATCGTCGTGCTCGAACCGGCCGCCGATGCGCGTCTCGGCGTGCTGCGCGTGCCCGTGCAAGTGAACGATTCGTCCGTCGCCTATCTGAAAGGGGCGCAGTGGGTCGAGCGCCCTTCGCGCCAGTTTCAGCATCTCCTCGCCGATGGCCTGCGCGCGCGCAACAAGGGGCTGGTGATCGAAGCTGACCAGAATGTGGCGGCGCTCAAGATCGGCGGCCGCCTGCTGGCGATGGGCTACGATGCGCGCAGCCGTTCCGCTCTGGTCCGCTTCGATGCGGTCAAGTTTCTGCCTGGGGGCAAAGCCGAAACCCGCCGGTTTGAAAATGTCGTTCCCGGCATCGCACCGAGCGGCGAGGACGTCGGCCGGGCGCTCAATCGCGCGGCAAACGCGGTCGTCACCGAAGTTTGCGACTGGGTATCGCCGCCGCCCGCATCCTGATCACGTCCTAATGGCCTGCTAACCCGGCGCTATTGCGCGTTGCGGGCCATGCTGGCGTCCATCCGGGCGATCTGCTCGGGCGTGGTCTCGCTCTGGAACCGAGCTTTCCATTCGGCGGCGGGCATGCCGTGGATCATTTCGCGCGCCGCCGCTTTGTCGAGCCCGGCCCCCGCCTCGATGATCCAATCCGCAAGACAATTGCGGCAAAATCCGGCCAGCCCCATAAGCTCGATGTTCTGCGCATCATGGCGGCGGCGCAAATGGTGGACAAGGCGGCGAAACGCGGCGGCTGCCACTGCATCGGGCAGATCGTCGAGGCCAGTCTGCGGCGGTGAGTCCGCGGCTGAGGTTGAATTCGTATCCATCGCAATCGTCCTTGGGTTTGTCATGGACTTGGGCCATAGCGACCCCGTCTTTACAGCCAGACTTCTGGCGAAGCGAGGTCTCAGGCGTGGCAAAACTCGATCCCCGCGGCCGCAAGGTGAAAATTCTCGCCACGGTCGGCCCCGCCAGCAATTCTCCCGAAATGCTGGAAAAGCTGCTGCGCGCCGGGGTCGATGCATTCCGCGTCAACATGAGCCATGGCGACCACACGGTTCACGCCGCGACAATCGCCGCGATCCGCGCGTTGGAGCGCAAGGTCAATCGCCCGATCACCGTGCTATGCGATCTGCAAGGGCCCAAGCTGCGGGTCGGCAGTTTCAAGGATGGCCGCGCGGTGATCCGCCATTCGGGCCACTTCACGCTCGACCGGAATCCCGAACTCGGCGATGAAAACCGGGCCTGCCTGCCGCATCCTGAGCTGTTTGGCATCCTGCACACCGGCCAGCGCCTGCTGATCGATGATGGCAAGCTGCGCCTGCGCGTGCTGCGCGCCGATGCCGATGAAATCCTGTGCTCGGCGGAAGTCGGCGGCGTGATCTCGAATCGCAAGGGTGTCAATGTGCCCGACGCGGTGATCCCGGTGCCCGCGATGACCGACAAGGACCGCCGCGATCTGGCATTTGCCGTGGGCCAGGGCGCAGACTGGATCGCGCTGTCGTTCGTGCAGCGGCCCGAAGACGTGGCCGAGGCGCGCCGCTTGATGGGCGGCCACGGCGCCTTGATGGCCAAGATCGAGAAACCCGCCGCCATCTCGCGGCTGGAGGAAATCCTTGAGCTTTCCGACGGGCTGATGGTGGCGCGCGGCGATCTGGGGGTCGAGCTTAATCCCGAGCAGGTGCCGCCGTTGCAAAAGCGGATCGTCGAGACCGCGCGGCGGCAGGGCAAACCGGTGGTGGTCGCCACCCAAATGCTCGAATCGATGATCGAAAGCCCGACGCCGACCCGCGCCGAAGTGTCGGACGTTGCCAATGCGGTCTATGATGGGGCCGATGCGGTGATGCTCTCGGCCGAAACCGCGGCGGGGGCCTGGCCAGAGGAAGCGGTGACGATCATGGACCGCATCGCCAAGGAGGTCGAGGCGGATCCCGGCTATGCCGCGCGGGTCCATTTCATCGAGACCCTGCCCGATCCGACCACCGCTGATGCGCTCGCGCAGGCCTGCGCCAGCATCGCCCGCGCGGTGCCGATTGCGGGGATTATCGTGTTCACCGGCTCCGGCTCAACCGCGCGGCGCGTGGCGCGCGAACGGCCGGGCGTGCCGATGTTGGTGCTCACGCCCTCGGTGATGACCGCGCGCAAGGTCGGATTGCTGTGGGGCGCACACGCGGTTGCCACCAAGGATATCGGCAGTTTCGAAGAGATGATCGCCAAGGGCAAGCGCATGGCGCTGCGCCATGCATTCGGCACCGCCGGATCGCGGCTCATTGCGCTTGCCGGGGTGCCCTTCGGCACGCCTGGCGCGACCAATCTGCTCCATGTGGTGACGCTTGTCGGCGACGAATTGGCCAAGCATGAGGGTGCGGATTCGTAGCGCGGGATTGCGCTCAAATCTCGCGCCCTCACGGCCCGATGCTGAACCGCGCGAAGATCGTGGTGCCGATGGGGTTCTTGCCATAAGCGCTATCCAGCGCGGCAGGCTTGGCAAACAGCGCAACCGATCCGCCCAGCGCCACCTGCACCGGGCCCTTTAGCGCAAGACGATAGGCGTAGCCCGCCTGAAACTTGGTCACGCGGAAGGGCTGGTCGTGGAGCGGATCATCCTCGTCGGGAAAAAGCTCATCGTTGGCGACATTCTCGATCCGGCCAAACAGCGTGTGATGGCGCGTGATGTTCCAGTTCGCTTCGCCCAGCCATGCGGTGCGGGTTTCGCCGGGGATACGGCGCTTGGCGCTGAACCCTGCTGTGGCAGAGAGCCCTTTGCCGTTGTTGAAATGCGCCGATGCGGTGAAGCGCCGCTCATCCTCATCCGGATGCGTGGCTTCGGGCTGCTTCAATGTGCCGTAACTGGCCTGCACCAGCCAGGCGGGCGATGGCGCAAAACTGGCGCGCACGCTCCAGCTGTCGAGCTTCGGCGCTTCAATCGCCCAGCGGTGCTCATCCGGCTCGCGCCCGCGAAACGCGCTTGCTTCCAGCTGCCACGCCTTGCCCGCTAGGCCCGCGGTCATCACCCCATACGTAATATGCGTCGAATCGAACCAGTGATGCGTGATCGGGGCTTCGGGATTATACCGGGCGGAGGCGCGGTGCATGAACGCCGATGGCCCCAGCGCCGGTTCGCCGACCGGGCCGCCATAGACGAAGGCGGAGATGCCCGGCGCGATCGGCACGTTGAGCTTGGCCGCCAGTTCCATGAACAGATCGTGCGGATGCTGGCGATCGACCAGCGGCTGGCCATATCCGACCTCGCCCGAACCGAACAGGATCGGATAGCCATCGTGGCGCATGGTGGGCTCGGCGCTGAGCATGGCCGAGGCGGTCAGCTGCGCGCCGCCGAAATCGTGCATCCACATCACCATGGCGGCCGATTGCGCGTAAAACTTGTCGTCGCCGCGCGGGCCGGATTGGTTCGTGTAGATCGGCCAGACATAACCCGCGACCATCACCATGTCGTCGGCGTTCGAAACCAGATGAACGCCTGCCATCGGTTCGTTTCGGGGCAGCCGCGAACTGCCCGATCCCTGCCCGTTCATCGACATTGCGCCGTGGTCCATGCCCGGCATGGACATGTCCATCGCGCCATGATCCATCGCAGCGTGATCCATTGCGCCATGATCCATGGCGGCGTGATCCATTGCGCCATGATCCATGGCGGCGTGATCCATCGCTTCCTGCGCTGCGGCGGGGCTGGCGAGGATCAGCAGGATCGAAGCGGCGCGCAATCTCTTGTCCATGATCACCGCGCTCCAAACAGCGCTGAACCGACGCGAATATGCGTAGCGCCGAGCATCACGGCTGTTTCGAAATCATCGCTCATGCCCATCGATCGGCCCGCGAGGCCATGATCATCGGCCAGCTTGGCCATCAGGGCGAAGAACGGCGCAGCCTCGATTCCCGCAGGCGGGACGCACATCAGACCGATCACCGGCAGCCCGGCCTGGTGCGTCTCGACCAGCAACGACGGCAGGTCGGATAGCGCACAGCCTCCCTTCTGCGGCTCATCGCCGATATTGACCTGCACGAACAACGGCACTTGCCGCCCCGCCTTGTCCATCGCCCGCGCCAGCGCCGTCAGCAACGAGGGCCGGTCGAGCGAATGGATGCAATCAAACAGCCGAACCGCGTCCTCGGCCTTGTTTGATTGCAACTGGCCGATGAGATGAAGCTCCAAACCAGCATGCGCCTCGCGCAGCGCGGGCCATTTGTCCTGCGCTTCCTGCACCCGGTTTTCGCCGAACAGGCGGTGCCCCGCGCCGATCAGGGGGACAATCGCCTCGGCTGGCTTGGTTTTTGACACCGCGATCAGCGCGACGTCGCTGGGCGCGCGCCGGGCAATCGCGCAAGCATTGGCGATGCGGGCGTTCACCGCGGCAAGAAGGCTTATTGGCAGGCTGGCTGGTTCGTTCATGGCCGCATGCTATAGCGCGCGCATGGCAAAGCGCCAACTGGCCCTTCCGAACCTGCTGCTGCTCAGCGATGCCCGCAATGATGCACGGCTTGAACGCGCCATCGCGCGGCTGCCGCGGGGCAGCGGGCTGGTCTATCGGCATTATCATCTCGCCCCGGCCGCGCGGCGCGCGCGTTATGCAGCTTTGCGCCGTCTGTGCCGCAGGCGCGGGATTCTGGTGATCACGGCACGCGGCGCGCGGGGGTGGCCCGCCGATGGCGCCTATGGCGCGCCGCGAACGCTGGGGCATGCCGGATTGCGATTGGCGACCGCGCATTCGCTGCGCGAGATCGGCGCGGCGGCGCGTGCCCGCGCCGATGCGGTGCTGCTTTCGCCGGTCTTCGCCACGCGCACCCATCCCGGCGGCAAAGTGCTCGGCGCGGTGCGGTTCCTGTGCCTCGCGCGTTGCTCGCCGCTGCCGGTCTATGCGCTGGGCGGGATGACCGCCAAACGCGCGGCGCGGCTGCCGGTGCACGGTTGGGCCGCGATCGACGGGCTTTGCTGATCCGCGCCAGCCCCGCTTTTGCGACAAATCGACTCGCCGGATTCGCGTGGATTCTTGACGATGACTCCCCATCCAGCGCATGATGCACCGCGAAGGGTAGGACCAATGGCATCTCGGGCACTCACACCGGTCGCAGGCCGCCGCGTAGGTAGCACGGCAGACTGGAAAGCAGTTCTGAAGCGCAGCTTGCGGCGCAGCGCCGAGCTGATCGGCGCGCTGGTGCTGCTCGGCGCGGCCGTGTTCATCGCGCTCGCGCTGGCGAGCTACACCCAGACCGATCCCTCGGGCAGCACCGCCTCGGGCAGCCCGGTGGCCAACTGGATGGGCCTGTCCGGTGCCTGGGCGGCGGAGCGGGTGCTGCTGGTGTTTGGCCTGCCCGGCATGCTGGGCGTGCCCTTGCTGGTGGTTTTTGCGCGCCGCTTGTGGGATGCGGCGGGCGATCTGATCGATGCCGACGAAGACGACGACGTGCCGCTCGCGTTGCCCGTCTGGTGGCATCTCGCGCTGCTATCGATGCTGGCGATGGCGCTTTTGGGAACCAGCCTCGCGCTGATGTTCACCGCGCCCGGCGGCACGCTGCCCGCTGGGGTGGGCGGCCTGTTCGGCCTGCTGGGCGCGCTGGCGATCCGCGCGGCCGGTCACCTGATCCCTTCGGCAGAAGGCTGGATCATCCTCGCGTTCGGGCTGGTCACGCTGGCTGGCGGGCTGATGGTGGCCGCGCGGGTGTTCGCGCTCGATTGGAGCCGGGTACCGCGCATCCCCGTCTTTTTGCGCCGCGCCACTAGCGAACCAGCCGAGGGGCCCGCGCCGCGCGCCGCGAAAACCAAACCCGCGCCTGCCGAGGTGCCGGGCTTCGTTTCCGAGCTGCTCGACAATGCAACCAGCGCCGCGCCGCGCCGCGTGACCGAGATCACCGATCCCTCGCGCCCGCCTGCGGCTGCGGAGATCGGGCCGAAGGCGCGGCAGGGCGACTTGTTCGACCGGTACGAGCTGCCCGCGATCACTTTGCTCGAAGAAATGCCGGTCAATTCGCAGCCCAAGATCGACAAGCTGGGCCTTGAGCGCAACGCCCGCCTGCTCGAAAACGTGCTCGACGATTTCAATGTGAAGGGCGAAATCACCGCCGTGCGCACCGGCCCGGTAGTGACGATGTACGAGCTGGAGCCTGCGCCCGGGATCAAGGCCAGCCGCGTGATCGGCCTGGCCGATGATATCGCCCGCAACATGAGCGCGATTTCGGCGCGCGTCTCCGCCATCCCCGGGCGCACGGTGATGGGGATCGAGCTGCCCAACGCGCTGCGCGATATGGTCTCGTTTCGCGAGATCATCGCCTGCGACAAGTTTGTCGATGCCAAGGGCCTGCTCCCGATCATTTTGGGCAAGGATATCGCGGGCGAGCCGATCATCGCCGATCTTGCCGCGATGCCGCATTTGCTGGTCGCGGGCACCACCGGCTCGGGCAAATCGGTCGGGCTCAACTGCATCTTGCTCTCGCTGCTTTACCGGCTCACGCCGCAGCAGTGCCGCCTCATTCTCGTCGATCCCAAAGTGCTCGAACTCAAAAGCTACGACGATATCCCGCACTTGCTCTCGCCAGTAGTGACCGAGCCGGCCAAGGCGGTGCGCGCGCTGAAATGGGCGGTTGAGGAAATGGAGCGGCGCTACCGCATGATGTCCTCGGTCGGCGTGCGCAATATTTCAGGCTTCAACGATAAAGTGCGCGCGGCGGCAGCCAAGGGTAAGCCGCTCGGGCGGCGCATTCAGGTTGGCTTCGATCCCGTTACGGGCGAGGAAATCTATGAGGAGCAGCAGCTCGATTACGAGGTGCTGCCCCAGATCGTGATCATCGTCGACGAGCTGGCCGATCTCATGATCACCGTGGGCAAGGAAATCGAAGTCCTGATCCAGCGGCTCAGCCAGAAGAGCCGCGCGGCGGGCATTCACCTGATCATGGCGACGCAGCGCCCGTCGGTCGATGTCATCACCGGGGTGATCAAGGCCAATCTGCCCACTCGGATCAGCTTTGCGGTCGCAAGCCGGATCGACAGCCGCACCATTCTGGGCGAGCAGGGCGCCGAGCAGCTGCTGGGCAAGGGCGATATGCTTTACAAACCCGCGAACGACCCGATCAAGCGCGTCCACGGCCCGTTCGTGAGCGACGAAGAGGTCGAGCGCGTGGCCGAACACTGGCGCGGGCAAGGCACCCCGGATTATGTCGATTCGGTCACCGAAGAGCCCGAGGATGGCGGTTTCGGCTTCGATGATCTCGATGCGACCGCGTCCGATGCGCCCGAGGAGCGCAAGTACCGCCAGGTCTGCCAGCTGGTGTTCGAGAGCCAGAAGGCCAGCGCCAGCTGGATTCAGCGCCAGATGGGCGTGGGCTACAACACCGCTTCCAAGTGGGTCGAGCGCATGGAAGCGGACGGTTTTGTCGGCCCGGCCAACCATGTCGGGCGGCGCGATATCTACCGGGACAAGGACGGCAACCCGCTGTAAACCGGGCGCTCGCCGCGGTCTCAACCCCCGCCCTTAACCCCGGCCCTTAACCAACGCGTGCGCCTGCCGTTCTTTGCTTCTGACCGGTGAGCGATCTTCGCTCCCCCCTATCGCGTGGGTCGGCCACCGGTCGCCCTGCCGCTTGCTTCGCAGGTAGCGGGAAAACCCGGAGATGGACCCGCCGATGGAAGCCCTGACACAGTGCTGGTTTACCCGGGTCCACCATCCCGAACATGCGCGTGAACGTCAGGAAGACGGCTCGGTCATGAGCACCTGCCGCTATTGCCAGCGGCGCATTGTCACCTGGACCAAGAATGCGTGGTCGCTCGCCGATGGCTTCAATGTCTCGCGCGCGGCGGAGCTCGCCTCGGGTCGCTATCTCACGCTCCATGACGTCGCCACCGATTTCGTCGTCCGCCGTTTTGCGCTGTCGCACTTGCCCGATGAAGAGGCGGTCGAGGCCTACAAGGACGAACTGCGCGCGCGTTTCGCACTGGATGACCCGGACACCACGCTGGTGCTGATGGATAGCCAGCCGCCGCCGCGCCGGGCCGCGCACCGCAAGCCTAGCGCTTTGCCACCGGGTACCCTGTAAACCGCTTGATCAGCCGCAGCGAAAAGCTTGAGCGCATCGCCGAAACCCCCGGCAGCCGCGCCAGGCAATCGCGGTGGATGCGGCCATAATGATCGAGGTCGGTCGCCGCCACGCGCAGCAGATAATCCGCTCCGCCCGACATCAGGTGGCATTCCAGAATATCGTCAAAGTCGCCGACCGCGCGCTCGAACTTGTCCATCGCTTCGCGGCTTTGGCTGGTCAGCGTGATCTCGACAAACACCTCGGCGGCCAGACCGATGGCGCGCGGATCGACCCGCGCGGCATAACCCGCGATCACCCCGCGTTCCTCAAGGCTGCGCATGCGGCGATGACACGCCGATGCCGACAGCGCGACAGCATCGGCGAGTTCGGCAATCGAGCGCGACGAATCGCGCTGCAAGGCGTCAACCAGAGCGATATCTGCGCGATCCATGGCAAAAAATCCCGATCTATAGCCTTAAATTGGAAAATATCGCCGATCTCGCGCAAAGTAAAGCGCAATTGAGGTAACTTCTCCCGGCCCGCGCGATGTATCATCGCGCCGTAGCAGCCACTTCGGGAGCAAGATCATGCGCGTTGGCACCGTTCGCGAAATCAAGAACCATGAATACCGCGTCGGCCTCACCCCGGAAAGCGCGCGCGAACTGGTGCAACATGGCCACGAAGTCTGGGTCGAGAGCGGCGCGGGCCTCGGCATCGGCGCCAGCGATCATGACTATGAAGCGGCCGGCGCGCACATCCGCGGCGATGCCGCCAGCGTGTTCGAAGCCTGCGAGATGATCGTGAAGGTCAAGGAACCGCAGGCGGGCGAACGCGCGATGCTGCGCCGGGGCCAGGTGCTGTTCACCTACCTTCATCTCGCTCCCGATCCTGAGCAGACCGCCGATCTGGTGAAGTCGGGCGTGACGGCGATAGCTTATGAAACCGTCACCGGCGCGGGCGGTCAGCTACCGCTGCTCAAACCGATGAGCCAGGTGGCCGGTCGCATGGCGATCCAGGCGGGCGCGACCGCGCTTGAAAAGGCGCATGGCGGGCGCGGCGTGCTGCTCGGCGGCGTGCCGGGCGTGCTGCCGGGCAAGGTCGCGGTGATCGGCGGCGGCGTGGTCGGGTTCAATGCGGCGCAGATGGCCGCGGGGCTTGGCGCGGACGTGACCATCCTCGACCGCGATCCCGAAGTGCTCGAACGGCTCGGCACCCATTTCGAAAGCCGCGCCAAGACGCGCTTTTCCAACCTTGCCAATCTGGCCGAGAGCGTCGCCGAGGCCGATCTGGTGATCGGCGCGGTGCTCATCCCTGGCGCGGCGGCGCCTAAGCTCGTCACCCGCGCGATGCTGGGCACCATGAAGCCGGGCGCGGTGCTGGTCGATGTCGCGATTGATCAGGGCGGCTGCTTTGAAACCAGCCGCGCCACCACCCATGCCGAGCCGACCTATATCGTCGATGGCATCGTGCACTATTGCGTGGCCAACATGCCCGGCGCGGTCGCGCGCACCAGCACGTATGCGCTCAACAACGTGACCCTGCCGCATGCGCTGCGCATCGCCGATCTGGGCTGGCGCGAAGCGCTGCGCGCCAATCCGCATCTGGCGGCCGGGCTCAATGTTCATGAGGGCCAGATTCCTTATGAAGCTGTGGCGCGCGAACTCGGTTATCCGGCGGCGAACCTTGTAGAAATACTGAGCTAAACGCCCAGAGTCTTAAGCTTGTTCGCGCTACGTCGCGGATATTTTTAGGGTTCGGCTAAAGCTATTGCTGCTCGCGCTGGCGGCCATATGGGCTGGTCTTGCGCCGACGCATGGCTTTGCCCGACCGATAGCCCTGGCGTCAGCGTGTCACACCTCCGCTGCCTTCCACGAAAGCTATGCCGCTGTGATGCGGTCGGATGGGCGCTGGATTTGCCAACCTTCGGGTTTCGATGTGAGCCCGGACAGCCTGTTTCTGCGCTACCGGCTGGACCCGGCGCTAGACGCGGCGCGGGCACGCAGCTTTGTGGCGCAGGTTGGCCCTTTTGCTGCGATCACGATCTGGGCTATCGACGAACAGGGCGAGGTGCGCAGCCAGCGCTTCGACCCAGCCGCCGTGCGGCATATCACCGCTGGACCGTTCATGGTCATGGCTCTGCCGCAAACTCCTTCCGCGCCGCACATTGTCATCGTTCGCATCGACCGGCCAATGACCAAGACCATCGCGAGCCACGCGTGGCTCGATTCGCGGCAGGAAGGTACTGGCTGGAGCAATGGCGAAATGATTGCCATGGCGCTGATCTGCGGCATGCTGATCGCGCCGTTGCTGCTTAACCTCGCCTTCTATCCCGTGCTGCGCCGTTCCTATGTGCTGTGGAATGCGGGCGTCATCGTGTGCATGCTGGTGCAGGCCATGATGAGCACTGGTTTCATCCACCTGCTGATCGACATCGATAGTTATTCCGAACTCGGCATTGGGACTGTGTCTCTCGCCATCGCCTGCGCCTGCGTCTTGATGATCGCCGCAACGTTTATCGAGCCTGATCGGCAATCGCCGCGGATGCGCGCTGCATTGAAGCTGGCGGGACCATTCATCGTGCTCGCAGCGGTCATTTCAGCTTTGCCGCTCGAAGTGCTCCGGCCCTACAGCATGATCATCAGTTACGCCGATATGGCGCTGGTGATCGGCATGCTCGTTGCGGCGCTGATCGACGCTTCGCGGCGGCAGAGCCGCGCTGTCCTTTTCCTGATCGCCGGCCTCGCGTCTATTCTGATGGTCGCCGTTTATCGGATAGCCGCCTATTTCCTGCCCATGGCGCAGCCTACGGAATCGGTGGTGCCGTTCGAGCTTGCCCTTGCGGGCTACGTGCTGATCATGTCGCTGGGAATTGTTTTCCGCTTCGTCGATCTGCGCTTGAAGCGGGACCGCGCCACCGCCCGCGCGATGGAGCTCGAAAGTGTGGCCGGGCACGATCCGCTGACCGGCCTTTGGAACCGGCGATCGATCGAGCACCAGTTTGAAGAACTCTATGCCATGGGTTTCCGCACCATGGCGGTGCTCGATCTCGATCATTTCAAATCGGTCAACGATTCTCATGGCCACGGCGTCGGCGATACCGTGCTCAAGGTTGCCGCCTCGGCGCTCTCCAGCGATGCCGATACGCGCGCAGTGCGCATGGGCGGCGAGGAATTCCTGCTGCTGCTGCGCGGTGCCGACGCCGCCGACCGCGCTGAAAACTCACGCCGCGCGATCAGCACGCGGGTCGCGGCAGGGGTGCCTGGGCTAGACCGGATCGTCACTGCCAGCATGGGGCTGGTCGAACACGATCATCGCGAGCACTATGGCAATGCCGCTTTCAAGGTCGAATTCGCCGCGCTCTGCGCGCAATGTGATCGGCTGCTCTATGAAGCCAAGCGGTTGGGCCGCAATCGCACGATGCGCGAGAAGTTCACCAGTTTCTCCGGTGCGCGGAGCTTGCCCGCTGCGGTGATCAGGCCTTAATCCGCCGCACTCAGCTGCCACAGGATAAACGCAAACTCCTCGGCCGCTTCCTTCAGGCTTTCAAACCGGCCTGACTTGCCGCCGTGGCCTGCGCCCATGTTGGTCTTGAGCAAAAGTTCGTTGCTGTCGGTTTTCAGCTCGCGCAGCCGCGCCACCCATTTGGCCGGCTCCCAATAGGTAACGCGCGGATCGTTAAGGCCGGCTGCAACCATCAGCGGCGGATAGGCTTGGCGAGCAACCTGATCGTAGGGCGAATAGGAGCGGATCAGTTCGAACGCCGCCTTGTCCTCCAAGGGATTGCCCCATTCGGGCCACTCGCCCGGCGTCAGCGGCAGGCTGTCATCGAGCATCGTGTTCAGCACATCGACAAACGGCACTTGCGCCACCACCGCGCCGAACAGCGCGGGGTCGGAATTGATCACCGCGCCCATCAGTTCGCCGCCCGCCGATCCGCCCGAGATCGAAATCAGCCCCGGCGCAGTCATGCCCAGCCCGATCAGGCCCTTTGCCACATCGACAAAGTCGCCAAACGTATTGGTCCGCCTCTCCAGCTTGCCCGCCTTGTACCACGCGCGGCCCAGATCATCGCCGCCCCGCACATGCGCGATGGCATAAGCAAAGCCGCGGTCGAGCAGGCTGAGGCGGCTGCTCGAAAAGCCCGGCCCGATAGCAATGCCATAAGCGCCGTAGCCATAAAGATGCAGCCGCCCGCCCGGCGCGCGGTCCTTGCGGGCGACCACCGAAACCGGCACGAGCGTGCCATCGCGCGCGGCCATCTCAAGCCGCTCGGTGGTATAGAGCGCAGCGTCGTAGCCGGAGGGGATTTCCTGAACCTTGCGCAGAGCGAGCGCGCGATCGGCCACGTTGTAGTCATAAACCGAAGCCGGACTGACCATCGATTCGTAGGACAAGCGCAGGGTATCCACCGCCCATTCGGTATTATCGCCGAGGCTCGCCTCATAGCTGGCTTCGGGAAACGTGATCGGCTCGATCCGCGAGGGATCGTCATAATAACGCACCTCGATCCGGTCGAGCCCGCGGACCCGGCCCTCGACCACATAGAAATCGCGAAACAGCTCGAACCCGGTGAGGTAGAAGTCGTCTGTCCCCTCGATCAGCGTGCTCCATTCGCCCGGCCGCGCCAGCGTGGCGGTGGCAAGGCGAAAGTTCTCGTGCGTATCGTTGGTACGGATGAACAGCATGTCTCCGCGCAGGTCGACATCGTACTCGATCCCCGCCGCGCGCGGTTTGACACAGCGCGGCTTGGCCAGCGGATCATGCGCCGGGACGAGCCATGTCTCGCCGGTTTCATGATCGCCGGACGAGATCACCAGCCATTCCTCGTTGGCCGATAGCCCGGCCGATACGCGAAAGCCCTCGTCATCCTCGTGGAACAATTCGACATCGCTTGTGGCAGGCTGGCCCAGCCAGTGGAGCCGGGCGTTATCGGTCCGCCAATTCTCGTTGACGCGGCTATAGACCAGCCCCTTGTCGCCCGCGACCCAGACGAGGCCAGACAGGGTTTCGGGAATCTCGTCGGGCAGGATCTCGCCCGTCGCGATGATCTTGATCCGCGCGGTATAGCGCTCCGATCCGTCATCATCGACCGACCACGCCAGCAGCGCGCCATCGTTCGAGACCGACAGCGCGCCCAGCCGGAAAAAGTCCTTGCCCTGTGCCAGCGCCACTTCATCGAGGATCAGCGCGTCCGGCCCGCCAGCCACGGGCCTGCGCCACCATTTCTTGTATTCCGCGCCTTCCTCGAATTCGATCCAGTAAAGCCAATCGCCGTCCTTTTGCGGCACCGAGCGATCCGCCTCCTTGATCCGCCCGCGCATCTCGGCAAACAGCGTGTCGATCAGCGGCTGCTGCGGCGCCATCCGCGCTTCGAACCAGGCGTTTTCCGCCGCGAGATGCGCCAGCACGGTCGGGTCGGAGACTTCCGGATAGCCCGGATCGCGCAGCCATGCGTAATTATCGTGCACGGTCATGCCGTGATGTGTCATGCTGCTGGGGATCTTGGGCGCAACCGGCGGTGATGTGGGGGTGAGCGCTGGCTGGGGGGTGGTTTCCGTCATCCCGCAGCTCTATGGTGAAGCCGCTCCGCCCGCAAGGCGCGATGCCCGCCAAGGACCCGAAGCCATGCTGATGAACCCGCACGAAGCTCGCCTCGAAGCGCTGCGCAAGGAACTGGCGCAGCAAGGCCTCGATGGCTTTGTCGTGCCGATCTCGGATGAGCACATGAGCGAATATGTCGGCGCTTATGCACAGCGTCTGGCCTGGCTCACCGGCTTTGGCGGGTCTGCGGGCACGGCGGCGGTGCTGCTGGGCAAGGCGGCGATCTTCACCGATGGGCGCTATACCCTGCAAGTGCGCGAGCAGGTCGATGGGCGGCTTTATGACTATGAGGCGGTGCCGCAGACCTCGGTTGCGGCGTGGCTGGGCGAACATGCGCCCGCAGGCGCGCGGATCGGCTATGATGCTTGGCTTCATGGCAAGGGCTGGGCCGATAGCGCCGCGCGTGCGCTGCAGGCGCGCGGCGCCGAGCTGGTCGCAGTGACGGCCAATCCCATCGACGCGATCTGGCAGGATCGGCCCGCCCCCTCGCTTGCGCCTGCGCTGGTGCATGATGATGCCCATGCCGGGCAGGCTGCGCACGAAAAACGCGCGGCGGTGGCTGCATGGCTGGCGGCCAAGGGCCTTGATGCAGCGGTGATTTCCGCGCTCGATTCGGCGGCATGGCTGCTGAATATCCGGGGCAGCGATGTCGAGCATACGCCGGTCGCGCTGTCGTTCGTGATCGCGCATGCCGATGGCACCGCCGATCTCTTCCTCGCGCCCGAGAAGGTGACGCCGCAACTCACCGCCCATCTCGGCAACGCGGTACGGGTGCAGAACCGCGACCAGTTCGTCCCCGCGCTTGCAGCGCTGGCGGGCAAGCAGGTGGCGGTCGATCCCGAACGCGCAGTGGCCGCAATCTTTGCCGCGCTAGAGCAAGCCGGGGCGACATGCGTCCCGCTCACCGATCCCACCGTGTTGCCCAAGGCGCTCAAGAATCCGGTCGAGCAGGCGGGGCACCGCGCGGCGCAGGCGCGCGATGGCGCGGCGGTGGCGCGCTTCCTGCGCTGGCTCGGCGAAGTCGCGCCGGGCGGCGGCGAAACCGAGCTGTCAGCGGCAGCGGCGCTGCGCGCCGAACGCGAGAAGACCGGCGTTCTGCGCGATCTTTCTTTCGACACGATCTCCGCCGCCGGGCCTAATGGTGCGAGCCCGCACTACAAGGTCGACGAGAGCACCAACCGCGCCATCGCGCCCGGCAGCGTCTACCTGGTCGATTCGGGGGGGCAATATCTGGATGGCACCACCGACATCACCCGCACCGTGTGGATCGGCCCGGGCACCCCGCCAACCGAAGTGCGCGACCGGTTCACCCGCGTGCTCAAGGGCCATATCGCGCTGGCCACAGCGGTGTTTCCGCGCGGCACCCGGGGCTGCCAGCTCGACAGTTTCGCGCGCCAGCATCTCTGGGCCGCCGGGCTCGATTATGCCCATGGCACCGGCCATGGTGTCGGCAGCTTTCTGGCGGTCCACGAAGGGCCGCAGCGCATCGCCAAATCGGCGGGCGGGCAGGCCGGGACCGAGCAGGAACTGCTGCCCGGGATGATCCTCTCGAACGAGCCGGGGTACTACAAATCGGGCGACTACGGCATTCGCATCGAAAATCTGGTGCTCGTCGAAGCGCGCGCGATTGCGGGCGCGGAAGGGGATTTCTTCGGCTTTGAAACGCTCACCTTCGTGCCGATCGACGCCGCCATGGTCGAACCGGCCTTGCTGACACCGGCCGAGCGCGCGTGGTGGAATGCCTATCACGCGCAAACACAGGCGCTGCTGGCGCCGCAGCTGGAGGGCGATGACCGCGTCTGGCTGGAGGCCGCCTGCGCGCCGCTTTGAAAGGTATTGCGACGGATTTTGTTCGTGATATGTTCCTGCCGCGACTCGCTATAATGGAGGCAGGGTAATGATCGGCTATGTAACACTTGGCACCAATGATCTGGCGCGTGGCGCTCCGTTTTATGATGCCATGGCGGCCGAACTCGGCACCGGGCGGATGTCTGAATGGGATGGCGCGATTGCTTGGGGCACGCCCGGCGGCGCGGCTGGAATATGCCTGATGCGCCCCTTCAACGGCGAGCCCGCCACCGCAGGCAATGGTGTAATGGTCGCGCTGGAGGCTGCCGATCGCGCTCAGGTCGATCGGCTCCACGCAGCGGCGCTCGCGCACGGCGGCACTTGCGAAGGCCCTCCCGGGCCGCGCGGCGCGGAGGGCGGGTTCTACGCCGCTTATTTCCGCGATCTGGACGGGAACAAGCTCAACGCGTTCGTGATGGGCTAGAAGCAGTGGCGCCGCGCCTCGCTACCCATCCGATCCATCTCGGGCTTGGCGCCGGGGCGCTGCGGTCGTCTATCTGATTTCGGGCGCAGGCGCTGTTCATCACGGCGGGGATGGGCACGCAGCATCGCCCGCGCTGATCGCAATGCACTCCGCGCGCCGCTGTCCGAGACAATCTGCGACAGATAAGCTGCGGGTTTGGCATAATTGCGCGACAACCTGTGTGCATAAGCGGCGCATGGAAGCTGCGGCGCGGCACTTTTGCCATCAGCCCGCGTTGCACCTTTCGCCCTGACCAAACCCCGAGGAACCAATCATCATGAAGCCTTTCACCATCGCCGCTTCGGCCGCCATTCTCGCCACATCCGCCTTCGCGCTCTATGCCGCGATGCCCGCACTGGCCGCCCCCGGCGGGGGCAGGAACGCGGAGATGACCTGGGCAGAGATCAAGACCAAGTCCGACGCGATGTGGACGAAGCTCGATGTCAACAAGGACGGTGTGATCAGCCCGGCCGACCGCGAAGCCAAGCTCGGCCAGAAATTTGACGAAATCGACGTCAACCACGATGGCCAGATCGGCCGCGAGGAGTTTACCGCGCATCACCGCGCGATGATGGAACGCGGCCACGGCCCGATGGGCGAAGGCATGGGCGGCCCGCCGCCCATGGCCGGGATGGAACCGGATGGCCCGATGGCCCAACAAGGTAAGGGACATCGCGGCATGGGGCGCGGCGGCCAAGGACATCGCGGAATGGGGCATGCGGGATTGGCCATGATGGCCCATGAAATGATGAAAGCCGCCGATGCCAACAAGGATGGCCAGATCGCCCGTGCCGAATTCGATGCTGCGCTCAAGACGCGCTTCGACAAGGCCGATGCCAACAAGGATGGCAAGATTTCGCCCGAAGAACGCCGCGCCGCGATGGTCGCAATGCGCCGCGCAGGCGGCGCGATGGGCGACATGCCGCCGCCGAATGGGATGTGATTCCCCGTGCCTGATCGGCTAGAGCAGCGCTGATGACCCATGCTTCCATGACGCGCGTCTTGCTGGTCGATGATGAGCCCGCCTTGCGCGAACCCCTGTCGGACTATCTCGTCCGGCAGGGGTTTGCCGTGGAGCAGGCCGCCAGCGCCGCCGAAGCGCGCGCCAAGCTGGCCGGCGATGGCGCGTTCGATGTGGTGCTGCTCGATATCATGATGCCGGGCGAAGATGGCTTGTCGCTGTGCCGCCATCTGGCCGAAACGCGCGGGGTGCCGGTGATCTTCATCACCGCGCGCGGCGAGGCCACCGACCGGATCGTCGGGCTCGAAATCGGCGCGGATGATTATGTGGTCAAGCCGTTCGATCCGCGCGAACTGGTGGCGCGCATCCGCGTGGTCCTGCGCCGGGCCGCCCGCCCCCCGCTCGAAGCGCCCGCCGCGCTGGTTTACGAGTTCGATGGTTGGCGGCTCGATCCGCTCAAGCGGCGGCTGACCGATCCCGAAGGCGCGGTGGTCGCCATTTCCTCGGCAGAGTTTCGCCTGCTCGTCGCGCTGCTCGAACGGCCGCGCCAGATGCTTGACCGCGACCGTCTGCTCGATCTGGTGCAGGGCCGCGAGGCGCATCTGTTCGACCGCGCGGTGGACAACCAGATCAGCCGCCTGCGCCGCAAGATCGAGGTCGACAACCGCAATCCGCAATTGATCCAGACCGTGTGGGGCGGCGGCTACATGCTCGCCGCCAATGTGCGTAAAATCCCCGCCCATGGCTAAACTGGCGCTGCCGATGCGCTTTGCCCGGTTCTGGCCGCGCAGTCTGCAAGGCCAAATGCTGCTGGCCATCGCCATCGCGCTACTCATCGCGCAAGGATTGTCTGCGGCGCTGATCTGGCGGATGCAACACGAACGCCAGATTGCCGCTATCGCCCATGCCGCCGCCTTTCGCCTGCTCGGCGGGCAATTGCGCCTGCCGTTCGAAGAGCCCGGCTTCGGGCGGCGCGGTTTTCGGCCCGGCCGCCCGCCGCCCGAAGATCGCGTGCTGCCACGCCGGCTGAGGCTGCAAGTGGCGCCAAGCGCGCCCGATCAACCCGGCGATATCCGCCGCCGCGATGTGGAAGGCGTATTGCGCGACATGCTCGAAGCGCAAGCGGTGCCACTGGCCGGGCTGGTCGTGGTGCAGCGCGATCCCCGCCGCGATACGCTGCTGGCGAAGCGTCTCGATGCCCGGCGGCCGCCATTCAGAGGCCCGCGCGATCTGCTCATTACCGCGATGCGCCGCGATGATGGCACCTGGCTCACCGCGCGGCTGCTGGTGCCGCAAGGAGAGCAGCAGGTGCTTTTGTCGCTACTGCTGCAAACGATCCTGATTTACGCGGTGCTGGTCGGCGCGGTGGCGCTGATCCTGCGGCGGCTGGCGCGCCCCTTGCGGGCCTTGACCACGCGGGTCGAGACGTTTGCGCGCGCGCGCAGCGTGGCCGGCCAGCTTGAGCCCGATGGCCCGGAGGATATCCAGCGGCTGATCGTCGCGCATAATGCGATGGAAGGCCGCGTGGCGGCGCTGCTCGATGAAAAGGATGTGATGCTCGGCGCGATCGGGCACGATCTCAAAACCCCGCTGGCGGCGCTGCGCGTGCGGATCGAGGCGGTGGAAGACGATACCGAGCGCGCGCGCATGGCGGCGGGCATCAGCGACATCAACAATTCGCTCGACGATATTCTCAGCCTCGCGCGGGTCGGCCGCCCGTCCGATCCGCTTGAACAGACGGAGCTTTCCGCGCTGGTCGCCGATGTGGTGGGCGAGTTCGAAGACATGGGCGAGCCAGTCACGCTCGGTTCGACGGAGCGCATGGTCATGGCGCTGCGCGCTACCTGGCTGCGCCGCGCGCTCCGCAATCTGATTTCAAACGGCGTGCGCTATGGCGGCTGTGCGCGTGTCTCGCTGGCGCGCGAAGCGCGCGAGGCGGTGCTACGGATCGAGGACGATGGCCCCGGCATCCCCGAAGGCGAAATCGCGCGGATGCAGGAACCGTTCACCCGCATGGAAGCTTCGCGCAACAGCATGACCGGCGGCAGCGGGCTGGGGCTCACGCTCGCCCGCGCGATTGCCGATCAGCACGGCGGCGCGCTCTTGCTGGCCAACCGTATAGGGCAAGACGGCGAGGTTCTGGGCCTCACCGCCACGCTCCGCCTGCCGCTGGATTGAGCTGCGAAGCCCTCTCCCCCTTAAGGGAGAGGGCAGCCACTCGTTACTTCAACCGCTGCAGCGCGGCGGTCAGTTCCGCGCCGCGCGCATCTTTCAGCCTGCCGCACGAGCGCACCCGTTCGATGGTCCGTTCGAGTTCGAGCGCGCCAGACTTGGCGGCAAACTTGGGGCGCAGCCTTTCGATATCGTCTGCCACGGCAACCGAGCAGAACGTGCTCAGGATGGTGGGCAGGCGCGAACTGAAGAAGATGCCGCCGTTGCCGCTGAGCAAGTCATCCAGATGCTGCTTGAGCCAGGCGAAGCCCCAATCGCGGGTATCGGCATTGACCATCACCGCGCGCACAAATCCCTGCCATTCGGATGGGCGCAGCCGTTTGTCGCTGGGCGTCTCCAAAAGCCACTGCGCGGTGGCCAGATCGCCGCTGGAGGCCGCAGCATCGAGCGCGGTCGGGCGAAACACCGGATCTTCCGAGGCCAGCGCCTTGTCGATCAGCAGCTTGGCCCCATCCAGCTTTTTCACGGCCAGCCAGGCATCGAATGCCGGGCTGAAGAAAGCGGGATCGAGCGCCTTGGCATCGCCCGCCAGATAGGCATCGACTGCGCCTGCAAGCTGCGCGCGCAGCGGTTTGTCCTTGGCGACCGAGGCCAGCAATTCGACCAGCTGGGTGCGGTTCTGCTGCTTTTCCGCATCGTCTGCGGCGTGGGCTCCGGCGCGCGGATCAAACCCGAGCGCTTTGAGGCGCGGCGCATAGATGATGTCGACGAGCGCTTCGAGCTTGGGCTTGGCCGACACGCCGATCACGCCGCGCCGCGCCATCGCTTGCAGCGCGCCGGTGGCATCGCCATTGGCATAGCTATCGGGATTGGCGGCCAGCGCGCGGGCACCGGCGATGATCTGTGCGGCGCTGGCGCGGCCGGCATAGAAGCTGGCGCTGAGGCTGTCGGAAACGGCCAGCGCTTCGCCGCCCGGCAATTGCGGCGTGGCGGCGATCAGCGCATCCCAATCCTTGGGCGGCAGTTCGAAGCGGTAGTACCCGGTGCCGCCGGCATTGGGCATGAGCGGGCCGGTGCCCTTCACCGTCAGCGGCATGGTGGCCTCGGTGAGCAGGGTGCACTCGCGCGCGCCGCCTTGCCTTACGCACAGGGGGATGCCCCATCGGGTCGCCGCGGCCGGGGTGCCCAGCCGCACATAGCGGCTTTGCGTGACGGTCCATTTGCCAAGCCCGGCGCGGGCAAATGTGACCAGCGGAACGCCCTGCTGGTCGGTAAAGCTCTGCATCGCGGGCAGGATGCGTGGATCGCCCGAGGCATCGGCCATCGCGCGGAAGAAGTCCGCGCTGGTGGCGTTGCCATATTTGTACTTGGCCATGTAGCCGCGCACGCCATCGCGGAACTTGGTATCGCCCATGAACGCCGCGATCATCGCGACGACATGGCCGCCCTTGCCATAGGTGATCGAATCGAACGCAGCGTCGATCTGGGCATTCCTGGCGATCGGCTGGTGGATCGGGCGGCCGGCCAGCAGCGCATCGGTGCCCATCGCGGCAAACCCTTCGGCCAGCGCGCCTGCGCCGATATTGAGATCGGGGCGCCATTCGTTGCCGATGCGATAGCCCATCCAGTTGGCAAAGCTCTCGTTCAGCCAGATATCGTCCCACCATGCCGGAGTGACCAGATCGCCGAACCACTGGTGCGCCAGCTCATGGCTGACCACCATGCCAAAGCGTCGCTTCTGTTCGGTCGAGGCCTTGTCGTCGAGGATTAGCAGCGAATCTTCGTAAAGATCGGCGCCTGCGTTCTCCATCGCGCCGGGCATGATCGGCGAGGTGATCTGGTCGAGCTTGGGATAGGGGAACGACTGGCCGAAATAGCTCTCCAGCGCCGAGACGATGCCTTTGGTCCCTTCGAGCGCGAAGCCGAGGCTGGCCGCATTCTGCTTGGTCGAGACAATGCGGATCGGCAGCGGCGCGCTGCGCTGCGGGGTGGCGGGCACGGTGCCCTCGGCGGTAACGAACGGGCCGACCATGATCGCCACGAGGTAGCTGGGCAGCGGCAGCGTCGGCGCGAACGTATGGACGGTCATGCCGTCCTTGGTCTCGTTGCCGGTTTCGGGCGCGTTGCTGACCGCTTTCAGCCCTGCGGGCGTGCGCAGGGTAATGCTCCACGGGGTCTTGAAGCCGGGCTCGTCGAAGCTGGGGAAGCCGGCGCGCGCATCGGTCGATTCAAATTGCGTCCAGCTGTACCAGTCATCGCCCACTTTGACGCGGAACAGGCCCGCCGGGCTATCGTTGAAGGCAGCGTCATAATCGAACGCGAACGTTGCTGGGCCTGCGGGCAGGGTTTCTGCAAAAGTTACCAGCGCGACGCCCGTCGGATCGGTTTGTGCAAACGTGCCGGTCACCACTTTGCCGCCCGCCGTGGCCGTGACCGCGCCAACTTTCAGATCGCGCCCGTGCATCCACACAAAGCGGCTGGCCTTCTGGATGGTCGCGTCGATCTCGGCATGGCCCGAAAACCGCTCCTTGGCCGGATCGACGGTCAGGTCGAGCCGATAGGCACCCGGGACGACCGAACCATCGAGCTTGCCCTCAGGCATCGCCCCGGCCTCGGCGGGGATGACGGGTGCGGCTTGCTGGGCGAGCGCCGGAAGCGCGCCGCAAGTGCCGGCAAGAATGGTTGCAGCAAGAAGGATCGAACGCATACATCACTTTCCATCGAACGGGTTACGGCCCGTTTGCCGCGCTTTTGGGTCGGCTGCAATGGCGCGTGCGCTCAGCGCAGCAATCCGCCCATCAGCCCGCGCGCAAACCGGCCGAAAGCCGCGCCACCAAGCTGGGTGGCAACCGTGCCGACCACCGCGCTGAGCCCCGAGCTAACCGGCGAGGAACGCGATTTCTTGCCCGACATCTGCGCCGCGATCACCGCGCCTGCCGAAGCAGCGACCGCGCCCATCGCCGCCCTGCCCGCCTTGTCCCACAGCGTGGGCGACTGGCGCGGCGCGGCGCGCTGCGCATCCTCCCCCTCGGTCTCGACCTGCTGCGCGGCGGCGGCGGCATCGGCTGCCTTCTGCGCCAGCACTTCGGACGCTGACTCGCGGTTCACTGCGGTTTCGTACTTCCCCTCGAACGGGCTGATCGACTGGATGATCGCGCGTTCCTTGGGCTCCAGCGGCCCCAGCCGCGAGCGCGGCGGCGCGATCATCGTGCGCTGCACGATCCCCGGCGCGCCGTCCGCATCGAGCGTCGAAACCAGCGCTTCGCCCACCTTGAGCTCGGTGATCACCCGCTCGACATCGAGATCGGGATTGATGCGAAACGTATCGGCGGCGGCGCGGATCGCCTTCTGATCGCGCGGGGTGAAGGCGCGCAGCGCATGCTGCACCCGGTTGCCGAGCTGCCCGGCGATCTTTTCGGGGATATCGATCGGGTTCTGCGAGATGAAATAGACCCCCACGCCTTTCGAGCGGATCAGGCGCACGACTTGCTCGACTTTGTCGAACAGCGCGGGCGGCGCCTCGTCGAACAGCAAGTGGGCCTCGTCGAAAAAGAACACCAGCTTGGGTTTATCGGCGTCGCCCACTTCGGGCAGTGCTTCAAACAGTTCGCTCAGCAGCCAGAGCAGGAAAGTGGCGTAAAGCTTGGGGCTCTGCATCAGCTTGGCAGCGGCCAGCACATTGACCATGCCGCGCCCCTGATCATCCACTTTCATGAAATCGTTGATCTCGAACGCGGGTTCGCCAAAAAACCGGTCCGCGCCCTGGCTTTCGAAGGCGAGCAACTGGCGCTGGATCGTGCCGACGCTGGCCTTGGAGATATTGCCATATTTACCCGCCAGTTCGCTGGCTTTCTCGGCGCAGGCCATCAGGGTGGATTGCAGATCGGGCAGATCGAGCAGCAGCAGGCCTTGATCGTCGGCATAGCGGAAGGCGATATTGAGCACGCCTTCCTGCGTATCGTTGAGGCCGAGCAGACGCGCCAGCAGCAGCGGCCCCATTTCCGAAATGGTGGTGCGGATGGGATGGCCCGCCTCGCCATAGAGATCCCAGAACACCGCTGGATTGTCGGCATAGGCAAATGGCTCGATGCCCAGAGCCTTGGCGCGGCTCTCGATCGAGGCGGCATGCTTGAAAGTGGGGCTGCCGGGCATCGCGATCCCGGCCAGATCGCCTTTCACATCGGCCATGAACACCGGCACGCCGCGCGCTGAAAACTGCTCGGCCATGCCCTGAAGGGTCACTGTCTTGCCGGTGCCGGTTGCGCCTGCGACCAATCCGTGCCGGTTCGCGCGGTCCAACCGCAGCACCTGCCGTTCACCGTTCGCGCCAAGGCCAATGTAGATGTCGTCCATGTCGATGCCTTTCGCCTGCGCTGCCTTGCGCATGCCCCCGGCCTTTATGGCGGGGCGGCGGGGCCAGTGGAAAGCGATTTTTGCATATGGACCGGCGCGCGGCTAGAGAACCCTGTACAGCCATGGCCCGCACTCCGTTCATCCTGCTCGACGATGCCCGCACCAGCGGCTTTGGCCCTGCGCGGCTGTATACGGCGCCGTGCGAGATCGTGGTCGCGCGCCGGGCCGACGAAGTGCCGGACGCACTGGCCACAATCGGCGCAGCGCCCGGCCATTGGGCTGGCATGATCGCTTATGAAGCGGGGCTGGCGCTCGAGCCGAAGCTGGCGGAGCGTCTGCCCGCGCGGACAGGCGCGGCGGGGCCGCTGGTGTGGTTTGCGCGGTTTGACACGCTGACCTTGCTCGATGCAGACGCGGCCGCCCGCTGGCTCGATGCCGAGATCGCAGCGCAGGAGACGCAAACCGGGCGGCTCGGCCCGCTCGATCCGCAAGTGTCGATCGGCGGCTATGGCGCGGCATTCGCGGCGATGCAGGCGGCGATCCATGCGGGCGATATCTATCAGGCCAATCTCACCTTCCCGCTCGGCGGATCGTGGGCGGGCGATCCGCTGGCGATCTATCGCCAGCTGCGCGGCGACGCGCGCGGCGGATATGGCGGCGTGATCTGGGATGGATCGCATTGGCATCTGTCGGTTTCGCCCGAATTGTTTTTCGAGCTGGCGGACGGCGCGGCCACCGTGCGCCCGATGAAGGGCACCGCGCCGCGCGGGCGCACGGCGCAGGAAGACGCGCGCTTCAAGGCCGCGCTGGTGAGCAGCGCCAAGGACCGCGCCGAAAACCTGATGATCGTCGATCTGATGCGCAACGATCTGGCGCGTGTGGCGCAGGCCGGCAGCGTGGCTGTCGAAACGCCGTTTGCGGTGGAGAGCTATCCCACCTTGCACCAGATGGTCACCACGGTGCGGGCGCAGCTGCAGGACGACCAGGATGTGCGCGGGCTCCTGCGCGCGATCTTCCCATGCGGCTCGATCACCGGCGCGCCCAAAATCCGGGCGATGGAATTGATCGACACGTTCGAGCGCGATGCGCGCGGGGCTTATTGCGGCGCGATCGGTTGGATCGATAGCCCGCCCCTTGAAGATCCACCTGCTTCCAAGGCTGGTAGCGCGGCATTCAATGTGGCAATCCGCACCCTGCGGTTGACGCCGGATTTCCCCGGTGCCGGATCCGGGCGCGCGAGCATGGGCGTGGGATCGGCGGTCGTGGCCGATTCGGCGCTGCTCGGCGAATGGCGTGAATGCCTGGTGAAAGGGAATTTCTTGCGATTGAGCGCAGGCAGTGCCGATCTGATCGAAACGATGGCGTTTGATCCTGCCGTCGGCATTGCGCTGCTGGAGCTGCACCTCGAACGGTTGAAAGCCAGCGGTGAGGTGCTGGGCTTTGCCGTGGATCGTCATGCCTTGCGCAATGCCATCCATGCGCTGTGCTTTGATCTCACCGCGCCTGCCAAAGTGCGCTTGGTAGTCTCGCGCAGCGGCGCGCATGCGCTGGAGGCGGCGCCGCATCCCGGGGCTTTGGCCGGCGGAAGGGAAGGCCCGGCGCTCTGCGCGGTGCTGCCCCTGCCAGTTGCGCCGGGCGACTGGCGCCTTCGGCACAAGACCAGCGACCGTCATTTCTATGATGATGCGCTGCGCACCGCGCGCGCCGCCGGGGCGCACGAAGCGCTGTTCATCGGCGATGATGGCGGCCTCACCGAAGGCAGCTTTACCAACCTGTTTGTCGAGCGCGATGGCTTGCTGATCACCCCGCCCGCAGAGATCGGCCTGCTCCCCGGCGTGCTGCGGCGCAGCCTGATCGAGAGCGGGCGGGCCATCGAAGGCGCGCTGACCCTCGGCGATCTTGAGCATGGTTTCCTGATCGGCAATGCCCTGCGCGGGCTGACGCCCGCGTGCCTGCTTGGCGGCGCAGCATGAACCAGCTCAGCCAGGCGCTCCAGCGCATCGCCGCCTCGCGCACTACCGCGATGACCGACCGGGCGTTTGAATTGCGCGCGGCGGGGCGCGATGTGATCTCGCTCTCGGTGGGCGAACCTGATTTCCCGACCCCGCCACATGTCGTCGCGGCGGCCAAGGCGGCGCTCGATGCAGGCGACACCAAGTATACCGCCGTGATGGGCACAGCGGCGCTGCGCGCAGCGGCGGCGCTCCATTTCGCGCGTGATCTGGGCATCGTGGTTGCGCCCGAGCAGATCATCGTGAGCGCGGGCGGCAAGCAGGCGATCTTCCTCGCGCTGGCGGCGACGCTCGATCCGGGCGATGAAGTGCTGATCCCCTCGCCGTGGTGGGTCAGCTATCCGCAAATCGTGCGCTATGCGGGCGGCGAAGTCATCGATTTGCCGACCAGCGCGGCGACCGGCTTTCGCATCGGCGCGGGGCAGCTCGAAGCCGCGATCACGCCGCGCACGCGCTGGCTGCTGCTCAACAGCCCCGGCAATCCCACCGGCGCTACGTATCCGGCGCACGAACTGGCCGCGCTTGGCGAAGTGCTGCGCCGCCATCCGCAAGTCATGGTGCTCAGCGACGATATCTATGCGCCGCTGCGCTACACCGCAGGCGCGCATGCCAGCCTCGCGGCGGTCTGTCCCGATCTGGCGGACCGCACGCTGACCGTCTCGGGCGTATCCAAAAGCCACGCGATGACCGGCTTTCGCATCGGCGTATCGGCTGGCCCCGCGTGGCTGGTGGCGGCGATGGGCAAGCTCCAGTCGCATGCCTCGGGCAATCCCTGTTCGATCAGCCAGGCAGCGGCGGTGGCGGCGTTCACCGGCCCTCAAGAGTTCCTGAAGGAATGGTGCGAGCGTTTTCGCGCGCGGCGTGATAGGGTGCTCTCCGCGATCGAGGCGATCCCCGGCCTCTCTGCGCCGGTGCCCGATGGCGCGTTTTACTGCATGATCGATGCCGCGCCGCTGATGGCGCGTTTCGGCGATGATGAGGCGCTGGCGCTGCATCTGCTGGAACACGGGGTGGCGGTGGTGGCGGCCTCGGCGTTCGGCGGACGGGACGGGTTTCGCATCAGTTTTGCGGCAGACGAAGCTATTCTCGATGAAGCGCTGCGGCGCATTGCAAAGGCGGTCGTGTGATCGATTTCTCGATTCTGTTCGAAGACGGCGAAGCGCTCGTCATCGACAAGCCGGCCGGATTGCCGCTCGACCGGCCGCGCGCCGGCGGCGCTGCGCTTGAAGACTATCTCGACGCCTTGCGCTTCGGCTTTCAGCGCCCGCCCGCGCCGGTGCACCGGCTCGATCAGGATACTTCGGGCTGCCTGCTGCTGGCGCGCAATCCCAAGGCGCTGAAGCGCTTTTCGGCGGCGTTCGAGGCGCGGCTGGTCGAAAAAGTCTATCTCGGCATCGTCGCGGGCCCGGTCGCGGGCGAGGCAGGAACGATCGAGCTGTCGCTTGCCAAGATCAGCAGCGCCGAAAAGGGCTGGCGGATGATCCCGGCGAAGAAGGGCAAACCGGCGGTGACGCACTGGCGCGTGCTCGATCGCCAGCCGGAGCGGACCTTGGTCGAGTTTCGCCCGGAAACGGGCCGCACGCACCAGATCCGCGTGCATGCGCTGGCCGGCCTTGGATCGCCGCTGCTGTGCGATCCGATCTATGGTTCAGGTAGCGGGCCGGGGCGCGGCCCTTTGCGCACCATGCTCCATGCCGCGGCGATCACCATCCAGCGCGAGGGCAAACCACCCATCGCCGCCCGCGCGCCGCTGCCGATGGATTTCACCGTGCTGGGCTTCAGCGCGCCTGAATATGACCGCTCTCCGGCACAGCCCGATGCACCCGGGCCCAGCTATCACGATGCCAGCTATCACGATGCCAGCTATCACGATGCCAGCTATCACGATGACTGATACTTCCGACCAGATTGCCGAGCGCGCACTCGATCTGGTCGAAGAGAGCTTCATCGCCTCGGCGGGGCCGGGCGGGCAGAATGTCAATAAAGTGGCAACCGCCGTGCAGATCCGGCTCGATGTGTTCGCGCTGCGCTTGTCGCCCGAAGTGTTTCAGCGGTTGAAAACGCTCGCCGGAAGCAAGATGACCGCGCGCGGCGAGATCGTGCTGACCGCGCGGACCTATCGCACGCTGGAGCAGAACCGCGAGGATGGGCGCAAACGGCTGATCGAGCTGCTGCGCGAGGCGGCGACATTGCCCAACAAGCGCGCGCGAACCCGGCTCAACCGCGTGGGCAAGGCCGAGCGGCTGGAAGGCAAGAAAAAGCGCGGCGCGATCAAAGCCGGGCGCGGGCGGGTCTCGCTGGATTGACCCTACCGCGCCGGAGGGGCGGCATTCGCCGCACCATCCGCAGCACTATCTACCGCGCCAGACGCATCCACCTGCGGCGGGGCCGGGCGCTTTTCGAGCATTTCGGCGGCTTCATCGAGCGCGCGAGCCTCGCCCACCGTCACCCCGCCCGGCCCCGGATCGGTGTCTTTCTGGCAAGCGCCGAGCAGCACCGCCAGCGCCAGAGCAGGAGCGCAGGCGGCAGGCCATGCCCTCCCGTCGCGCCTGATCATTGCGGTTTGTCAGCCTCAGCCGCGGCGGCCTTGGCCGCTTCGGCGGCGGAAACCGCGCTGTCCGCATCGCTCTTTGCGGCATCTTCGGCCGACATGGCAGCCTGTGACGCATCAGCAGCTGGTGCCAGCGGCGGTGCTTCGGTCGAAGGCTCGGCCGCAGGCAGTTCGGCAGCGGGCATCTCGACATTGTCGGGCGTGGCGCTCTGCGAGGCGTCATCCGATTTGCCGCACCCGGCAAGCGCCAGCAAAGCGGCGGAGGCCAGCAGGGCGGCAGTGAGCGGCGAATGTGCGATCTTCATCGATACGTCCTTCTTGCAAGTTAACGGCGGCACGATGCACGCTGGTGTGGCTTGCGCTTTACCCTGCCGTTTCGGGCATGGCAAATGCCTGGCTGGCCCCGATGACGCCAATGCGAACGAAAGCAAGGCGGTGATCATCGCGCGGTAAGCCTTGTGCCATATAAAGAAATCTTTATATGAGGCTGCGATGTTCGTGCTCGATTCCCTTCGCGCCCTTGCCGATCCCACCCGCCTGCGGATCATGCGGCTGCTCGCCAGCATGGAGCTTGCGGTCGGCGAACTGGCGCAAGTGCTCGACCAAAGCCAGCCGCGCGTCTCGCGTCATGTCAAAATCCTCTGCGATGCCGGGCTCGCCGAGCGCCGCCGCGAAGGCGGCTGGGTGTTCCTGCGCGCGGCGCTGGGCGAGGCCCGCGGGGCTGGTGTGCTACCCGCATTGGCCAACCTGCTGGGCCAAGCCGAAGGCGCCGATCCCGCGTTCGGCCAGCAATGCGCGCAAGATCGCCAGCATCTCGATGCCATCCGCACCGCGCGCGATGCCAGCGCGGCGGAGTACTTCGCGCGGCATGCCGATGAGTGGGACAGCTTGCGCAGCATGCATATCGCCGATGGCCCGGTCGAGGAAGCGCTCGCCGAAATGCTGGCGGAACGAGCAATGGACAGGGGAAGGGCCGGGCTGGGCCGCCTGCTCGATGTCGGCACCGGCACCGGGCGCATGGCCGAACTGTTTGCGCCGTCATCCAGCCATGTCACCGCGCTCGATAAAAGCCCCGACATGCTGCGGCTGGCGCGCACCCGGCTGCAGCATTTGCCCGCAGGCCACGTCACGCTGGTACAGGGCGATTTTGCAAAGTTGCCATTTGCCGAGTCGAGTTTCGACACAGTGCTGTTTCATCAGGTGATGCATTATGCGCTCGCGCCCGAAACCATGCTGGCCGAGGCCGCGCGCGTCACCGCGCCGGGCGGGCGGATCGCAGTGGTCGATTTTGCCGCGCACGACCGCGAGGAATTGCGCGCCAGCCATGCCCATGCCCGCCTCGGTTTTTCCGACGAGCAAGTGGCCGATATGTTTGGCGCGGCGGGATTCCGCCTCGCCGCCGACCGCGCGCTTGCGGGCCACCAGCTGATCGTCAAGCTGTGGACCGGGGTGCGCGAGCATGGAGCATCGATCCAATGATGACATCTTACGACCAGCTGCACGAAGCGCGCACCGCGCTTGATACACCTCTGTTTGCGGCGCTGCCGGGCGACATCCGGGTGTCGTTCGAATTCTTTCCGCCCAAGACCGAAGCGCTGATGGCGCAATTGTGGGATGTCGTCACCACCTTGGGCCCGCTGAACCCCAGCTTCGTCTCGGTGACGTATGGCGCGGGCGGATCGACCCGCGACCGCACGCATGGCACCGTGGCGCGGATCGTTCGCGAAGCCAAGCTGCCAGCCGCAGCGCACCTCACTTGTGTCGATGCGAGCAAGGCCGAAATCCGCGAAGTCGCAGAAAGCTATTGGGAAGCGGGCGTGCGCCATGTCGTGGCGCTGCGCGGCGATATGGGCGCACCGGGCGTGCCGTTCCAGCCGCATCCCGATGGCTATGCCAGCGCGGCGGACCTTGTCGCGGGCCTCAAAGAAATAGCGCCGTTCGAGATTTCGGTATCCGCCTATCCCGAAACGCATCCCGATGCGGCGAGCCCCGAAGTCGATATCGACAATTTGAAGCGCAAGCTCGATGCCGGGGCCAGCCGCGCGATCAGCCAGTTCTTCTTCCAGCCCGAGACCTTCTTCCGTTTTCGCGACAAGCTGGCGGCAGCGGGCATCACCGCGCCGGTGCTGCCGGGCATCTTGCCAGTGTCCAATGTGGCGCAGACGCGCAAGTTTGCCGCTGCTTGCGGGGCAGCGATCCCGGCGTGGATGGACGGCCTGTTCGAAGGGCTCGATTCGCATCCCGCCTCGCGCCAACTGGTCGCCGCCACGATTGCCGCCGAGTTTGCGCGGCGGCTCTATGCGGGCGGCGTGCGCGATTTCCACTTCTACACGCTTAATCGCGCAGAGCTCTCCTACGCGATCTGCCACCTGCTCGGGCTGCGGCCCAAGCCAGCCCCGCTTGAAAAGGCCGCCTGATGATCACGCCCTCTCCCGCACGCGCCGCGCTGCTCGAAGCCGCAGCGCAGCGCATTCTCATCACCGACGGCGCGTTTGGCACCGAGATCCAGAACTGGAAACTCTCCGAGGCCGACTATGCCGGGTCGCTCGGGCTGGCCAAGGACCAGAAGGGCAACAACGACATCCTCGCGCTGTCGCGGCCCGAAGTTCCCGAATCGATCCACCGCGCCTATTTCGAGGCCGGAGCGGACATCGCCGAAACCAACACCTTCTCAGCCAACCGCATCAGCCAAGCCGATTATGCCGCCGAACATCTGGTGCGCGAGATCAACCTCGAAAGCGCGCGGCTCGCCCGCCGCATTGCCGATGAGTACGAGGCTAAAGACGGCCGCGCCCGGTTTGTTGCCGGCGCAATCGGGCCGACCAACAAGACGCTGTCGCTCTCGCCCGATGTCAACGATCCGGGCTTTCGCGAGATCGACTGGGATTTCCTCGTCGAGGTCTACCGCGAGCAGGCTGAAGCCTTGGTCGAAGGCGGCGCGGATTTCATCCTGATCGAAACGGTGTTCGATACCTTGAACGCCAAAGCCGGGATCATGGCGGTGCGGCAGCTGGAGCAGCAGTTGGGCCGCGAAGTGCCGATCATGCTCTCGATGACGCTCACCGATCTCTCGGGCCGCAACCTCTCGGGCCACACAGTCGAGGCGTTCTGGTGTGCCGTGCGCCATGCCCGGCCGCTGACCATCGGGCTCAATTGCTCGTTCGGCGCGACCCAGTTGCGCCCGCATGTGCGCTCGCTCTCGGCCATCGCCGAGACCTTGATCATGGTGTACCCGAACGCGGGCCTGCCCAATGAACTGGGCGAATATGACGAAATGCCCGAGACGACGGCGGGCCTTGTCCACGAATGGGCCGAGCACGGCCAGGTCAATATTCTGGGCGGCTGCTGCGGATCGACGCCCGCGCATATCGCCGCGATCGCCAAATCCGTAGCGGCCCTGCCGCCACGCGTGATGCCGAAGCCCCCGGTGGTGACCGCGCTGGCAGGGCTCGAACCGTTTTTGATGGCAAGCTGATCAAGTCCCCCTTCCGCTTGCGGGAGGGGTTAGGGGTGGGCGGGTCAAACGCCCCCTCTCGAATGCAAGAAACCCACCCCCGACCCCTCCCGCAAGCGGGAGGGGGGAGTAGAAGATGACAACGCAGACTGCCCCCCGCGCTTCCGGTTCCAGCTTTGTCAATGTTGGCGAGCGCACCAATGTCACCGGCTCGGCCGCCTTCAAGAAGCTGATCATGGCGGACGACTACGCCAAGGCGGTCGAAGTGGCGCGCCAGCAGGTGGAAAACGGCGCGCAGGTGATCGACGTGAACATGGACGAGGGGCTGCTCGATGCGGTCCACGCCATGACCACATTCCTCAAGTTGATCGCCGCCGAGCCCGACATCGCGCGCGTGCCGGTGATGATCGACAGCTCGAAGTGGGATGTGATCGAAGCCGGCCTGAAATGCGTTTCGGGCAAGCCCATCGTCAATTCGATCTCGATGAAGGAAGGCGAGGACGCGTTCCTGAGCGCCGCGCGCAAATGCATGGATTATGGCGCGGCGGTGGTGGTCATGGCCTTCGACGAAAAGGGCCAGGCCGATACCAAGGAGCGCAAGGTCGAAATCTGCGCGCGTGCCTATGATCTGCTCACCGGCATCGGCTTTCTGCCCGAAGACATCATCTTCGATCCCAACGTGTTCGCGGTCGCCACCGGCATCGAGGAGCATGATCGCTATGCGCTCGATTTCATCGAGGCGACCGCCGAAATCCGTGCGCGCTGCCCGCATGTCCATATCTCGGGCGGGCTTTCTAACCTCTCGTTCAGCTTTCGCGGCAACGAGATCGTGCGCCGCGCGATGCATTCGGTGTTCCTCTATCACGCGATTCCGGCGGGGATGGACATGGCCATCGTCAATGCGGGGCAGCTCGATATCTACGACCAGATCGATCCGGTGCTGCGCGAGGCCTGCGAGGATGTGGTGCTCAACCGCGTGCCCGCAAACGACAATTCGGGGCAGACTGCCACCGAACGCCTGATCACCTTGGCGGAAAGCTACAAGGGCAAGGATGTCGCGGCGGAAAAGGCGGCGGAGGAATGGCGCGGCTGGGATGTGGTGCGCCGTCTTGAGCATGCCCTCGTCAAGGGCATCGACATGTATGTGGTCGAGGATACCGAGGAAGCCCGCGCCGAAATCTTCGCGCGCGGCGGCCGCCCGATCGAGGTGATCGAAGGCCCGCTGATGCAGGGCATGAACACCGTTGGCGACCTGTTCGGTTCGGGCAAGATGTTCCTGCCGCAAGTGGTCAAATCCGCGCGCGTGATGAAAAAGGCGGTGGCGCACCTCATCCCCTATATCGAGGCGGAAAAGCAGGCGGGCGCGCGGCCGAAGGGCCGGATCATCATGGCCACGGTGAAGGGCGATGTGCACGATATCGGCAAGAACATCGT
>NZ_CAMBTS010000014.1 GCF_945870625.1 Novosphingobium sp. Chol11 | reverse complement strand
CTGGTCGTGCCCAACGAAAACCTCAGCCTCAAGCAAGGCGCGGTCGTGCCCTGGGCCAAGTCGAACCCGCCCTCGCCGTATTACATGCAAGTGCTCGCCAGCCTCGCGGGCCACTTCGGTTTCAGCCTCGAAACGGCGTGGGACAAGCTGCCGTCCGATGTCAAAATTGTCATCCTCTATGGCACCGCAGGCAAGCCCGTGCCGCTCACCTTCATCGATGGCAAGAAGAGCTACACCGTCGCCAAGGCCTTCGAAGGCGTGATCGGCAACTTGAACCGCCGCCTCCTGCAAACCGAGAGCGCATGGATGCGCGAGGAGCTGTCCAAGTACCAGACCGCGCAGCCTTGCGAGACCTGCCACGGCGCGCGCCTCAAGCCCGAGGCGCTCAGCGTCAAGGTTGCGGGCCACGATATCTCCAGCATCACGCACCTCTCCGTCGCCGCCGCCGTGGCGTGGTATGGCGAATTAAATCAACATCTTACCGCGCAGCAAAACCAGATCGCCAAGGCCATCCTCAAGGAAATCAACGACCGCCTCGGCTTCCTCAACAATGTCGGCCTCGATTACCTGAACTTGGACCGCACCAGCGGCACCCTCTCCGGCGGCGAGAGCCAGCGCATCCGCCTCGCCAGCCAGATCGGCTCGGGCCTCTCGGGCGTGCTCTATGTGCTCGATGAGCCCAGCATCGGCCTCCACCAGCGCGACAACGACCGCCTGCTGATCACGCTCAAGCGGCTGCGCGATCTCGGCAACACGGTCATCGTGGTGGAGCACGACGAGGACGCAATCCGCACCGCCGACCACATCGTCGACCTCGGCCCCGGCGCGGGTGTCCACGGCGGCGAGATCGTCGCGCAGGGCACGCTGGCCGATATCCTCGGCAATCCCGCCAGCCTGACGGGCCAATATCTGACAGGCGCGCGCCGCATCGAAGTGCCCAAGAAGCGCCGCAAAGGCAACGGACTCAAGATCACGGTGGAGGGCGCACGGGCGAACAACCTGCAGAACGTTACCGCCAGCATCCCCCTCGGCACGTTCACTTGCGTCACCGGCGTCTCCGGCTCGGGCAAATCGAGCTTCACCATCGACACGCTCCACGCCGTCGCCGCGCGCACGCTCAATGGCGCGCGCCTCGTGGCGGGCGCGCACGACCGTGTCACCGGGCTCGAACACTGCGACAAAGTGATCGAGATCGACCAGTCCCCCATCGGCCGCACCCCCCGCTCAAACCCCGCAACCTACACCGGCAGCTTCACCCTCATCCGCGATTGGTTCGCCGGCCTGCCCGAGAGCGCCGCGCGCGGCTACAAACCCGGCCGCTTCAGCTTCAACGTGAAGGGCGGCCGCTGCGAAAAATGCCAGGGCGACGGCCTGATCAAGATCGAGATGCACTTCCTCCCCGATGTTTACGTCACTTGCGAGGAATGCAGCGGCCGCCGCTACAACCGCGAAACGCTGGAGGTGAAGTTCAAGGGCCACTCCATCGCCGATGTGCTCGATATGACGATCGAGGATGCCGAGGAGTTCTTCAAGGCCGTGCCCCCGATCCGCGAGCGGATGCACATGCTCAACGAGGTCGGCCTCGGCTATGTCAAGGTCGGCCAGCAGGCCACCACGCTCTCGGGCGGAGAGGCGCAGCGCGTCAAGCTGGCCAAGGAGCTTGCCCGCCGCTCCACCGGGCAGACGCTCTATATCCTCGATGAACCGACCACCGGCCTCCATTTCGAAGACGTGCGCAAGCTGCTCGAAGTGCTCCACCGCCTCGTCGATCAGGGCAACAGCGTGGTGGTGATCGAACACAACCTCGATGTGATCAAAACCGCCGATTGGGTGCTCGATCTCGGCCCCGAAGGCGGCGTGCGCGGCGGCGAGCTGGTGGCCGAAGGCACGCCCGAGCAAGTCGCCAAAAATCTGCGCAGCTTCACCGGCAGCTATCTTGGCCCGCTGTTGAAAAGGTGAAGGCCGCCCGGTATAGCGCCGATTAAGCCGACCATCAGGATATGATATAATGACACGCTCGCCGCTCCTCCCGCTTGCCGCCGCCGCGCTCCTTCTCGCGCTTCCCTGCGCCGCCCATGCGCAAGCCGCGCGGCCGATGCTGCCATCCGGCGGCCCGCCGCCGCCGCCCACCTGGGTGCTCACCGTCGGTATCGCCCCCATCGTCGCCCCCGCGTGGCAAGGCTCGCGCGATACCGCGTTCTCCGTGTTCCCGGATCTGCGGGTGAACTACAAGGACACCGCGTTTCTCTCGGTGCAGGAAGGGCTGGGCTGGAATGCGATCAATCAGGATGGCTGGAAGATCGGCCCGATCGCCAAGATCCGCTTCGGCCGCCGCGAATCCACCGGCGGCTCGCCGTTCCTGATCACCGGCGGCAGCACCGCGCTGCGCGGCTTCGGCGATGTCCGGCTGGCGGGGGAATTCGGCGGCTTTGCGCAATATAGCCCTAATCGCCGCGTCACCCTGCGCGCCGAAGTCCGCCAGGGCACGGGCGGGCACACCGGCCTCGTCGCCGATACCTCGGCCCGCTTCAGCGATCAGGCGGGCAAATTCCGCTATGCGCTGGGCGTGCGCGCCACATTTGCCGATGCCGACTATACGCAGGTCTATTTCGGCGTCTCCCCGCTGCAAGGCGCCCGCGCCGGCCTCGCCCCCTTCCGCACCGGTTCGGGCCTCGTCTCGGCGGGTGTCGCCGGATCGCTCATCCGCCCACTGGGCGAACGCGGCCGCCTCGGCGCGATCACCCTGTTCACCGGCTACGACCGCCTCGCCGATGCCGCCGCCAGCAGCACCCTGATCCGCGAGCGCGGCCGCCGCGACCAATTCAGCGTGGGCCTCGCCTACGGCTACCGCTTCACCTGGAACTGAAGAGGGAGACCGCCTCGCTCACCCTGAGCCTGCCGAAGGAAGGGTAGTGGAGCGCAACCACTAAATTCCTCCCCGACACGGGGAGGGGGACCACCCAAAGGGTGGTGGAGGGGCACTCTCAGGCAACCACAACCCGTTCCTCCCCGGCACGGGGAGAGGGACCACCTGAAAGGTGGTGGAGGGGCACCCTCAGGCAACCCCAACCCCAACCAAACCCGCGCAGAGCCTGCAAAGACCGCACAACATCATCCCAGCGCCACCCCGCCCGAGGTCCCGGCCTTCGCCGGGACGCGCGCAGCCGCAATCAGCGCCCCTGCGCAGGCAGGGGCCTCAGGCCATCCAAGCGCCACCCGCCGCCGAAATCGCCGCATCCGCCTCGGTCGGATCACGGCGCAATGCCCGCGCCAGCGTTACATCGACCGGCGGCGGCGTTTTTCTCATCGCTTGGTCACCCCCATCCAACTCCGGCTAGGCCCAAGTAGGCCAAGCCTGCGTATCCTTCCCCCATCAAGGGGGAAGGATGCCGAAGCTTGCGGGATTGCCCGCCAGTGCGGGCTAGATGGGCGTAAATCAACGTTCTTATGCAAATCCTGCACTGACCAAATTTTATTGCTGCTGGTTCAATGTTTTCAACATGGAACCGATAGCTCTTGCTGTTCCAGTTGGCGCAACACCACCGAAGGCTCCTTTGTTCGCTTCTTTTTCAGCCGTTTGTTCGAGGTCAAATATTGCTACGAGCCTCCACATAATCGTATCGCCAGATTCTAATGTAATATCTGGCGGCATGAGATTGTTGCTTTTCAATCCTACAATCTTACGTGATCCGTCTTTGCCCAAATTTTTAACAACACCAAGCTTAGACGTGACATAATATTGCCAAACAAGCTGGAAGCGAATGTTGCCATCTTGTTTATCGGGAAAAACTTTAGTCCCATCATTAAAAGCGTAAACGCCCGAGATTATTTCGCCATTGCCTTGCCTTGACACTGGTTTGCTGTTATCGTCATAGGTTACTTCAATATAAGATATGAATTCCATCGGTGAACCGTCTGGATTCTCGATAGTTGCTGATGGTTCGATATCAAACTGCAATGTACCTCCACCGTGTAGGGCGCGTTGACCTCGTACTGCGTCCATAACATCAAAAACACTCGGGTTTTCACCAACGGTGACGCGGTGGCGATAAAACATCCCAGCGATATCAATAAATATTTCCATCTCACCCTCCTTTGTAACGTCACGAAGTTAATTCTTGAATACTTCAAAATCATGTCTCCATTTTGGTCAGAATATTCAAAAGTTCCATATGGTTTTGTAATTTATACATACATCGCGTCTCTGGCGAAATTCGCAGTAATCATTTTTAATCTCGTTCCTCTGTTCGCCCGCCGCCTCGCCAGCGTCCCCACCCGCCCCGCCAAACCCCTGTCCTACATCCCCCCATCCATGCCATCGTTCCGTTTTTGTTCCAACGGGAGTCGCAAGGATGGACAGCAAGCGCAGCAGCGGGTTCGGGCGGGGGTGGATACTGGCGGAGCGGGATATCGGGCTGCCGAATGATCCCATCGCGGCAATTTCGGGGCGTTATGCTCCTCTCCCGCCTGTGGGAGGGGTTCCGCGCGACGCTTCCTCCCCCCTCCCGCCTGCGGGAGGGGCCGGGGGTGGGTACGTTCGAGAGGACGAGGTGTATGCGTTCGCCCACCCGGCCCCCTCCCGCGCGCGGGAGGCGGAGCAGGCGCACACCACCCCCTCCTGCGAGCGGGAGGGGCTTAATCCTCAAACCCCCCGCGCCAATACCTTCTCGCCCGCGCGGCAGGTGCAGTTCCTTCATCACCTCGCCTCGCACGGCAATGTCCGCGTCGCCTGCGCCGAGGTCGGGCTGTCGGCGCAGGCGGCCTATGTGCACAAGCGGCGCGATGCCGCGCTGGCGCAGGGGTGGGAGGCGGCGCTGGTGCTCGCGCGCGATGCGGCGGAACAAGTACTCGCCGACCGCGCGATGAACGGCACCAGCGAGACGATCTTTTACCGGGGCGAGGCGGTCGGCCGCCGCGTGCGCTTCGATAGCCGCCTGCTGCTCGCGCACCTCGCCCGGCTCGACAAGCATTGCGACGAGGCCGAGCGCGCCTGCGCCACCGGCGGGCGCTTCGATGAATTTCTCGAAGCGCTGCTCGGCGGCGAGGCCGATCCCGCGCCGCTGGCCGAAGGGGAGGGGTGGACCCCGCCGCTTGCCAGCCGCGCCGAACATATCGCCGAAGAAGTCGCCGAAGCCGAGCAGGCCTTGCGCGCCGCGCTGGGCCTTGGGCCCGATGACGACGAGTGCGGCGCACCGCCAGCCGAACACGATGACTGGGGCGCCGCCGCCGATCATGATAGCGCAGACGCGGCGCAGTTCGATGAGGACTGGCGCGCACCCGCCGGTGACAACGACGATGACGACGCCGCACCTTATGACGCCGCACCCGATGAGCCCGCCGATGAAGACGGCGCGGCGCAATGCCGGGATGAAGCGGAAGAGGCCTTGGTCGCCGCCCTTGCCGCTGCCCTGGCCGAAACCCGCGCTGCCGCTGCTGCCGTTTGGGATGCCGCCGCCGCGCAGTGTTATGCCCGGATCGATGCGCTCACTGGCGCTGGCGAAGAAGACGGCTGGCTCGCGCCGTTCGAGGTCAAATCGCTCGCGCAGAGGCCGCCCGGGCCAGACGCTGTGCCATGGCCGCAATCGCTTCCCTGGACCCTGTCAACTATGTCAACTTGGCCCTCGGTGAAGGTGGCGGTGGCGGGGGCGGCGGCGGCGCCATTCGCATCAGGTTTTCGGCGGAGCCGCACCCGTATCATTCCGCCCGGCCAGATAATTGACCGCCGTCTCCAGATCGTCCTGGCTCAGCGCGCCGGCCGCCATGATCGTCTCGCCGGTCTTGTTGTTGCGCACCGCGATGGCGGGCGTTCCGGTGATCCGTGCGGCCTCGCCGTCGTCGATCTCGGCCTTGATCCGCGCGGCGGTGGCGGGGGATGCGGTGCAGGCGGCCAGTTTGGCCTTGTTGCCCGCGCCGCTGGCCGCGCCGAGCGCGGCGGCGGCGGCGGGGTTGCCGCTGCTCGCCGCAATGCCCTTGCCGTTCCCGCCGGTCAGCGCCAGCCAGCCGCTCATGAACTTGTAAAATCCGGTCGCGCCCGCCTGATCGCCGACGCACAGCGCGCTGGCCGAGGCGAGCACCGCGGCGGGGCCATGAAACGACAGCGGATAGAGCCGTACCGCCAGATTGAGCTTGCCGCCCGCGGCATCGACCACCCGCTCGGGCGTCCCGCCAAACACCTTGCAATAAGGGCATTCGAGATCGATCCACACGATCATGCTCAGGTCTGCCCCGGCCGCGCCATAAACCCGGTCTTTCGCGCCGATCGCGGCCACTTGCGGGGCCAGCACCCAGCCGGCGTCCTGCGCGGCGGCGGGGGCTGAACAGGAGATCAGGGCGGCGCAGGCCAGCAGCGTGCGAGGGCGCAGGTTCATGGCAAACGGTCCTTTCGGCGGGCACGGCCCATTCCGGCGCGCCCTGTCATGCTTCGCGGCAAAGCGCAATGTTGGGATTGGGGAAGGGGGTGGGGGTTCCCTCGGCCCGAGCATATCTATATACCCCGGGATATAGATATCGCAGGAAACCCGGATGATCCGCTCCGTCCTCAAATCCGCGCTGCTGCTGCTCCTGTTGGCGGCCGGCCCGCCCGTCATGGCCCAGCCGCCGAAAGGCCCGCTGGTGCTGGCCGCGTCCAGCCTGCAAGAGGCGATGAGCGCGGCGGCGGATGCCTGGGCCGCGCCCAAAGGTCGCGCCCGCCATCCGCGCCCGGTGGTCTCGTTCGCCGCGTCCTCCGCGCTTGCCCGGCAGGTGGAAGCCCGCGCTCCTGCCGATCTGTTCGTCTCGGCGGACGAGGAATGGATGACTTATGTGGAGAAGAAGGGCCTGATCGCGCCGCGCACCCGGGTGCCCTTCCTCTCGAACCAGCTGGTGCTGGTCGCGCCCGCTGCGGCGCGGCGGGGGAGCCTGCCGGTCCGTCCCGGCTTTGGTCTGATGCGAGCTTTGGCGGGGGGGCGGCTGGCGGTGGCCGATCCCGATGCGGTGCCCGCGGGCCGCTATGCCAAGCAGGCGCTGACCCGGCTGGGCGTCTGGTCCCAAGTCGAAGGCAGCCTCGCCCGCGCCGAAAATGTCCGCGCTGCGCTGGCCCTGGTGGCGCGCGGTGCCGCGCCGCTGGGGGTGGTCTACCTCACCGATGCCCGCGCCGAACCGGCGGTGCGCGTTGTCGGGGTGTTCCCGGCGGGGTCGCACACGGCGATCACCTATCCGCTCGCCCGCCTTGCCACTTCGGCCAGCCCGGATGCCGAGGGTTTCCGCCGCTTCCTCTTGTCGGCTGAGGGCAAAGCGATCTTCCGCCGCTTCGGCTTCATCCCGCGCTGATGGAACTGCTCTCGGCGGAGGAATGGGGCGTGGTCGCGCTCTCGGTGCAGGTCAGCCTCGTGGCGGTGGCGGGCGGCTTGCCGGCGGCGTTCGGGCTGGCGTGGCTGCTGGCGCGCGGCCGTTTTCCGGGCAAGACCCTGCTCGATGCGGCGGTGCACCTGCCGCTGGTCCTGCCGCCGGTGGTGATCGGCTGGGCGCTGCTGATCGCGTTCGGCCCCGATGGTCCCGCCGGGCGGGTGCTGGCAGATGTGTTTGGGATCACCTTCCTGTTCCGCTGGACCGGGGCGGCGCTGGCGGCGGCGGTGATGGCCTTGCCGCTGATGGTGCGAGCGATGCGGCTCGGCCTCGAAGCGGTCGATCCCCGGCTGGAGCAGGCCGCCCGCACGCTCGGCGCGGGGCCGTGGCGCACCTTCCGGGAAATCACCCTGCCGCTGGCCTGGCCCGGTGTGCTGGCGGGCGCGGTGCTCGGCTTTGCCCGCTCGCTCGGCGAATTCGGCGCGACGATCACCTTTGTTTCCAACATCCCGGGCGAGACCCGCACCCTGCCGCTGCTGATCTATTCGGCGCTCGAAATGCCAGGCGGCGAAGCGCGGGTGTGGCGGCTGGCGGCGGTCTCGATCGTGCTGTCGCTGGCGGCGCTGATCGCCTCGGACCTCCTCACCCGCCGCGCCGGGACCGCGGAAAAATATGGCGTTTGAGATCGACATCGCGCTCCGGCGCGGGCCCCGCCGCATCGCCTGCCGCTTTGCCGCGCCCGCCGGGATTACCGCGCTGGTGGGCGTTTCGGGCGCGGGCAAGACCAGCGTGCTCGAGGCGATCGCTGGGCTGCTGCGCCCCGCCGAGGGCCGGATTGCGGTGGGCGGACGGGTGCTGTTCGACAGCGCGGCGCGGATCGACCTGCCGCCAGAGCGGCGCGCCTGCGGCATGGTGTTCCAGGATCTGCGGCTCTTTCCCCATCTGCGGGTGCGCCAGAACCTGCTGTTCGGCGCGCGGCTCGCCCCGCCAGAACGCCGCCGCTTCGGCCTGGAGGAGACGTGCGCCTTCCTCGGCATCGAAGCGCTGCTGGCGCGCCGGCCGCGCACGCTCTCGGGCGGCGAGGCGCAGCGGGTGGCGATCGGGCGGGCGCTGATGGCGGGGCCATCCTTCCTGCTGATGGACGAGCCGCTGTCCTCGCTCGACGGCGCGCGGCGCGAGGAGGTGATGCAAGTCATGGTCCGTATCCGCGACGCATTCGCGCTGCCGATCCTGCTGGTCACCCACGAACGCGCGCAGATTGACCGGCTGGCCGATCATATCGTCGAGCTTTAGATTTCCAGCTGGCTTCCGAGCTCGATCACCCGGTTGGTCGGCAGGCGGAAAAATACCATCGCGCTTTCGGCGTTGCGCATCATCCAGGCAAAAAGCTTTTCGCGCCAGATCGCCATACCCGGCCGCTTCGAAGCGAGCAGCGTTTGCCGGGCGAGGAAATAGCTGGTGTCCATCGGTTTGAACGGCCCGCCGGCGCGGGTTTCCTGCGCCAGCTCGGCGGGAATGTCGGGCTCGTCCATGAACCCGAAGTGGAGGATGATGCGGTAGAATCCGCAGTCCATATCTTCGACCTCGCGCCGGACCGAGGGAGGCACATGCGGCACGCTTTCGATCACCACGGTCAGGATCACCACCCGGTCATGAAGGATGTGGTTGTGCTTGAGATTGTGCAGGATAGCGGGCGGAATACCCTCGGTGGTCGAGGTGAGGAAAACCGAGGTGCCAGAAACCCGGCGCACCTTGAGCGCAACCGATTTGAGGAACAGATCGAACGGCATCGAATCTTCGGCCAGCCGGTCGCGCAGGATGCGCCGCCCGGTGGCCCATGTCGTCAGCATCACGAATGCGACCGCCGCCACCACCAGCGGAAACCAGCCGCCATCGGGGATCTTGATCAGGTTGGATGCAAGATAGGCCCCGTCGATCAGCAGGAACACGCCCGTGGCGAGCCCCGCCAGCAGCGGCGGCCATTTCCACACGCCGAAGGTTAGCACGCCCAGCATGGCGGCGGTGATGAACATCGTGCCAGTCACCGCGATGCCATAAGCGGCTGCGAGGTTGCTCGAACTGCGAAAGCCGAGCACGACGAGGATGACCAGCACCAGCAGCCCCCAATTGACCACCGGCACGTAAATCTGCCCTGCGGCGCTGGCGCTGGTGTGGAGAATGCGGATGCGCGGCAGGAAACCGAGCTGGACCGCCTGCTGCGCCACCGAGAATGCGCCCGAGATGACCGCCTGGCTGGCGATGATCGTGGCCAGCGTGGCGAGCAGCACCAGCGGCAGCCGCGCCCAATCGGGGGCCATCAGGAAAAACGGGTTCTGCGCCATCGCCGGATCACGCAGCATCAGCGCGGCTTGTCCCAGATAGTTGAGCAGCAGGCAGGGGAAGGCCACCCACAGCCACGCCGCCATAATCGCGCGCCGTCCGAAATGACCCATATCGGCATAGAGCGCCTCGGCCCCAGTCACCGCCAGCACGACCGAGCCGAGCGCGAGAAACCCAAGGCCCGGATCGAGCAGGAAGAAATTGGCTGCGTAGACCGGGTTGAGCGACAGCAGGACTTCGGGAGCATGGGTGATCCCGTTGATCCCAAGCGCCGCCAGCACGGCGAAATAGACGAGCATGACCGGGCCGAACAGCTTGCCCATCGCCGCAGTGCCGCGCGACTGGATCGCGAACAGGGCAATCAGGATCGCCACCGAGATCGGCAGCACCAGCTTTTCGAAGCCGGGATGGACCACGGTCAGCCCCTCAATCGCCGAAAGTACCGAGATCGCCGGGGTGATGATCGCATCACCGAAAAACAGCGCGGTGGCGATCAGGCCGAGCATGACCATCGGCGCGCTCCACCGCGATTCGCCCAGCCGGCGTCCGAGCAGGGCTAGCAGCGCAAGGCTGCCGCCTTCGCCCTTGTTGTCCGCGCGCAGGATGATGAACACATATTTGACCGTGACGATCAGCATCATCGTCCAGAAGATGAGCGAAATCACACCGAAGATATGCGGGCGGTCAACCGCCAGCGGGTGGTGGCCGATAAAGCTTTCGCGCAGCGAATAGAGCGGCGAGGTGCCGATATCGCCAAACACAACGCCGATCGCGCCGATCGAAAGCGTGGCGAGGCTCTGCTTCTGATGGCCAGCCTGATGGGCTAGCGCGGCTGGCGCTATCGCGTCAGCATGAGTCGTGATGGGGTTCATCGCCGCTCGATTACGCTTGTCTTGCTGCCACTGCGAGAGATTTCGTGGGCTGCCGAAGACCGGGGAGGGCACCAACCGGCAGATCGATTGCTACCGGCGCAACGGCGCGTCGAGCCTCCCGCGCTCAGGGCGCTTTTGCCGGTTCGCTCGCAGGTTTGATCTGCATCAGTTTGACCGGGGCGGTCGTCCGCACGGCGCCGGGGTCGCGCACAGCGCGGGTGCCTGATGTCTGCGTGAGCGGCATGCCATCAAGGACGCGCATCAGCGGGGTCAGCAAAGGAATATCGCCGTGGCGGCGCACCTTGCGGAAATGCTTGAGCGGATCGTAGCGATCATCATCGGGCAGAAGCCACGATTGCTCCAGCGCGCCGGCCACGGCCATCACGCGCGCCTGCGCGATATAGGCAGAAGCAATCGCGTTGTTATAATTGCCCCGCGCGAGCAGCAGTTCGCGCGCCAGATCGAGCACGTCGAGCGTCGTGCGCAGCCCCGCGCGCTCTTGCAGCAACGCGCCATCGTAGGCTTTGCGGGCTGAATCGACCGCCGCCCCAAAGCGGTCGATCGAGGCGATCTGCGCCTTCCAGTCGTTCCAGCTTAAGGCCAGAGTGGCGCGGCTTTCGCGCACCGACGCATCAAGCAGCCGCCAGTCGGAATCATTCGCCGCCGCCGCTTCGCTGATGCGCGCGCGCAGCAGGCCGCTGCGAAACAAAGGCCCTGTGACCACGAACCGACCGCGAAAATCGGTCTGCCGCAGCCGATCTGTGTAAGGAGTGCGGCTGCCATAGCCGGCGGTGCTCTGAAAATCGACGCGGGGCAGCAGCTCGGCCTTGGCGGCAGCGAGGCTGGCACGCGAGACCTGTTCGCGGGCTTGCGCGGCCAGCACGATCGGGTTGTGCGCCAGCGAATAGACATAGGCGTCTTCGAGCGTATCCACCGGCAGCTGCAATGGATTGGGCGCTGCCAGCTGGCCGGGGGGCACCCCGACCATGCGCACGAAGGTGGCCTCGCTCGTCGCCGCATCGCGCTGCGCGATGTAGACTTGCGCGCGGCCCAGCTCGACGCGCGTCTCAACCTGCTGGACATCGGTCGACGTCACCTCGCGCACCGCCAGCCGGGCGCGGTTGTCCGAGAGTTCGCTTTCCAGCGTCGCCAGATTGTCCATCGCGATGGTTACGCTCGCGCGGTCACGAAGCACGCCGACGTAAGCTCCGATCGCATCGAGCATCGCCTGTTGCTCGGCCGAGCGAAGCGCCTGCCGCTGAAAACCAACTTGCGCCTGCGCCACGTCTTCCTGCGCGGCATTGCGGCCGAAGGTGAGCAGCGGCTGGGTGAGGATCGCCTGCGCGGTCGAGCTCCAGCCGCGGTTAATGAGATCCGTACCAAACAATTGATCGGCCTGGGTGCGTTGGTAGGAATAATCAGCCTGATAGGTGATCGAGGGGCCAAACGCGGCGCGCGCTTGCGGCACGCGGTAGTCCACGCTGCGCAACAGCGCGCGCTGCGACAGCAGCGAGGGTGAGGTCCAGTAAGCAAGGCGCAAGGCCTCCGCCAAACCACTGACCGGGGTGTTGCCGGTCGCCTGCGCGGCCACTTCAGGCGGGGTGCCCTCGGGCAGTTCGGGGCGAAGCCGAACGCCGCCTGCGGTTTCCTCCAAAGTCCGCGCGTCCTCCAATGCTCCGGGCATTTCGCCTGACGCCGCCGCATCCGGCGCGCCAGTTAGCTCCAGACCAGTCTGCTCCTTAATGGCATCGACCGAGCCTACGATGGGCGCGTTTTCCTGCGCCATAACAGGCCGGATTGCAGCCAGCGAAGTGGCCACCAGCAACAGGCATAAAGTGTTCGGGCGCATCGATTTTTCTGCTCAGTTGTCGCGGAATGAGCGGTTGAACTGATCGCTTATCGGCTTGATGGCATAGGACAGCAGCGAGCGGCTGCCGGTTTCGATGTAGACCTCGGCCGGCATACCGCTACGCAGCGCCAGATCGGCCTTCCGCACAGCGGCCTGATCCACTTCGACACGGGCCATGTAGAACGATTGCCGCAGTTCCGGATTCTCGCTGCGGTCTGATGCCACATAGACCACTTTGCCCGGAATTTCCGGCGATGTTGAGCGGTTGAACGCCGAGAAGCGCACCCGCGCCTGCTGGCCGCGGCGCACCTGATCGATGTCTTCCGGGCTAACCATGGCTTCCACGATCATGCCATCCTGATCGGGCACGATTTCCATGATCGTCTCGGCCGGGCGGATCACATCGCCGATCGCGGCAAAGGCGATCTTCTCAATAGTGCCCGAATAGGGCGCGCGGATTTCGCTGCGGCCTTGCTGGTCGGAAGCAGCGACGCTGCGCAACTGCTGCTGGTTAAGCGCGGTGTTGACTTGCGCCAGATCGTTGCCGGCTTGAAGCCGCCGGGTTTGGGTGAGCTGGATCGATTGTTCCTGCGCCTCAGTGATCTTGGCGCGCGCCTGCGCAATCTGCGCCGTGAGCGAGCCAACGCTGCCCTCCATATCGACCGCCGTGCGCTCCAGCTGGTTGAGCCGGTTGATCGTCACCAGCTGCTTGTCCCACAGTTCCTTGACGCCTTGCCGTTCGGGCTCGATCAAGCGGCGCTGTTCCTTGATTGCGGCCATCTGTGCTTCGATGCCGCGAATTTCCTCGTTGTACTGCTTGATGCGCGCCGCCAGCTGCGCGCGCAGTTCACGTTCTTCGGACTGGCGCATGCTGAACATGTGCACTTCGTCGGCAATCGCCTTGCGCGCGCTGGGGTTGGCGCTTCCGGTCAGCTCGGCGGGCCAGTTGATCGTGCCCAGCCCCATCCGCTCGGATTCGAGCCGCGCGCGCTGCGCCATCAGTTGCTCGACGCTGAGGTTGGAAAAGGTCTTGTCCGCGCCGGTGACGTTATCATCGAGCCGCATCAGCAATTGGCCTTGGCGGACGTGCTGGCCATTTTTCACGAAGATCTGCGCGATCACGCCGCCGGTGGGATGCGCGATACGCTTTACCCGCCCTTCCACGCCGACCGACCCGCCGCCGATCACCGCGCCGCCAATCGGCACGACCGCCGCCAGCAAGAGCAAGACAAGCAGCAGGCCGCCCACCGTATTCAGCAGGCGCTGCAACAGCAGCGGGGCCTTGGCCTTGTCGCCGCCTTCTTCGGCCAGCACGGGCAGAAGCTGCCGCGCGGGGTCGGTGAATTTTACCGGCATGTTCATCAAACGGCCCCTCGCGCTTTGACGGCAGCGGTTTCGCCGGCCACGCGGGCCGGTTCGGCCTGTTCCTGCAAGCGCTGCATCACTTCGTCGCGCGGTCCAAAATCGGTCAGGCGGCCTGCGTTGATGACCGCCAGATGGGTTGCCGGACCCAATGTGGCGGGGCGGTGCGTAATCATGATGACAATGCCGCATCGCAGGCGAACTCCGGCAATTGCCGCGGCAAGGGCTGTGTCGCCAGCGGCATCAAGGTTGGAATTTGCCTCGTCGAGCACCAGCAGGAAAGGATCGCCATAAAGCGCGCGCGCCAGCCCGATGCGCTGGCGCTGCCCGGCCGAAAGCTCGACCGCGCCGGCCGAGACCATTGTTTCATACCCATCGGGCAGCGCGAGGATGACTTCGTGCATGCCTGCCGCGCGCGCCGCTGCGACAACCCCGTCCGAGGTGGCCTCGGGATCGAAGCGAGCGATGTTCTCGCCGATCGTGCCATCGACCAGATCGACCGTTTGCGGGACATAGCCGAAATAGCTGCCGAGCGTTTCGGGGCTCCACTGGTCCAAGGTTGCCCCGTCGATCCGCACTTCGCCGCGGGTGGGCGGCCAGATTCCGAGGATTGCGCGCACCAGCGTGGTCTTGCCCGCCGCGCTGGGGCCGATCACCGCCAGCACCTGACCCGGGGTGAGCGAGAACGACACGCCGGATAGCGTGAAGCGCTGCGTTCCGGGCGGCGCCACCCAGATATCGCGCAGGGCAAGCTCTTGCGCAGGCCGCGCCAGCGCGATCTGACGTTCGGCTGGCTTGCGGAAGGTGGCGATGCCTTGGACCAGCCGGGCCCAGCCGCTGCGCGCGGCGACCAGACCCTTCCAGTTGGCAATGGCCATGTCGACCGGCGCGAGCGCGCGGCCCGACAGCACCGAGGACGCGAGAATGACACCGCCGCTGGCCTGGCCATCGATCACCAACAGCGCGCCGACCGACAGGATCAGCGATTGGAGCAGCATGCGAAACGTGCGGCTGGCGCCGCCGAGCCGCGAAACGGTGCGCGAGAGATAGGATTGCGCTTCGATGAAGCTGTTTTCCCAAGCCGAAGTGCGCGCGACGAGCCGCTCCTGCATGCCCATCGCCAGCGCCGATTCGGCAAAGCGGATTTCGGACAGCGCGGCAGCCGAGCGCCGCCCGGTGATGTTGGCCAGTTCGCGCGAGCCGGTTTGCGTGCGCCGGTTGGACCATAGCGCAAGGCCGGCAATGATGATCACGCCGATCAGCGCGGTGAGCCCGAGCGCCCAGTGCAGGATGGTCAACACGATCAGAAACGCGATCACCCACGGCAGATCGATCAGCGCAACCGGGCCCTGCCCGGCGAGGAACGAATGGACAGAGTCGAGATCGCGGGTGAACTGCAGACCGTCGCCCTTGTCTCCAGCGGTGCGCAACGGGCGGGTGACTGTTGCATAATGCACCGCCTCGAACAGGTCGTCGTGCACCCCATTGGCAATGCCGAGCAGAGCTTCGGCGCGGATGGCCTCAAAAATCGACTGGAATATGTAGATCAGGATCAGCATGCCGAACAGGCTGATCAGCGTGGGCACGCTGCGGCTGGGCAGGACCGAATCGTAGACCAGCAGCATGTAGGCCGAACCGGCAAAGACCAGCACGTTGAGCATGACGCTGGCGATCGCGACGAGGATCAGACCGCTGCGATAACGCTGCACAAACAGACTTAGAAATTGACGGTCCACGCTTTGCGATTCCTTGCCACGCGATGTCGGCTAAACTCTTAATTTCGGCTAACCGATAGGGCCTTAACCAGCAAGCGCGATTGCATGCGGAAGACCCCCAGAAGGCAGGCTGACGAAGCGCGTTAGACGGGGATTGTGACAATTGTCCGCGCATCGGGTGATTGTGGGTTTGCAAGCGCGAATGGGCGCGGACGGGCCAGCCGCAAGGCATCGGCCATCTCGATCACAGCGGCGATGGCTTTCGCCTCGCCGGGTGCCAGTCCTTCGAAATCTGGAACGAAAGCGCGGCACGCCTGGATCAGATTTCCCGGGCTGCGCTCCAGCTCAGATCGGTATTGATCGAGCGTCTCGCAGCCATCGATCTGCGCCCAGGCGATCCCGCCGGGGCCTGGCCGCTCATGAAAGGACCACAGCGCGGCAATCGCGCGCTCCACCGCCATGCGGGCCTGACGCCCGATCGCGTCGCCCGAGGCGCGCGCTTTCAGGTTCTGGCGATATCGTTGTTGCCGCTCGGCGTTGCTCAGGGCCATGACATAAAGCTTTAGCCGCCGCTGCCGCGCGCGCAATCCGCTAAGCCCTTGTTACGTAACCATCCTTATCGCGAGCGTGGCCAGCGCGGTGCGATTGGCGATGCCCAGCTTGGCGTAGATCGTATGGAGGTAGACTTTGACCGTGCCTTCGCCGATGCCCAGTTGCGCGGCGATATCGCGGTTCTTCAGGCCCTGCGCGACCAAGCCGGCAATGCTTTGTTCGCGCGAGGTGAGCTGCTCCAAGGAGTTGGCCGCTTCCGGTTGCTGCGCAAGAACGCGCGCACGCTCAAGCAGGGCTGCAGGAATGGCCCTCTGCCCGCTACTCGTGTGCTCCAGCGCGGCTAGCAATTCGGGCGCTTCGCTGCTCTTGCTAACGAACCCTTGGATCCCGACGCGCATCATCACCCGCAACTGGTGATCGGTGATGGTGTCTGCCAGCATCACCACCGTGCGCTGATCCCTTGCGGCGCGCAGTGTTTGCAAGACCTCAATCCCGCTCATGCCCGGCAACTCGTTGCACAGCAGCGCAATCACCGGATCATGGCTTTCGATCGCATCGAGCGCTTCCGCGCCATTGGCGCACGCCGCCACGATGCGGAACCGGGTGCCGACAAGCACGGCTTCGATCCCGGCGCGGATGAGCGCATGTGCGTCTGCCACAACTACCGAGATCATGCTGTCATCCTTGAACCGCGCTCCGCTTGCCCGCAGGGGGCCGCCAAGCGCCTGCGCACCTCGGCTCCTCTCGGTGGGGCGGTGGCGGCTTGTGCCATTCTCAGCCGTTTGGTTGGCAAAGTGCCCCAAAATTCACCTGCAATACTACCAGGATTGAGGTGTGGTTTTTGCCCATGTAAATAGTTAACCGTTTACGTTTACTTTCCCTTGCGATGCAGCATGAAATCAATCACATTGAAAATGGATCAAATTCAACGCGGGGGCGCGTCGAAGGATATGCTTGTAACGGTCGGAAATTCAAGTGGAATGGGGCTCTTGAACGAGAAGCACCGGGGCTTCATCACAAGCGGCGCGCTGGGGCCGCGTGAGTCGGGCGTAGCGGATCAGAATGCTCCGGCCGCCGAGTTAACCGATAAGCAGCGGCAGGTGCTCGACCTGCTCATCCAGCACAAGACGTCGAAAGAAATCTCGCGGGCGCTGGGGATATCCCCGCACACCGTCGACCAGCGCATCATGCTGTCGCGGGCCAAACTCGGCGTTTCCACGCGCAGCGAAGTGGCGCAGGCCTATCGCCGCCTGATCGACGCCGAAGCCCCGCGCGAGGCCGCCCTCTCGGCAGAACCCGCCCAGCCTGCAACTGCCGCCAACCCGCCAGTTGCCGCCCAGCCGCTATACGAACAATCCGTATATGGCTTTTCCCATGTTGCTTCCCCGGCATTTCCCCTCCACCACAGCAATCAGGACGGGCTGGTGGCGATCTCGCTGAATTTGCCCTTTGCCGACACGGGGCTGCCAACTGCAGCAACGTCAGGCGAGGGTTCCGCAGCTGGTACCACCATGTTCTTCCGGAGGGGTTTGATGGTCCATACGGAACGGTGCTGCGGCTCGGGGCAATTTCCCTGATCACAGTGTTCCTGATGCTGATTCTCATGGGCGGCTTGGCGATGTTTGCGCAGTTAACGCAGATTTTCGATCGCTGACTGTCCTGTGAAATCCGGTTCGCTCGTTGAGCGCGCTGACCGTTCGAACTTCTCCTGACCAGCAAACACGCGCGGCGCCCAATCCGGGTCCCGCAGGGGGAAGATACATGACCAATCGGATCGATACACTTACGTTTACTGCAGTGCAGGCCGGAATGCAGCCCTCGGCAATGTCGTTCGACGTGGCCCAGCTTCGCGTCACGCGCGATTTGCACAAAGCAGAAGCAGCGTTGGATGAAGCGTTGCTGAGCCAGGCGCAGTTGCTGATGACCATGGTCGGTGCGCGGCGCGATGGCGGCTTTGAGCCGTTTGTCGGGCAGGATGCGCTGATGCGTCTGCTCAAGAGCCAGCAATCGATGGTTGATGCCGGCGGCGAGCTTGCCCGGGTGCATGGGCGGCTGCGCACCATCGCGACAGAAACCAACGGCGGTGTCGACGGCTGCCCGGTGCGGGCCGAGATCGAAGCCGAAGTGACTACGCCTATCGCAAACGCAGCATGATGCTTGCCATTTCGCCCGTAAAGGGTCTGTGATGCGCCATGAGCTGGATAGTGATTCTGCGAGTCTGGCTTTTCGCCACCATGTTTTTCGCGGCCCGCAAGGGAGACGAGCCCGAAAGACTGGTGGCGACGGTGCTCATGGCAACGTTCGTGCTCGATCTGGCCAACCATGCCCTGTTCGACGATCCTGCTTGGTATGTGGTCAATCCGGGCCATCTGGTGATCGACTTGTGGGCCTTTGGCAGCTTGCTGTGAATTGCGCTTCAGGCCAATCGCGGATGGACGCTGTGGGTTTCGGCCTCGCAAGTGCTTGTCGTGCTGGGGCACTTTGCCAAGCTCATGGACGTTACCATGGCGCGGCGAGCCTACTACGCGATGACCCAGATTCCCTTCGCGTTCCAGCTGGCCATTCTCGCGGTGGGAACATTGGCGCATGTCTATCGCCAGCGGCGCATTGGCCGTTACCAATCATGGCGGCCGGCCTAACGTCAGGTGAACCCATGAACAGTTTGAAGGGGCTTTCCCGATGATCACCCAAAGCTCTGCCCAAGCGCCGCGCAAAGGTCGTGCGGGCAAACGGGTCCGGATATTGCGCGCGGTTGGGCCGGACGACCAGTTTGGAGCGGCGGCCCCGGCCGATGCAGACGCTGCGGATTGCCGCCATGCCGCCGCCGCCGCCGAACTGGCGCTGGCCCGCCAGACTTACGCGCTGCGCTGCCGTCGCCACCGCTTTCTATCGGCCGACCTGTTTGGCGAACCGACGTGGGACATCCTGCTCGATCTGTTTATCGCTGCGCATGAAGGCCGCCGCGTGCCGACGACCAGCGCCTGCATCGGCGCCCATGTGCCGCCCACGACCGCGCTGCGCTGGCTGCGCATTCTGGAGGCGCGCGGGCTGGTCGAACGCGAAGAGGATGGCCGCGATGGCCGGCGCACCTTCGTCAAGCTCAGCAGGCGCGGACTAGTCGCGATGACAGGCTTCATGCAGGCGTCGCTGGCGTCGCTGCAACTGGCGGTGCCGGAACTGCGCGGCGCACAGCAAGAGGGATTTGCTCTCGCCGCAGAATGAGGGCCGCCAATGGTTTGCTCATGGAGGGGAGGGGGCACGCGACCTTGCCCGGAGCGCGCGATCCGAGCTGCGCGCCGTTAGCACCTTGTGCCGCTATCCCTTTCTGGAGTGATCATCTTCTGCGGTAGGTCTGGCATTTCCGGCGGTTTTTGCGCGCGATCTCGTGGCCGGCCACGCCGCCCGCGACGCCGCTGATCACCGTGCCGGCAGCGCCGCCCAACAGCAGCTTGCCCAGCACTGCGCCGCCAACGGTGCCGATCACCGCGCCTTCGGTCTTGGTCAGGCGCTTGCAATCGCGCGCCTCGCCGGGCGTTGCGCCGAGCATGGCAAATGCGGTGGCGGAGGCGATGACGATCTTGTTCAATGGCATGTTTAAATGCATGTTTAAGGCCCTTCGCATTCGGGTTTGGCGCGGTTCAGGTGTGCCATGGTCTGTCCGCTGCGCAAAGCCGGTTGGTCTTCATGCGCGCACGCCCGGTCGTTTTTTGCTGCGATTTCAGCGCGCGGCGCGGCGCGCGCGGTGAGCGCTTGACCGTAGGCGCGAATGCTCCTAATGGCGCGCTTCACCGGAGAAGGGCCTCGGCCCCTCCCGGAGCATTAGAGCTGAACATTGCCGGTGCGCGTGCAGGGCCTCAATAGGCGGAGTTTTCCGTTTTTTGCTGCCTTTCAGGATCATAAGCGGACGTCCGACAACCGGATATCCGAATCGGGTCTGCGAACATGCGCTGCAAATCGTCAAAGTAACCCGGTCCTTCAGGTTCCGGGTGGAGCGTTTTCAGTTCGCACAGCGTTTCGCCAGTCTGCCTCGGGGCAGCATGGCGGGAGGTCCGCTCATTTGCGCGGACCAGCCCATTGTGCGGATGACAAAGCCCTTCACCATGATCCGGCAGTGCCACCATCCAAGGTGAAGTTTTTTCATGCCCACGATTAACCAACTGGTCCGCAAGGGCCGTGAGCCGCAGAAGGTCAAGTCCAAGGTTCCTGCCATGGAGCAGAACCCGCAGAAGCGCGGCGTTTGCACGCGCGTCTACACCACGACCCCGAAGAAGCCGAACTCGGCGCTGCGCAAGGTTGCCAAGATCCGCCTGACCAACCAGCGCGAAGTGATCTCCTACATCCCGGGCGAAGGCCACAACCTGCAGGAGCACTCGGTGGTGCTGATCCGCGGCGGGCGTGTGCGCGATCTTCCCGGCGTGCGCTATCATGTGCTGCGCGGCGTGCTCGACACACAGGGCGTGAAGAACCGCAAGAAGAGCCGCTCGAAGTACGGCGCCAAGCGTCCCAAATGATCCGCCTGTGGCGGATCGCCTGAGGCGCGCCCGGATCGCCGGGTAGCATAAGCTTCAAGTGGAACGCCTCGCTGATAAGCCCGGTTGCCATTAATCCCCGCCAGACAGAAGGGCAGGGGCAAGGGCCGGGAAAGTGAGAAGGAATTCAAGATGTCACGTCGTCGTCGCCCCGAAAAGCGCATCATCCTGCCCGATCCCAAGTTTGGCGATCAGACTTTGTCGAAGTTCATGAACAACCTGATGCTCGACGGCAAGAAGTCGATCGCAGAAGGCATTGTCTATGGCGCGATGGAAGCCATGCAGACCCGCTCGAAGGCGGATCCGCTCCAGCTGTTTCACGACGCACTCAACAATGTGCGCCCGCAGATCGAAGTGCGCTCGCGCCGTGTCGGCGGTGCGACGTATCAGGTGCCTGTCGAAGTGCGCAGCGAACGCGCCCAGGCGCTGGCGATCCGTTGGCTGATTACCGCCGCGCGCAACCGCAGCGAGACAACGATGGCCGCGCGTCTTTCGGGCGAATTGCTCGATGCCGCCAACAATCGCGGCAACGCGGTCAAAAAGCGGGAAGATACGCACCGCATGGCCGATGCCAACCGTGCGTTTAGCCACTATCGTTGGTAAATTGGCGTTGGCAGGCCTCTAGCTCTGCTCTAGGGGCCGTCTTTAAACGGTCACGCAACTAACCATATGGGGCGGGTCTGAAAACCTCGGTCGCGTTGACCGGGAATGCAGGTCCCTCCGAACCCAAGGAACTTCCCATGGCACGTAGCCATCCGCTCTCGATGTACCGCAATATCGGCATCATGGCGCATATCGACGCTGGCAAGACCACGACGACCGAGCGCATCCTGTTCTACACAGGCAAGTCGTACAAGATCGGCGAAGTGCACGATGGCGCCGCGACGATGGACTGGATGGAGCAGGAGCAGGAACGCGGGATCACGATCACCTCGGCCGCGACGACCTGCTTCTGGGGCGATTACCGCATCAACATCATCGACACCCCGGGGCACGTCGACTTCACCATCGAAGTCGAGCGTTCGCTGCGCGTGCTCGATGGCGCGGTGGCATGCTTTGACGGCGTGGCCGGCGTCGAGCCACAATCGGAAACCGTGTGGCGCCAGGCTGACAAGTACGGCGTGCCGCGCATGTGCTTCATCAACAAGCTCGATCGCACCGGCGCAAACTTCAAGTACTGCGTGCAGTCGATCATCGACCGTCTCGGCGCCAAGCCTGCGGTGCTCTACATTCCGATCGGGATCGAGGCCGAACTCAAGGGGCTGGTCGATTTGGTCAACAACCGCGCGATCATCTGGAAGGACGAATCGCTCGGCGCGGACTTCTTCTTCGAGGAAATCCCGGCTGATCTGGCCGACGAAGCCGCGATTTACCGCTCAGAGCTCATCGAGCTGGTCATCGACCAGGACGACGCCGCCATGGAAGCCTATCTTGAGGGCAACGAGCCCGACGTGGCGACATTGAAGGCCTGCATCCGCAAAGGCACGCTGAACCACTCGTTCGTGCCTGTGGTCTGCGGCTCGGCGTTCAAGAACAAAGGCGTGCAGCCGCTGCTCGACGCCGTGGTCGATTATCTCCCTTCGCCGCTCGACATCGAGGACGTGCAGGGCGTGAAGATGGACAGCGACGAGAAGGACAGCCGTCCGCCCAAGGACGACGCGCCGTTCTCGGCGCTCGCGTTTAAGGTGATGAACGATCCGTTCGTGGGCACGCTTACCTTCATCCGCATCTATTCGGGCACGCTAACCAAAGGCACGTACCTGAATTCGGTCAAGGACCGGAAGGAAAAGGTCGGCCGCATTCTGGAAATGCATGCGAACGACCGCAAGGACATCGACGAAGCCTTCGCGGGCGACATCGTGGCGCTCGCGGGCATGAAGGAAACCACCACCGGCGACACGCTGTGCGCCGAGCGGTCGCCGATCGTGCTCGAACGCATGGAATTCCCCGAGCCCGTGATCGAGCTTTCGGTGGAGCCCAAGACCAAGGCCGATCAGGAAAAGATGGGCGTTGCGCTCAATCGCCTCTCGGCCGAGGATCCCTCGTTCCGCGTTTCGACCGACCATGAATCGGGCCAGACGATCATCAAGGGGATGGGCGAGCTTCACCTCGACATCATCGTCGATCGCATGCGCCGCGAATTCAAGGTCGAGGCCAATGTCGGCGCGCCGCAGGTGGCTTACCGCGAGTACCTCGCCAAGCCGGTGGACGTCGATTACACCCACAAGAAGCAGTCGGGCGGCACTGGCCAGTTTGGCCGCGTGAAGGTCAAGGTCACGCCGGGCGAGCGCGGCAGCGGCATTGTCTTCAAGGACGAGATCAAGGGCGGCAATATTCCCAAGGAATATATTCCCTCGATCGAAAAGGGTTTCCGCGAGACGGCGGCTTCGGGTTCGCTGGTCGGCTTCCCGATCATCGACTTCGAGATCGTGCTATATGACGGCGCTTACCACGACGTCGACTCTTCGGCGCTGGCGTTCGAAATTGCTGGGCGCGCCGCAATGCGCGAAGTGGCGCAGAAATCGGGCATCAAGCTGCTCGAGCCGATCATGAAGGTCGAAGTCGTCTCGCCCGAGGATTATCTGGGTGATGTCATCGGCGACATGAACAGCCGCCGCGGGCAGATCCAGGGCACCGACAGCCGTGGCAATGCCCAGGTCGTCGAGGCCATGGTGCCGCTGGCCAACATGTTTGGCTATGTTAACCAGCTGCGCTCGTTCACCCAGGGCCGGGCGAATTATTCGATGTTTTTCTCCCACTACGAAGAGGTTCCGGCAAACGTCGCGGCCGAGGTGAAGGAAAAGCTGGCCTAGGCGAGCGCCGGTTAAGGAGAAGCTTGCCTGATCGCAATGATCCGGCTAGTGGCGGCCCCTGCATTTCGAGCGGCGCTCAAAAAGGGCCGCCTCCAACAGCAATCAACAATTAGCGAAAAGAAGGTTTGAGCAATGGCTAAGGCGAAGTTTGAGCGGACCAAGCCGCACTGCAATATCGGCACCATCGGTCACGTTGACCATGGCAAGACCACGCTGACGGCGGCAATCACCAAGGTGCTTGCCGAGACCGGCGGCGCGACGTTCACCGATTATGCAAATATCGACAAGGCGCCGGAAGAGCGCGAGCGTGGCATCACGATCTCGACCGCCCACGTGGAATACGAGACCGCAAACCGTCACTACGCCCACGTCGATTGCCCGGGCCACGCCGACTATGTGAAGAACATGATCACCGGCGCGGCGCAGATGGACGGCGCGATCCTGGTGGTGAACTCGGCTGACGGCCCGATGCCGCAGACCCGCGAGCACATCCTGCTCGCCCGTCAAGTCGGCGTGCCTGCTCTGGTCGTCTACATGAATAAGGTCGATCAGGTCGACGACGAGGAAATCCTCGAGCTCGTCGAACTCGAAATGCGCGAACTGCTCAGCTCGTATGGCTTTGAAGGCGACGACATTCCTTTCGTGAAGGGTTCGGCGCTGGCCGCTCTCGAAGGTCGCGACGACAAGATCGGCAAGGAATCGATCTATGCGCTGATGAAGGCAGTCGACGAGTGGATCCCGCAGCCGCCGCGCCCGACCGACAAGCCGTTCCTGATGCCGGTAGAAGACGTGTTCTCGATCTCTGGTCGCGGCACCGTTGTGACTGGCCGCGTTGAGGCTGGTATCGTCAAGGTTGGTGAGGAAGTCGAGATCGTCGGCCTCAAGGACACGCAGAAGACCGTCGTCACCGGCGTGGAAATGTTCCGCAAGCTGCTCGATCAGGGTGAAGCCGGCGACAACATCGGCGCACTGGTGCGCGGCGTGAAGCGTGAAGACGTGGAACGCGGCCAAGTGCTCTGCAAGCCCGGTTCGGTCACGCCGCACACCGAGTTTTCGGCCGAAGTCTACGTGCTGTCGAAGGAAGAGGGTGGCCGCCACACGCCGTTCTTTGCCAACTACCGCCCGCAGTTCTATTTCCGCACCACCGACGTGACCGGCGAAGTGATCCTTCCTGAAGGCACCGAGATGGTCATGCCGGGCGACAACCTCAGCCTCTCGGTCAAACTGATCGCTCCGATCGCGATGGATCCGGGTCTGCGCTTCGCTATTCGCGAAGGTGGCCGCACCGTCGGTTCTGGGGTTGTCAGCACGATCACAAAGTAATATAGGCCGCGCTCCGGCGTGGGATGGTAGATTCGTTCTGGCCCCCCCCGCCGCTCGGTTTTATATTATGCTGTAGGTTGTTCGGATCAGTTGGCCCGCTTTTCCCCGCGCTTTGTCAGCAGGGTGCAGGTGAGAGGGCAGGGCGGCTGGTCTTTGTGTTTCGCTCTTTCGCATCGGTAAACGGACATGGACGCCCAGAATATCCGCATTCGCCTCAAGGCATTTGATCATCGTGTGCTTGATCAGGCCACTGGCGAGATCGCTGACACCGCCCGCCGCACGGGCGCGATGATCCGGGGCCCCATTCCGCTGCCGACGCATATCGAGAAGTTTTGCGTAAACCGCGGCCCGCACGTCGACAAGAAGTCGCGCGAGCAGTTCGAGGTCCGCACCTATAAGCGGCTGCTCGATATCGTGCAGCCCAACGCCGCCACTGTGGACGCGCTGATGAAGCTCGATCTCGCTGCTGGCGTGAACGTTGAGATCAAGCTGGCGTAAGCCAGCATCGTCCTGCGCGAAAGCGCGGGGCACAATAGTTTCCGCAAGGCCTTGGCCTGCGCTGACATTGGGATACCTCCGGCGCCGTCTCCGCTTTCGGGCGGAACACAGCCGGGCAAGCGTCCCCCGTTCGCTCCTGCCACAAGTGGGAGCATTTAGCCCGGACGGGGCTCGTTTCACACTACGGGCTGAACATGCCTTCAGGGATGGTCCCTGCAGGCCTCTGTGGGAGTAAAGGTCATGCGCACTGGCGTGATCGCTAAGAAAGTCGGGATGACCCGGCTGTTCCGGGACGATGGACGGCACGTGCCGGTAACCGTTCTGGCGCTTGAGAATTGCCAAGTGGTTTCGGTTCGCACCGAAGACCACGATGGTTATGTTGCAGTCCAGCTCGGATCGGGCCAGGCGAAGCAAAAGAACGTGGCCAAGCCGCAGCGCGAGCATTTCGCCAAGGCGGAAGTCGAGCTCAAGATGGAAGTCGCCGAGTTTCGCGTGTCGGAAGATGCGCTGCTCGAAGTCGGCTCCACGATTGCAGCATCGCACTTCGTATCTGGCCAGTATGTCGACATCACCGGCCCTACGCAGGGCAAAGGCTTTGCCGGCGGCATGAAGCGCTGGGGCTTCGGTGGTATGCGGGCGACGCACGGCGTTTCGATCTCGCATCGTGCGCTTGGTTCGACTGGCCAGCGCCAAGATCCGGGCCGCGTGTTCAAGAACAAGAAGATGGCCGGCCACATGGGCGACCGTCAGCGCACGCAGCAAAACCTTGAGGTTGTCCGCACTGACGACGAGCGCGGACTGATCTTCGTTAAGGGTTCGGTCCCCGGCAGCAAGAACGGCTGGCTGCTGGTTCGTGATGCGGTCAAGATCGATCGTCATGCCGAGGCACCCTATCCCGCCGGCCTCAAAGTGGCCGCCAATATCAACGATCCGGTGATGGCCGACACAGTGGTGGAAGACGCCGCCGTGATCGACGAGGCCGCAGTGATTGACGCCCCCGTCATCGACACTGCCGCCGATGGTCAGGCCGCCGATGGCCAGGAGGGCAACTCGTGAAAGTTCAAGTCCTCAACCTCGATGGATCGGCTGCGGGCGATCTGGAGCTTTCGGACGACGTGTTCGGCCTCGCGCCGCGCGCCGACATCCTTCACCGCGTTGTCACTTGGCAGCTTGAGAATCGGCGCGGCATCGCCCGCGGCGCTCGCGAGCGTTCGGATGTGGCGCGCACCGGCAAGAAGCTGGGCAACCAGAAGGGCGGCGGTACGGCTCGCCACGGCGACCGCGCAGCACCGATCTTCATCGGCGGCGGCAAGGCGCATGGTCCGCGCGTTCGCGCCTTCGACGTGTCGCTGAACAAGAAGATCCGCGCGCTCGGCCTCAAGATGGCGCTGTCGTCCAAAGTCGACAGCGGCCTCGTCGTAGTCGATACGCTGGACATGGCCGATGCCAAGACCAAGTCGTTGGTCGGCACGCTGGCGAAGCACAGCTTCGGCCGCAAGGTGCTGGTTGTTGATGGTGAAGCGGTGAACGAGGGCTTTGCTCTGGCCGCGCGCAACATCGTGGGGGTCAACGTTCTCCCCGCAATCGGCGCGAATGTCTATGACATCCTGAAGCATGATACGCTGGTGCTCACGCGCGCTGCGGTCGAAAAGCTGGAGGCGCGGTTCAATGGCTAAGGACAGCATCGATACGCGTCATTATGACGCCATCCTGGCACCCCACATCACCGAGAAATCGACTTTGCTCAGCGAGCACAACGCAGTTGTGTTCAAGGTGGCGGGCGGCGCGACCAAGCCTGAAATCAAGGCTGCGGTCGAGGCGCTGTTCGGCGTGAAGGTGACTGCGGTCAACACGCTGACGCAAAAGGGCAAGACCAAGCGCTGGAAGGGCAAGCCCTACCGTCGTTCGGACTTCAAGAAGGCCGTCGTGACGCTGGCTCCGGGCCAGTCCATCGACGTCACCAGCGGGATCTGAGGCGCATCATGGCACTCAAGAATTACAATCCGACCAGCCCCGCCCGGCGCGGCCTTATCCTCGTCGACAAATCGTCGCTGTGGAAGGGCAAGCCGGTTAAGGCGCTGACCGAAGGCAAGTCGAAGACCGGAGGCCGCAACAACAAGGGCCATGTGACCTCGCGCGGGATCGCGGGCGGTCACAAGCAGAAGTATCGCTTCATCGATTTCAAGCGCCGCAAGTGGGATTCTCCCGCTACGGTCGAGCGTCTGGAGTATGACCCCAACCGCACCGCGTTCATCGCGCTGGTGAAGTATGAGGACGGCGAGCAGACCTATATCCTCGCGCCGCAGCGGCTTGCCGTGGGCGACAGCGTGGTAGCTGGCGAGAAGACCGACGTGAAGCCGGGCAACGCGATGTTGCTCAGCCAGATGCCGGTCGGCACGATCATCCACAACGTGGAGATGAAGCCGGGCAAGGGCGGCCAGATTGCCCGCTCTGCTGGCACGTATGTGCAGCTCGTCGGCCGTGATCGCGGCATGGTGATCGTTCGCCTGAACTCGGGCGAGCAGCGTTATCTGCGCGGCGATTGCATGGGCACGGTTGGCGCGGTTTCAAACCCCGACAACTCGAACCAGAACCTGGCGAAGGCCGGTCGTGGTCGCTGGATGGGCAAGCGCCCGCTGACCCGCGGCGTTGCCAAGAACCCGGTCGATCACCCGCACGGCGGCGGCGAAGGCCGTACCTCGGGCGGCCGTCATCCGGTCACCCCGTGGGGCAAGCCTACCAAGGGCGCCCGTACCCGCAACAACAAGCAGACGGACAAATTGATCATCCGTTCGCGTCACGCGAAGAAGAAGAGGTAACAGCCATGGCACGTTCCGTCTGGAAGGGACCCTTCGTCGACCTGCACCTCCTGAAGAAGGCGGAAGCCTCGCAGGATGCATCGCGCGCGGCTCCGATCAAGACCTGGTCGCGGCGCTCGACCATTCTGCCGCAGTTCGTCGGGCTCACGTTCAACGTCTACAACGGTCACAAGTTCATCCCCGTCTCGGTTAACGAAGAGATGGTCGGCCACAAGCTCGGAGAGTTCTCGCCCACGCGCACTTTCCCGGGCCACGCCGCAGACAAGAAGGGCAAGCGCTGATGGGCAAGGAAAAGTCCCCCCGCCGCGTGGCTGACAACGAAGCGTTGTCGGTCGGCACGCAGATCCGTGGCTCGGCGCAGAAGCTTGGCCTGGTGGCTGCTTTGATCCGCGGCCGTCCGGTCGAAGAGGCGCTGAACATTCTCTCGTTCTCGACCAAGGGCATGGCTGTTGAAGCGCGCAAGGTGCTGGCCTCGGCCATTGCCAACGCGGAAAACAACCACAGCCTCGATGTCGATGCGCTGATCGTGGCGGAGGCTTCGGTCGGCAAGTCGATCACGATGAAGCGCTTCCACACGCGTGGTCGCGGCAAATCGACCCAGATCCTCAAGCCCTTCAGCCGGCTGCGGATCGTTGTGCGGCAAGTCGCCGAAGAAGCTGGGGAGGCCTGATCATGGGTCATAAAAGCAATCCCATCGGTCTGCGCCTGCAGATCAACCGCACCTGGGACAGCCGCTGGTACGCCGAAGGGCGCAACTATCAGCAGCTGCTCAAGGAAGATCTTGCGATGCGCAAGTTCATCATGGGCCATCTGCCGCAGGCGGCGATTTCTAAGGTGGTCATCGAGCGTCCGGCCAAGCTTTGCCGCGTGTCGATCTATGCGGCGCGCCCGGGCGTGATCATCGGCAAGAAGGGCGCGGACATCGAAAAGCTGCGCTCGCTGCTCGCCAAGATGACGCCGAGCGACGTCAAGCTCAACATCGTAGAAATTCGCAAGCCGGAAATCGACGCCAAGCTCGTTGCGCAGGGCATTGCAGACCAGCTGATCCGCCGCATTGCGTTTCGCCGCGCGATGAAGCGCGCGATGCAGTCGGCCATGCGTTTGGGCGCCGAGGGGATCAAGATCACCTGCAGCGGCCGGCTTGGCGGCGCAGAAATCGCCCGCATCGAGTCTTACCGTGAGGGCCGCGTTCCGGCGCACACCTTGCGCGCGAACATTGATTATGCCGATGCCGAGGCGCTGACTGCGTATGGGATCATCGGCATCAAGTGCTGGATCTTCAAGGGTGAAATCCTTGGCCATGATCCGATGGCGCAAGACCGGCTGATGATGGAGGCTCAAACCTCCGGCGTCCGGCCTGCTCGTTGATTTGGCGCGCTAAGGAAGAGACAGAACCATGTTGCAACCAAAGAAGCCAAAATTCCGCAAGGCCTTCAAGGGCCGGATCAAGGGCGACGCCAAGGGTGGCTTCGATCTGAACTTCGGGTCGTACGGCTTGAAGGCAATGGAGCCTGACCGCGTGACGGCACGCCAGATCGAGGCGGCCCGCCGCGCGATCACGCGCCACATCAAGCGTCAGGGCCGCCTGTGGATCCGCATTTTCCCGGATCTGCCAGTGTCGAAGAAGCCTGCCGAGGTTCGTCAGGGCAAGGGCAAGGGCTCGATCGAATACTGGGCAGCACGGGTGAAGCCGGGCCGCATCCTGTTCGAGCTCGACGGCGTGGCCGGCCCGCTTGCGGCTGAGGCGTTCAGCCGCGCGGCGATGAAGCTGCCGATCAAGACCAAGGTCGTTGCCCGTCTGGGTGATACCTCGCACCTCGGAGGCGAATGATGGCCCAGAGCAAGCAAACATTCGAAGATCTGCGTCTCAAGTCTGACGATCAGCTTTCGGCGGATCTGTCGGAGCTGAAGCGCGAACAGTTCAACCTGCGGTTTCAGGCCGCGACCAACCAGCTTGAGCGCCCTGCGCGCATCAAGGAAGTTCGCCGCGATATTGCCCGGATCAAGACGCTGCGGACCGAGCGGACGAATTTGTCGTCCTCGGCTGCGAAGGCGTAAGGAAAACACGATGCCAAAGCGTATTTTGATCGGGACCGTGGTCTCTGACAAGACGGACAAGACCGTGGTGGTCTCGGTCGAGCGGAAGGTGAAGCACCCGCTTTACGGGAAGATCATCCGCCGTTCGAAGAAGTATCACGCGCATGATGAAGAGAACGTCGTGAAGCCGGGTGAGATTGTTCGCATCGAAGAATGCGCGCCGATTTCGAAGTTGAAGACGTGGAAGGTCATCGACCGCGTGACCGTTGGCAAGACCGCCGCGTTCGACGCAGACGTTTGAACCTGAAGATATTTTTGGAACTGCCGGACGGGTTTCGGCAAGCCAGTGAGAAGGAACCGGATCAATGATCCAGATGCAGTCCAATCTCGAAGTCGCGGACAATAGCGGCGCAAAGCGCGTTCAGTGCATCAAGGTGCTGGGCGGGTCCAAGCGGCGGTTTGCCGGCGTCGGCGACATCATCGTGGTGTCGGTGAAAGAAGCGCAGCCGCGCGCCCGCGTCAAAAAGGGCGATGTGCACCGCGCGGTCATCGTGCGCACCCGCAAGGATGTCCGCCGCGCCGATGGCACCGTGATCCGCTTCGATACCAATGCCGCTGTGCTCGTCGGCAAGAACGAAGAGCCGATCGGCACCCGCATCTTTGGCCCGGTGGTGCGCGAACTGCGTGGCCGCGGCTTCATGAAGATCATCAGCCTTGCGCCGGAGGTGCTGTAATGAGCGCTGCCAAGATCAAGAAGGGCGATTCGGTCGTCGTGCGTTCGGGCAAGGACAAGGGCCGCACCGGCACGGTGCTCCAGGTTATGCCCAAGGACGAGAAAGTGGTTGTGGCGGGCGTGAACATTGCCGCGCGGCACCGCAAGCCCAGCCAGGAAAACCCGCAGGGCGGGATCGACCGGCGCGAGGCTCCTATGCACATTTCGAAGGTGGGCCTCGCGGACAAGGACGGCAAGGCGACCCGCGTCCGGTTTGAGACCATCGACGGCAAGAAGGTCCGCGTGGCGGTAAAGTCCGGGGAGACGATCGATGGCAACTGAAGCTGGTAAGTATATTCCCCGGATGAAGACCAAGTACGACGCCGAGATCGCCAAGGCGATGCAGGCCAAGTTTGGTTATTCGAACGTGATGGAGATTCCCCGGATCGAGAAGATCACGCTCAACATGGGCGTTGGCGAGGCGAGCCAGGACAAGAAGAAGGTCACCACCGCCGCTGCAGAGATGGAGCTGATTGCCGGCCAGAAGCCAGTGATCACCAAGGCGAAGAAGTCGATCGCCCAGTTCAAGCTGCGCGAAGGCATGCCGATCGGTTGCAAGGTGACGCTGCGCCGCGAGCGGATGTACGAATTCCTCGACCGGCTGATCACCATCGCGATGCCACGCATCCGCGACTTTCGCGGGCTTAACCCCAAGTCGTTCGACGGGCGCGGCAATTATGCGATGGGTTTCAAGGAGCAGATCGTGTTCCCCGAGATCAGCTACGACCAGATCGAAAAGGTGCGCGGCCTCGATATCATCGTGACCACCTCCGCCCGGACCGACGACGAAGCGCGCGAGCTGCTCCGCTTGTTTGGTTTTCCGTTCCCGCGTGAAGCTGCGGAAGAGCAGCAGGCCGCCTGAGTTGAAGATAGGCTGGAGCCCGGTGAGGGCTCGCAGGCCTTATGAAGAAGAGAGCTTAAGTCCATGGCGAAACTGAGTTCGATTAACAAGAATGAGCGTCGCAAGAAGCTCGTTGTCAAATATGCGGCGAAGTTTGCCGCGCTGAAGGCCGTGGCCGACGATGAATCGCTCGACGACGGTGATCGGCTTATGGCCCGGCTCAAGCTGGCCGAACTGCCGCGCAATGCGAACCCGACCCGGGTGCGCAACCGTTGCAACACCACCGGCCGTCCGCGCGGCTATTATCGCAAGTTTGGCTTGTGCCGCATCGAACTCCGTGATCTCGCCAACAAGGGGATGATCCCCGGCGTGACCAAGTCGAGCTGGTAAGGATTACCCGATGGCAGTGACCGATCCCCTGGGTGATATGCTCACCCGCATCCGCAACGGCCAGCGCGCCAAGAAGGACTCGGTGATTTCACCGGCCTCGAAGCTGCGCCTGCATGTTCTCGAAGTGCTTCAGCGCGAAGGCTATATCCGCGGCTTCAGCGAAGACGCGACCGGCCAGCACCCTCAGCTGCGCATCGAACTCAAGTATTTCGAAGGGCAGCCTGCGATCAAGCATGTGGCCCGCGTGTCCAAGCCGGGCCGCCGCGTCTACTCGGGCTCGAAAGAGCTGCCGGTGGTGCGCAATGGCCTTGGCATCACCATCGTCTCGACGCCGCGTGGCGTGCTTTCGGATGCCGAAGCGCGCGCTGCCAATGTCGGCGGCGAAGTCCTCGCGGAGGTGTTCTGATGAGCCGCATCGGCAAGAAGCCGGTGACGATCCCCAAGGGCGTCACCGCCAATATCGCGGACAACGTGCTGACCGTGAAAGGCCCCAAGGGCACGCTCACGCTCACCATGCGCGAAGAGATCAGCTACACGCTGGATGGTGAAGCCGTTCTCGTGAAGCCGGCCAACGCTACCAAGGCGGCGCGGGCATTCTGGGGCATGCAGCGCACGCTGGTCGATAACCTGATGGTCGGCGTGACCGAGGGCTACACCAAGACGCTGCTGATCACCGGCGTCGGCTATCGCGCGGCTTCGCAGGGCAAGAACCTCAAGCTGCAGCTCGGCTACAGCCATGACGTCGATTATGCGATCCCCGAAGGCATCGAGATCAAGACGCCGGACAACACGACGATCGAGATCATCGGCATCGACAAGCAGAAGGTCGGGCAGGTTGCGGCCGAGATCCGCCGCTGGCGCAAGCCTGAGCCTTACAAGGGCAAGGGCATCAAGTACCGCGGCGAGTTCATCTTCCGCAAGGAAGGGAAGAAGAAGTAATGGCCAAGCTATCGCTTTTCGATCGTCGCCGCCAACGCGTGCGCACTGCGCTGAAGGCCCGCTCGCGCGGCCGACTGCGCCTTTCGATCCACCGTTCGGGCCGCCACATCTACGCCCAGATTATCGACGATGCCGCTGGCAAGACGCTGGCTGCCGCCTCGACGCTGGTCAAAGGCCAGAAGGCCATCGGTGCCAATATCGATGCGGCCGCGCTGGTCGGCAAGGAGATTGCCGAAAAGGCAGTTGCCGCTGGCATCACTGCTGTCGTGTTCGATCGCGGCGGTTTCCTGTTCCATGGCCGCGTCAAGGCGCTGGCTGATGCTGCCCGCGAGGGCGGGTTGGAGTTCTGAGTATGGCTGATGATATCACTCTCGATGGCGCAGCCCTTGCTCCCGGCGCGGATGCTCCCGGCGGCGAAGCACCGCGCGGACGCGGCGGCCGTGGTCGCGGCGGGAATGATCGCGGCGGCCCGGGCGGCGGCGGCGATCGCGGCGGCAGCGGCCCCAATCGCGGCGGCGGCGGTGGTCGGCGCGACGATCGTCGCGGCGGACGCGGCGGCGACGATGCAGGCGGCGAAGAGCTGATCGAAAAGCTGGTGCACATCAACCGCGTGTCCAAGACGGTGAAGGGCGGCAAGCGCTTTGGTTTCGCCGCGCTCGTCGTGGTCGGCGATGGCAAGGGCCGGGTTGGCTTTGGCCATGGCAAGGCGCGCGAAGTGCCCGAGGCCATCACCAAGGCGACCGCCTCTGCCAAGAAGCAGATGATCCGCGTGTCGCTCAAGGAAGGTCGCACCTTGCACCATGACGGCAAGGGCCGGTTTGGCGCAGGCAAGGTCAACGTGCGGTCGGCTCCGGCCGGCACCGGGATCATCGCGGGCGGCCCTATGCGCGCCGTGTTCGAAAGCCTTGGCGTTGCCGATGTGGTGACCAAGTCGATCGGCAGCTCGAACCCCTACAACATGATCCGCGCCACGTTCGACGCGCTGGGCGAGCAGACCTCGCCCAAGTCTGTCGCGCAGCGCCGGGGCAAGAAGGTCGCCGACCTACTTGGCCGGGGCGGCGCCACTGCGGCGGAGGCAGACGTCGCCGCCGAAGCCATTGTGGAGTAAGCAACATGGCCACCATCAAGATCAAACAGGTCGGCTCGCCGATCCGCCGCCCTGAAAAGCAGATGCAAATGCTGATCGGCCTCGGCCTCGGCAAAATGAACCGCGTGGTCGAACGCGAAGACACCGCCGAAGTGCGCGGTGCCATCGCCAAGCTACCGCATATGGTGCAGATCATCGACTGACGGTTTTTGCTTCGCTTTTGCGCGGACATGAATAGGGCCCCGGCAGCAATGCCGGGGCCCTATTCGTTTGTGCACTGCCAGCGCAATGCGCGGGCAGATTGGTGTAGAAAGCACCCCCGGTTCTAGATGCGAAGCTGGCTGCCCAGTTCGACAACACGGTTGCTCGGCAGCTTGAAGAAATCCATCGCGCTCTCGGAGAGTTTGAGCATCCATGCAAACAGATGTTCCCGCCACAGCGCCATACCCGGCACCGCGCTGGAGGCGATCAGTTTCTGGCGACCGAGGAAATAGCTGGTTTGGAGCGGTTCGAACGGGATGCCGGTCTGCACCGCAGCGGCGGCGAGATCACGCGGGATATCAACGTCTTCCATGAAGCCATAGTGCAGGATTACGCGGAAGAAGCCGTGGCCCTCGGGGTGGATTTCGGCGCGGGAGGCGGGATCGACCTGCGGCACCTCCTCGACCTCGACAGTGAGCAGCACCACACGTTCGTGCAAGACCTGATTGTGCTTGAGATTATGCAGGAGTGCCGCAGGCAACCCGGTTGGCGAGGCCGAGAGGAACACCGAAGTGCCGCGAACCCGGTGCACCGATCCGGTGATCGAGGTGATGAAGCCTGGCAGCGTCAGGCCATCCTCCATCATGGATTCGCGCATCAGGCGCCGACCAGTGGACCAGGTGGTCAGGAGCGTGAAGATCACGAGGCCCACCAAGATCGGGAACCAAGCGCCTTCAAACAGTTTGGTTGCGCCCGAGGCGAGAAGCACGACATCAATGGTGACGAAGACGACAAAGCCGATGGCACCGCGCCACCACGGACCGCGCCAGATGCGGAAGACAACGACATATTGCATGAGCGTGGTGATCAGCATGGTGCCGACGACCGCCAGGCCATAAGCGGGCAGCATCGCAGCGGAGGCGCGGAAGCCCATCACCAGAACAGCGACCATCACCGCCAGCGCCCAGTTGATCGCCGGAATGTAGATTTGGCCGCGCGCTTGGGAGGAGGTGTGGAGGATTCGGAGCCGCGGCATGAAGCCGAGCTGGATGGCCTGCTGGGTGACCGAGAACGCGCCGGAGATGACCGCCTGGCTGGCGATGATCGTGGCAAGTGTCGCAATCACAAGGAGCGGTATCGTCAGCTGCGGGGGGACCATGTGGAAAAAAGGATTGTCGATGAACTCGGGGTTGCGAAGGAGCATCGCAGCCTGTCCCATGTAGTTGAGCATCAGCGCAGGGAAGCAGATTGCCAGCCACGCGATGGTGATCGGCACGCGTCCGAAGTGCCCCATATCGGCATAGAGCGCCTCAGTGCCCGTGATCGCGTAAACGATCGCGCCGAGCGAGAGGAAGGCGAAGAGCGGGTGCGCGGTGAAGTAGGTTACCATCCAGATCGGATTGAGCGCACCAAGCACCTGCGGCGTCTGCGCGATGTGATACAACCCCATGGCTGAAATCGTGATAAAATAGACGAGCATGACCGGGCCGAACAGGCGGCCAACGCGATCGGTGCCGTGGCGCTGGATGGCGAACAGGCCAATCAGGATCGCCAGCGCAATCCAGACGATCCAAGGCTTGAACGCCGAACTGACCACGCCGAGCCCTTCGACTGCCGAGATCACCGAAATGGCCGGGGTGAGCATCGCATCGGCGAAGAACAGCGAGGTGGCAAACAGCGCGCCAACCAAGAGCCAGCGTTTTGGCGTGGCGGCCCCGAGTTCGCGGTTGATCAGCGCATAAAGCGCAAGGCTGCCGCCCTCGCCGCGATTGTCGCAGCGCATGACGATGAAAACGTATTTCACCGTGACCACGAACACGAAGCCCCAGAAGATGAGGCTGACGATGCCATAGAGATCGGTGACTGCCGCGCGGAGGTGATAGCGCGGGTCCAGCGTGGCTTGCAGCGCATAGAGCGGACTGGTGCCGATATCGCCGAAGACCACGCCGAGCGCGCCAAGGGTAAGCACAGAGCGGCTGGCGCCTTGCGCGGGTTGTGGAGGAATGGGTGAGGCCGAAGATTCGGCAGGTGCTGGCTGTGTCATGTCACGCGATGTGGACGCCAAGGGCATTAAGTTTCCATGGGGATTGCGCACGCAAACATGAGGCGGGACGCGACTTTGCGGGCATAACGCCTTAGGATGGCGCGATGAGCCGCCCAGACCCTGCATCGTTTGCCGCAACGCCGTTTGGCCTATCTTGGCAGGGTGCCGGGGCGGTGCTGGCGATGACCGGCGTGGCCACCGCACTGGGTCTGGGCATTGCTGCGCGCTGGGGAAGTTCTTCGGTCGTCCTGCTTTATGTGCCCCCGGTGCTGGCCGCTGCCGGGCTTGCCGGGCGCTGGTTGGCGCTGCTGGCGGCCGTCGTGGGCACGCTGGCGTTCAATTTCTTTTTCACCGAGCCTTACTTTACGCTGCTCATCCGCAATCCTGGCGATGGGGTGACAGTGGCGATGTTGTTGCTGGTCGGCCTTGTGACTAGCCACCTTGTGACTTCGCTGCGCGCCCAAGCCGAGCTGGCCTCGTTTTATGCCAGCCGCAATGCAACGATTGCCGGATTTGCGGGGCGGCTGCTCTCATGCAGCAACGAGGCGGCTATTGCCGAAGTGGCCGTTGCCGAACTCGCGCGCATCTTCGAATGCCATGCCTGCATCGTTTCGCCGGTGCCGGAGCCGCATGTCATCGCCGCGACGATGGGCAAAGACGGGTTTGCGCCGGGCGATCTGGCGGCTGCAGCGCAGGCGCTTTCCAGCGGGGCGCGAGCGGGCCGGGGCATCGCGCGCGGCAGCCTGACCGATTGGCAGTTCCATCCGGTCTGCGCGTCGCCCGGAACCGCAAATGGGGAAGCCTTGGCCGCCGCCGGCCTTGCGCGCGATGACGGTGCCTCCCCGGTCGCCGCCGAGGGCACCTCGCTGCTGGGCAACCTGCTTGATCAGGTGGCGCTGGCGCTGGCGCGTGCGCGGCTGGAAAGCGCGGGGCGCGAGAACATCATGCTGCGCGAGCGCGATGCCCTGCGTTCGGCGCTGCTCGGATCGATCGGCAACGATATCCGCCCGCGGCTGCACGGACTTGCGACAGGGTTACGCAAACTGCAGCGCGCAGGGCAAGCCGACGCCGAGGTGCTGCACATCATGGCAGGCGAGACCGCGCGGCTGAACGGCCTTATTGATAATTTGGCCGATCTGGATCTTGCGCAGGATCAGGATCCGGTGATTGTCGGCGACCTGGCTATCGATCTCTATCGCCGCACGGCAAGCAAAGGCGGGAGGCAGGTGCACCTGACGCCCAAGGAGTTCGCGGTGCTGGCCGAACTCGCCCGCAATCTGGGGCGCGTGCTCAGCCATCGCTATCTGTTGCGGGCGGTATGGGGGCCGGCACACGAGGATCATGTCGACTACTTGCGGGTGGCGGTGAGCGCTTTGCGGCGCAAGCTGAGCAATGGCCCGGACGACGTGGAACTGATCATCAACGAGCCAGCTGTGGGATACCGCCTCACCAGTAACGTGTGACCAGAAGCCGGTGCCAGACCGATCGCCCGCAAGGGGGTGACATTGCCCACCGCTTCGCTTAAGGGCCACAGCTTCCATCAGCGCGACTCAAAGCGAAAGCGAGTGCAGAACCATGAAATTGAATGATATCCGCGACAACGACGGTGCCCGCAAAGGCCGGATGCGCGTCGGCCGGGGCATTGGCTCGGGCAAGGGCAAGACCGCCGGGCGCGGCCAGAAGGGTGCGAAAGCACGTTCGGGCGTCGCGATCAACGGCTTCGAGGGCGGCCAGATGCCGCTGCACATGCGCATTCCAAAGCGCGGCTTCAACAATATCTTCGCCAAGGATTTCGCCGAAGTGAACATCGGCATGGTCCAGAAGTCGATCGACGCGGGCAAGCTCGATGTCTCGCAGCCGGTCGATCATGCTGCGCTGCAGGCCGCTGGCCTTGGCCGCGGCGGCAAGGATGGCGTGCGGTTGCTGGCCAAGGGCGAGATTACCTCGGCGGTGACGTTCCATGTTGCAGGGGCCAGCAAAGGCGCGGTCGAAGCGGTGGCCAAGGCTGGCGGTTCGGTTGTGTTGCCTGAGGCGCAGCCTAGCGAGCACGAGAAGAAGACCGCGCGCCGCGAAGTGAACAAGGCTGAGAAGGCCGCAGCCCGGGGCAAGTGATGCGCTGATTGATGCAGTGTTTCGGGCGGCGGCTTTTTTACCCTCCGCTGCCCGGAAATTGCGCTGCATGGGGTTCGACATTGCCGAACCATCCCTATATGACTTGGATTGCGGCGCGCGGCGGTTTCGTCTCGCCGCCGCGCCAACAACAAGGCTTGAGCTCCACCAATGGCATCACGCGCCGATAATATCGCCAGCACGATCAGTTTCGCCAATTTCTCGAAAGCGACGGAACTCAAGAGCCGCATCTGGTTCACGATCGGCGCGCTGATTGTCTTCCGGTTTTTGAGCTTCGTGCCGCTGCCGGGCATCAATCCGTTGATCCTCGAGACCTTGGCGGGCAAAACCCGCGGCGGCATTCTCGATATCTTCAATGCGTTTTCGGGCGGTTCGCTCGAGCGGATGAGCCTGATCGCGCTGGGCGTGATGCCCTATATCACCGCCTCGATCGTGGTGCAGCTGGCCTCTTCGCTCCACCCTTCGCTGACCGCGTTGAAAAAGGAAGGCGAGACCGGACGCAAGAAGCTCAACCAGTATACCCGCTATGGCGCAGTGTTCCTCACCGCCATCCAGGGCTGGTTTCTTGCCAGCGGGCTTGAGGCGTTCGGCGCATCGAGCGGGCTGCAGGCAGTGGTCGCGCCGGGCTATATGTTCCGCGTCGGCGCCGTGATCAGCCTGGTCGGCGGCACGATGTTCCTGCTCTGGCTGGGCGAGCAGATCACCAGCCGCGGCATTGGCAATGGCATCTCGTTGATCATCATGGCGGGCATTGTCGCGCAGATGCCGACATTCGTGGTCAACTTGTTCGATCAGGGACGCACAGGCTCGCTCAGCCCGTTTGTGATCGTCGGCGTGCTGGCGCTGCTCGTCGGGGTCGTCGTGTTCATCTGCTTTTTCGAACGGGCCTCGCGGCGATTGCTGATCCAGTATCCCAAGCGCGCCACGCAGCGCGGGATGATGGCCGCAGACCGCAGCCACTTGCCGCTCAAGCTCAATACCGCAGGCGTGATTCCGCCGATCTTTGCCAGCTCGCTGTTGCTGTTGCCGCTGACGATCACGCAATTTGCGGGCAACGCTGTCTCGCCGGATTCGTTCACGGACAAGTTCATCGTCGGCCTCAACCAGTATCTTGGCCACGGCAAGCCGGTCTACATGCTGCTTTATGCCGCCGGGATCATCTTCTTTGCGTTTTTCTATACCGCAGTCGTGTTCAATCCCGAAGAGACTGCCGACAATCTCAAGAAGAACGGCGGTTTCATCCCAGGCATCCGCCCGGGCAAGAACACCGAGGTCTATCTCGACTATGTGCTGACGCGCATCACCGTGCTGGGTGCGGGCTATATCACGCTGGTGTGCGTCTTGCCCGAATGGATTATGGCCGAAACCGGCATGGGCTCGCTGTTTTTCGGTGGTACCAGCTTGCTGATTGTGGTCAATGTGACGGTCGATACAATTACCCAGATCCAATCGCATCTGCTGGCGCACCAGTATGGCGACCTGATCAAGAAGGCCAAACTAAAAGGCCGCCTGCGCTGATCGTTGCGCGATAGAAGGCGGTTAACCGGGGGACTGCGTTTGAATATCATCCTGTTGGGACCGCCGGGCGCGGGCAAGGGCACGCAAGCCCAGCGGCTTGTAGATAGCTTTGGCATGAAGCAGCTTTCGACCGGCGACATGCTGCGTGCGGCGGTCAAGGCAGGCACGCCGGTCGGGCTTCAGGCCAAGGCGGTGATGGAAGCTGGGGGGCTGGTTTCGGATGATATCGTCTCGGCGCTGATCGGCGAGGAGCTTGATCAAATGCCCGGCGATCAGGGAGCCATTTTCGACGGCTATCCGCGCACTGCGCCGCAAGCGGCTTCGCTGGAAACCATTCTCGCCGCGCGCGGCCGCGCGCTGAGCCATGTAATCGAACTCGCCGTCGACGAGGATGCGCTGGTCGAGCGCATTACCGGCCGCTTCACATGCGCGTCCTGCGGCAAAGGCTATCACGACAGGTTCGAACAGCCCGCTGTGGCCGGAACCTGCGATCGATGCGGCGGCCACGAGTTCAAGCGCCGCCCGGACGACAACGAAGCAACCGTGCGCACCCGCATGGCCGAATACCGCACCAAGACCGCGCCGATCCTGCCGATCTATGAAGCGCGCGGGATCGTTGCCCGCGTCGATGGCATGGCGGCGATGGATACTGTGACCGCCGCCATTGCCGAAATTCTCGCGCAGGCCTAACCTGCTGCCATCCTGCGCGGGGCAGGGGGGAGAATATGGCATGCAGTCTTGGCCGCACGGCGCATTAGGGTTTGCGGCGCTGGCAGTAGCGTTGGCGAGCGCTGGGCCGGTGCAAGCGGACGTAGTGCTGAAGGCCGATAACGGCTTTGTCCTGCGCAATTCCCTCGAGGTTACCGCCAGCCCGGCCGAAGCATGGCGCGCGATGATCGATCCGGCGAAGTGGTGGTCGAACCAGCACACGTTTTCTGGCGATGCCGCCAATCTGACGCTCGATCCGGTACCCGGCGGCTGCTTTTGCGAGCGCATGCCAGCATCGAACCCTGGCTCGGCCAAAGACTTGCCTTCAGGCCAGCGTGAGGGCGGCGTTCAGCACATGCGCGTGATCTATGCCGAGCCACTGCGCGCGATGCGGCTGACCGGCGCGCTCGGGCCACTACAAAGCGAAGCGCTGACGGGCACGTTGACGATGACGATGACGCTGAAGCCGGTGCCCAGCGGCACGCGTATCTTGTGGGAATATGTTGTCGGCGGTTTCATGCGCTAAAAACGGATGAGATCGCGCCTGCGGTGGATAAAGTGCTGGTTGGCCAACTGACCAGTCTGGCGGCCAAGCTTGGGCCAGTGGCCGCCGCCGCCCCAGTCGGTCCAGCCGAAGGGGAAGCGGCCCCGGACCCAGCCCCGGCTAAACCCGACCCGCAGCCCGCCAAGCCCGCTGGCGCGAACAAATGGTCGCTGCCAGCCGCCGCGCCAAAGGCTGCAAAGGCCCCAAGGGCGCCGTCCGGCGCTACTGTAGCGGCCTCTGCGGCCTCGGCGTCAAAGCCTGTGTCCGCGGGTTCCGCCGCCAAGCCCGCACCGAAAGCGGCCGCACGAACAGCGCCGAAAACGACGGCCGCAGCGCCTGCGAAATCGGTGCGCAGAACTGCTCCCAAGCCGCTGAGCGCCGAGGAGATCGAGCGGCGCGAAGCCAATGCTGCGTTTGACGCAGCGCTCGGCAAGACGCCGGCCCAGTAAGCGCGCGGGGCCGGGGCGGGGCCGGTCAGGCCCTCGCCCGAGGCGGGTGGGGGCAGAGCCATCGCCGATTCTGACCATGCAACCTTTGGACGTGGCGCGCGTTTCACTGGCATCTTCGATCGCCAGTCAGCCTGATTTCTGGCGGCGTGATTTTCAGGGAAAGTGGACCACCATGAAGAGTATCTTGATCGCCGCCGCGCTCGGCGCGCTGATGTTCAGCACTGTTGCCCATGCCGACATCGGGATCGATTCTAGGCAACTCGATCAATCGCGCCAGATCGACGCAGGCAAGCGTTCGGGCAAACTCAGCAGGCGCGAGCGGGGCGTGCTCAATCAGGAACAGCGCAGCATCAAGCAGGTCGAAGCCCGGCTTCGCGCACGCGGCAATAATCTCAGTGAGCGCGACGAGCGCCGCCTCGGCGTGCTGCTCGATCGCGCGCAGGCGCATATTCGCCAGCTCAAGAACAATCGCGAGCGTGGGCGCAACGGCATTCATTTCTGATAATGCGTTGCGGTGATCGCGCCGCGCCGCTCTCCCGGATCAGGAGCAGGCTTACTGCAGCGGCGAGCGGCGAAAGCGCAGGCCGCTGAGGATCGGATTTGCTTGGGCCGGGCTTGGTGCGGCTTGGCGATCTGCGGCCTCGGTCATGGCGGCTTGCGCATCTGGCGGCCCTTGCCTGCGCAGCAGAGCGTGGAGTGCCAGATCGGCAGCGACGAACAGTTCTTCGGGTGTTTCGCCGTCGGTGCCCCATTCCGCGCTCGCCAGAACCGGGTCGGGCACGCGGGCGAGTTCGTCGTTTAGCACTGGGCAGGCCAGGCTGGCGAGGATCGCATCCGCCAGGGCCGAAACCGGCGTGCTGCTGTCGCTTGCGGCCAGCACCGCCAGACGGGTCTCGCGCAGTGCGCAAACAAAGCCATTGCCCGCTAGCGCCTCGGCAATGCGCGAGGGCGCAGCACTGAGCAGGCGCGCAGTTTGCTCTGCACCGTAAACGTCGGTCGTGGCGGCGCGCCAGGCCAGCTCGATCAGCATCAGCACGGGGACCGAACCGGGCTCGGCAACGCTGATCGCAGTCTCGATCAGGCCAAAGAAGTTGGCCGGGTCGAGCACGGAGCCGGGGGCGGGGAGCGGCGACATCGCGGCTACGAATTCAGAGGCCAAAGCATTCATGGTCGATACTATCACGAGAAACCGTCAAGATCGCGTAAATGGCGGCTGCGCGCGTCCAACCCGCTTCAGGCGGAGCGATCGCCCGTGGTGGCCACTTCGTGACGCTTATCTTTGCTTTTCAGACACCTTGGGTTCGACAATGAGGTAGATCCCGGTGGTTTGGCCGATGTTGAGCGCTTCGTGCCACGCCAGCCCATCGCTCCACCAGCTGTCGCCAGCCTTCAGCTCGCGCACGACAGTTCCGCTGGCCGAGGTAATCTGCATCGTCGAGCCCGCGAGAATATGGCCCCAATGCGCGGCATGAAAGTGTCGCTCGTGCCCTCCACCCGGTGGGAAGGTGCAGCGCAGCGCGCGAACTTGTGCGTTCTCATGGAGCAGCACGCAGACCTTGCTCCCTTGCCACCCGGCTTCCAGCGGGCCGGGGAGATCGGCTTCGGGCGGCGCGGGCCGGGCATGCGCCGCTGCGCTGATCGGCGCCAGCATAGCCAGAACGGCCAGAACAGACTTCGTGCGCATCACCGGGCTGTTCACCTCACTGCCTCCATCTTAGACTATCTTTCCCTATTGCGGGAGCAATGCGCGGTTGCCCCATCATTGGGCAGCGGACAATCCTGTTCGCGCCGGGCCTGTTCGCGCCAATCCTGTTCGCGCCAAGCCTGTTCGTGTCGGGGCCGATCGCAGTTCATCATCTCGGCTTTGACCTTGCGCATTGGATCGGGTATACAACGAGAATCTTTCTGCCGCCTGCAAAGAGACTGCGTTTTCGCTGTGCTTTGCGGTTGACGGTTTGTTAGTTTGCGCTTAAGCGCCCCCTTCACCTTTAGCCGGAAATGGTTGTTTGCTCGTTGGGGCAAACATGCGCGTTGCCGGATTGGTGCCTCAATGGGTGCTCCATTGCGGCGCAGGGTGAACGCGATGAGATGGGGCGCGATATCGCATCGCCGCTCTGTGGAGCATGGAGAAACAAGTGGCTCGAATTGCCGGGGTGAACATCCCCACGAATAAGCGTGTTATCATTGCGCTGACCTACATTCACGGAATTGGTGCGCACAAGGCCAAGTTGATCGCCGACAAGCTCGGGATCGATCATACCCGCCGCGTGCAGGATCTGTCGGACGCCGAAGTGCTCCAGATCCGCGAAACCATCGATGCGGATCATACGGTGGAAGGCGATCTTCGCCGCAACACCGCGATGAACATCAAGCGCCTGATGGACCTGGCCTGCTATCGCGGGCTGCGTCATCGCAAGGGGCTGCCGGTTCGCGGTCAACGCACCCACACCAATGCGCGCACACGCAAGGGCAAAGCCAAGGCGATTGCCGGCAAGAAGAAGTAAGGCGCCGTGCCCCGGGCCAAGGCCTAGGGGCATCACGCTTTTCCTTCCAGTTTCTCGACAGGATTCAAGTCAATGGCTCGCGAACCTCAACGCATTAAGAAGCGGGAGCGCAAGAACATCAGCAGTGGTGTGGCGCACGTGAATGCAAGCTTTAACAATACGATGATCACCATCACCGATGCCCAGGGCAACACCATCAGCTGGTCTTCGGCCGGCACGATGGGCTTCAAAGGCAGTCGTAAATCCACGCCTTATGCGGCGCAGGTTGCGGCTGACGATGCGGGCAAGAAGGCAGCCGAGCACGGCGTGCGGACGCTCGAAGTCGAAGTGAAGGGCCCTGGTTCGGGCCGCGAAAGCGCGCTGCGTGCGCTGCAGGCGGTCGGTTTCACGATCACCACCATTCGCGACGTGACCCCGATCCCGCACAACGGCGTGCGCCCGTCCAAGCGTCGCCGCGTCTGATCCTGTCTTGGCGGGCGGCGTGGTCTTCGATGAGGCCGCGCCACTTGCCCAATCTTGAGATCGGTGACGGCTTGTTCAGCTGGCTGCCGACGAACCTGATAACCTTTAGGGGAATTCCATGACTGTCAACATCAAGAACTGGCAGGAACTGAAGAAGCCCAACACCCTCGAGATCAAATATGGCAACGATCCGAAGCGCCGCGCGACGTTCGTCGCAGAGCCGCTCGAGCGTGGTTTTGGCCTCACACTCGGCAATGCGCTGCGCCGCGTGCTGCTCTCTTCGCTGCAAGGCGCAGCGGTAACCTCGATCAAGATCGAAAACGTGCTGCACGAGTTCTCCTCGCTGGCCGGGGTGCGCGAAGATGTGACCGACATCGTGCTCAATGTGAAGCAGATCGCGCTGCGCATGCAAGGCGAAGGCCCCAAGCGCCTGCAGCTTTCGGCCACCGGCCCGGGCGAGGTCAAGGCAGGCGATATCGCTGTCACCGGCGATATCGAAGTGCTGAACAAGGATCTGGTGATCTGCAACCTTGACGAAGGCGCGACCTTCAACATGGAACTGACCGCCGACAGCGGTAAAGGCTACGTTCCCGCCGTTGCCAACCGTCCGGCCGATGCACCGATCGGCCTGATCCCGATCGATTCGCTTTACTCGCCGGTGCGACAGGTCTCCTACAAGATCGACAATGCGCGCATTGGGCAGGAGCTTGACTATGACAAGCTCAATCTGACGGTCGAAACCGATGGCACAGTCACGCCGGAAGACGCTGTGGCCTATGCCGCGCGGATCCTGCAGGACCAGCTTTGCCTGTTCGTCCACTTCGACGATCAGACGCCGCAGGGCCAGACGTCGATGATGCCCGGCATGCCGACGCATACGCCTGAAGAAAGCGACGCCAACCAGCTCAACCGCTATCTGCTCAAGAAGGTTGATGAGTTGGAGTTGTCGGTGCGTTCGGCCAATTGCCTTAAGAACGACAACATCATCTACATTGGCGATCTGGTGCAGAAGTCGGAAGCCGAGATGCTGCGCACCCCGAACTTCGGCCGCAAGTCCTTGAACGAGATCAAGGAAGTGCTCTCGTCGATGGGTCTGCGTCTGGGCATGGACATCCCCGGCTGGCCGCCGGAAAACATCGAGGAAATGGCCAAGAAGCTTGAGCAGGAACTGCTGGGCTAAACGGCTGGTTTCAATCAATTGGGGAAGTTTCGGCGGCACACCCCACCGCCTGGTCTGGGCTACCTGATACGGGCCCTTAACGAACGGAGTT